>CAZMRK010000237.1:0-3090 GCA_964568355.1 uncultured Solibacteraceae bacterium | reverse complement strand
CGCACGGTACAGGAAAGCTCCTGCATGGCCTCCAGCAAAGCCGACTGGGTTTTGGGCGGAGTACGATTGATCTCGTCGGCGAGCAGGATGTTGGCGAAGATGGGTCCTTTAACGAAAGTCCAGGTGCGATGACCGGTGGTGGGATCTTCCTCGATGATATCGGTGCCGGTGATATCGGAGGGCATCAGGTCGGGGGTGAACTGGATGCGTTTGAAGACCAGCCCCAGGGTTTGCGCCATGGTGCGGACCAGGAGCGTTTTGGCAGTTCCCGGCAAGCCGGTAATGAGGCAATGGCCGCCGACGAACAGGGAAATCATGACCTGTTCGAGGACCTCTTCCTGGCCGACGATCACGCGCCGGACCTGCCGGACAATCTCGGCCTGGACCTCGCGAAACCGCTCGATCCGGCTCTTCAATACCTCGGGTTCGAATTGGGGCGTCACCACTGTAGACATGAAGGTTTCCGTTCTATTTGGAAAGTTCCAGCAATAGCTTTTGAGCCGGCCTGTATCCGGGGGCCGCTTCCAGGGCCAACAAGAGTTCGTCTTTGGCCTCGCCGTCCCGGTTGGCCATCCGGTAGGCCTTGGCCAGATTGAAGTGAGAGGCCGCCGGATCCAGCGGCTTGCCGGCTACCACGGCCTGGTACTCGCGAATTGCTCCGGCGACGTTGCCCTGGTCGAGCCAGAGGTCACCCAGCTTCTGATGGACGTCGGAATCGAGCGGGAAGATGTAGTTCAGGCGTTCGAGCGCGGCAGCGGCGGCTTTTTTATTGCCTGCCTCGGTCTGGAGCGCGGCCAACTGCTTGAGGGTCGCCGGGTTGCGGCCACCCATTTTGGCGTAGCGGTCAAGCTCGGCGATGGCAGCCGCCTTGTTGCCCTTCTCCACGTAGGCATCCGCCAGAAACTGGTAGGCGTTACCGCCTTCGACGTAGTCGGGGTAGAGATCGCGGGCGGCCGCGGCTTCGCGGATCACCTCGTCGAACTTCCTGGCACGGGTAAGCTCCGCCACCTGACGCATCTTCTTCTGCCAGTTCTCGAAACCTTCCACCTGGGATTTGGTCTGGGCTTCCAGGGAAGCCAGGAACTCCTTGTCAAAATCTTCTGGCTTCAAACCCAATTCTTTTTGGATGACTGCCGGCGTGTCCTGGCCGTTCGCAAAATCATACATCATGGCCAGGAGTTTGTCGTAGCCCCATTTAGTCTTGATGTAGTCACAGATCTTGCCGGCCTGAAAATAAGACACCACAACCTGGCTGGGGTAGGAGGGGCGCACGAAGCCGCGATCGAGCTCCGCCACGGGCAGGAGCTTCTTATTCTTGATCGCCAGGATGGCGTCGGGGTCCAGGCGATCGCCCCACTCCGGGGAGACGGCGGTCTCTTCGTGGACAGCCATCCCTTCGGTAAACCAGCGCGGCACGCGATGCTTCGTGGCTGCCAGCACATAGACGTGGCTCAACTCGTGCCACATGGTACTGGCCCAGTGGAAGCTGCCGGGTTTGCGCGCCGACGGGCTGTCCATGGCCACGATGTAACCAAAGGTGACTCCCAGCGCGCCCAGCCCGGGCAGGCCGAGGGTGCGCACTTCAAAATCCGGATGGTTGGGATAGACCTCCACCTGTACGGGACGGTCCAGCTTGATCTTGTACTTGCGGTCGTAGGTATCCAGAGCGCGGTTGAGCTCCTCCTGGAAGTAGGGGCGGAGAACACCGGCCTCCTTCTTCTCCAGGCGCAGGATGGTGCGATCGGTCTTGTAGGTGACGTAATTCTTGTAACTGTCCATCAGGACCAGGGTGTTGCGCACCAACGCGTTGCGATAGTGAGCTTCATAGCACTGTTCGAGCTGGCGGCGGGCCTCCTCTTCCTGGCCCAGCCGCATCAGGTTCATTCCCAGCTCGGCGCGAGCGCTCCAGAGATCGGGCTCGATGGCAATCGCTTTGCGATAGAAGGCAATCCCTTCCTCATAGCGGCGATTGATGACAAAGAAATGTCCGGCCGTCTCATAGGCCTTGCCGTAGTGCGGATCCTGCTGCAGGATTTTGTCGATCCAGGGGGTATCGGGATGGTCGTTCATCCAATCGATGGTGGCGCGAACGGACATGGCATCGAAAGCCTTGGGCGACATGGCGATGGCGCGGTCGGCCTCTTCGATGGCGCGCTTCGGGTCGCCGTCTTCGAGGGCAAGGCGGGCCAATAGCTCCTGGGCTTCGAGCAGGTGCGGGTCGGCGGCCAGGGCTTTGTGGGCCAGCTCGACGGCGCGGCTTTCATAGCCGCCCGACGCCACCAGGGCCAGGCCCAACAGAGCCCCGGCGTGATCTTTTTTGATCTCCAGCGCCTCTTGAAACAGCTTGGCGGCATCGCCGGGATTGAAGCGCTCCAGCAGGAGGCGGCCCCAGCGCACTTTGTAATCGGGGTTACGGGGCTGGGCCTTTTCGAGGGCGCGAAAGACGTTGTTGGCGTCGTCGTAGCGGTGCTGCTTCCAAAGTGTCTCCGCCTGTTCGAGAGTCTGGGCCGCGAGCGACAACGCGCCGCACAGCAGCAGAATCGCCGCTTTCACTTCTCCAGCTCCTCCTGCGTGCGGGCCAGTTCGAGCAGCAGCGCGGAGAGTTGCTGTTTGTAATCTTCGGCACGCATAGCGGCCTTCTCGTACTTCAGTTTGTCGATCTGCTGCTCGATCTGTTCGCGTTTGGCGAGCAATTGCTGCTTGGCGGGATCCTTGGCAGCATTGGCGGCGGCACCCAGGCGCAGTACCGGGAAGGTGGCGGCGAGCAGTCCCTCGCCGTTGGCCGGAGTGGGATCTTTGACGGCTTCGCCCTTGCCGGTGTCTTCCAGCACGGGATGTTCGGTCGCCAAGCGCTTCTGGGTGTCGTAAAAAGCAGCAGTCTTACGCTCCGCATAGCGGAAGGCTTCCAGGGCCGAGATGGAATCATTCTTGTCGGTGTCCGCAGCGGGATCGCGCAGCGCCTCGACCCAATAGCGGGCGAAGACGGTGGCGTTCTTTTCCGTACCGCTCTTGGTGGTGGAGATGACGACACGCTTGGGCTTGCGCAGAATCTCAATGGCGCCGCCGCTGGAACTGGTCATATTCACCACA
>CAZMRK010000236.1:0-9598 GCA_964568355.1 uncultured Solibacteraceae bacterium | reverse complement strand
TCCGCCCTTTATCGATGCGGGGCTGAACGTGGGCCAGGGCGCGAGCAGGTGGTGGGATAACGCCTCCAAGCCGATGTACCGGCAGGACTGGAATTTCACGGTCCAGACCCAGATGACCTCCACCAGGGTGCTGGACGTGGCCTACGTAGGTTCGAAATCCACGCGCCTGAATACCGGCGCGGTGAATATCAACCAGGTCAACCCGGCCTATCTCGGCCTGGGGAACCTGTTGAACCAGGACATCTCGGCCCCGGCCGTGGCGGCGGCAGGTTACAGCGCCCCTTACTCTACCTTTGAAGGCTCGCTGGCGCAGCGATTGCGCCCGTTTCCGCAGTACCTCGACGTCGGCTACCTGAATTCAGCCAACATCGGAAATATGACCTATCAGTCGCTGCAGACGAAGCTGGAAAAGCGCTTCTCCAAGGGCCTCTGGTTGATGGCCTCCTACACCTGGAGCAAGACGCTGACGGATTCCAGCTCGGCGCTGGGCGCCTTCTTCTCGCCCGGCGCGCGCGACAACTATAACCGCAAGCTCGAAAAGGCCCTGGCCGTATTCGATGTGCCCCATCGACTGGTGACGGCGTTCAACTACGAACTGCCGATCGGTCCGGGCAAACCGCTGCTCAATACCGGAGGCGCGGCCGGAAAGATACTGGGCGGCTGGCAAGTCAACGGCATCCTGACCTACCAGGCCGGAGCCCCAATCCAGATCAGCGCCAACAACAACCTGCCGCTGTTCAACTCCGGCAATACACCGAACTCCGTCCCGGGCCAGCAGCCGGAGTTGGTGTCCAAATCCGGGTTCGACCCCAATAAGCAGGTGTTACTCAACATCGGGGCCTTCAGCATCCCGGCGGTCGGACAGTTCGGCACATCCGCGCAAATCCTGCCGAATGCCCGCGGATTCCCCACGTTTAACGAAGATTTCGGGCTGATGAAGCGGACCACCATTCACGAGCAGATGAACCTGGAGTTTCGGTTTGAGATGTTCAATGGATTCAATCGCGTAGTCTTCGGCGGTCCGGCCACTAATGTGAATAACGCGAATTTTGGGCAGGTGACCAGCCAGGCAAATGGTCCTCGCAACGGCCAGTTTGCGCTGAAGTTCAATTTCTAACCGGGGGGCTCTCCCGGTGTATGTTAATTGGTATGGTTTTTCGGGCGCTGCTGGTCTTCGCTTTCTGGAGCTTGCCGGCTGTCTCCGAAAATCCCACGCATCCGTTACAGCACGCGGTCGCGCTGTTCAACGCCGGCAAATACCGCGAGTGTCTGGAACTGGCTTCCGCTTACCTGAAGCAAAACCCCGCCAGCGCGGCGGCCCACAAGATTGTGGGGATGGATCAATACATGCTCGGCAAGCCGGGCGATGCGATTGCCGAACTGAAACAGGCGGTGGCGCTCGCGCCCCACGATCCCGAAGCCTTCTATTACCTGGGCCGGTTGTACTTCACCACCGACAATGCTCCCGGGGCGCTGGCGGCGTTCCAGACCTCCCTCGACCTGGACCCCACGAGCGTCCGAACGCAGAATCAGCTCGGCCAGACCTATGAGGCGTTGGGACGGCGGGAAGAGGCGGAAAAGGCCTATCGAAAAGCCATCACCCTGGAACAGAACCAGCCCAAAAAGTCCGAATGGCCCTATTACAATCTGGGCGTGCTGTACCTGGGCAGCGGACGCCAGGCCGAGGCGGTGCCCTATCTCCGGGCGGCCCTGGAGCGCCAACCGGCATGGGCACAGGGCAAGGTGAAACTGGCAACTGCGTTAGCCGGGCAAGGGCAATCGGGAGAAGCTCTACGGCTGCTGCGGGAGGCCGTAGCCGCAGAATCCCACAATGCCGAAGCGCATTATCGCCTGGCGCTCCTGCTGGCCAAACAAGGCAATCGCGACGAAGCACAACAGCACTTCGCGCTTTTCGCGAAGTACCGGGCTCAGTGAAACGGCTCGGCTATCTGGCGGCGGGCGCGCTGGCTGTGGCCGCAACAGCAGCGCTCTCCTACACCGCCTCTTCCATCGCGTTCCAGGATGTGGCTGCGCGAAGCGGAATCCGCGCGGTCATGCGCTGCGGTTCGCCCGCCAAAAATTGGATTCCCGAGGCCAACGGCTCCGGGGCCGCCTGGCTGGATTACGACAACGACGGCCGCCTGGATCTGTTGATTGTCAACGGCTCGGATCTGGAAGACCTGAAGCGCATCGTGGCGGGGCAGATTCCGCCGTCACGCGACGGCGCCGTATACCTGTATCGCAACCTGGGCAGCGGCCGTTTCGAGGACGTGACCGCGCGCGCCGGACTCGCCAATCCTTATTGGGGAACAGGCGCCAATGCGGCGGATTTCAACAACGATGGCCTGCCGGACATCCTGGTCACCAGCATCGGCCGCGATCTGCTCTATCGCAATAACGGCAATGGCACGTTCACGGAAGTCGGAACCGCCGCCGGGCTGAGCCGGAAAATCGCCTGGCACACGGGCAGCGCCTTCGGAGACTACGACGGAGACGGCAACCTGGATCTGTATGTAGCGGGGTACGTATCGCTCGACGTGCTCCACCTGGATGGCCCGGCGCCGGTCTGCCGCTACCGCGGAGTCCCGGGCTTCTGCGGCCCGCAAGGGCTGAAAGGCGAAGCCGACATTCTCTATCGCAACAACGGGAACGGGACCTTCACCGATGTAACCGAAAAAGCCGGAGTGCGGGACTCGGCGCTATTGCACGGCTTCACCGTGGTATTCGACGACTTCAACCAGGACGGCCGCATGGACATTTTCGTGGCCAACGACTCGGACCCGAACTACCTGTACCTGAACCAGGGCGACGGTACCTTTCAGGAGTCGGGGCTTATGAGCGGAGTCGCGTTTAACGCCGACGGGCGAACCCAATCGAACATGGGGGTGGCGATCGGCGACATCCGGGGCAAGGGCCGGCTTGATCTGCTGACCACTACCTTTTCGGAAGACTATTTCCCCTTGTTCCAGCAGCAGCAATCCGGCCTATTTGAAGACGTGTCGGCGCGGGCAGGGCTGGGCACGGCCACGATGCCCTGGGTGGGATGGGCCTGCGGATTCGCAGATTTCGACAACGATGGCCGCAAGGATCTCTGGATGGCGAACGGGCATGTCTACCCCAATGCGGGCCTGCTGCCCACCACCAGCTATTTTCAACCGGTGGCGGTTTTCGCTAATTCAGGGAGCGGTTTGCGGCTGCTTCCGGAGGCAACCGCCAGTGTGCCCAGGCAATCCTACCGCGGCGGTGCGGCTGGAGATTTCAACGACGACGGGAAGATCGATCTGGTGGTACTGCCGATCGCGGGAACGCCTGTGCTGCTGGAGAATCGCTCGCCGGGCTCCCATCACTGGGCCGGATTCCGTCTGCGCGGCAAGCGGGCGAACCGGGATGCCATCGGGGCGCAGTTTCGGATCGAAGCGTGCGGGCAGACTCAGTTCGATACCGTGCGCAACGGCGGCAGCTATCTCTCGCGAAACGATCCACGCGTGCACTTCGGCCTGGGGGAATGCGGCAAGGTGGACCAGGTGAAGATTCGCTGGCCGGACGGCAGGCAGCAAAGCGTGGACCATCCCGGCGTTGACCGCTATCTTGCGATCGAACAGCCGTGACGATCGTTACTCGGGCTTGTCGCGAGCGGTGCGCTGCCGGCTGAAGATCTTCAGTTCTTCTTCGGCTTCCTGGTTGCGGCCCATTTTGCGATAGATGGCGGCCAGCCGGTAGTGCGGAGTGGGATCGGACGGGTCAATCTCCAGGGCCTTGCGCAGATGATCGACCGCCTGCTGGTATTGCCCGTTTTGCGTGTAAATCTTTTCCAGCGCGAAGTGCGCTTCGGCCATTTTGGGCTCCAGCTTCACCGCCTTCCGAAAGTGCGCCTCGGCCTCCCTGGCCTTGCCCGCCCCGGTCAGGATATCCCCCAGCTCGTACAGCGCCTGCGGATGGTTCGGATTCAGACGCAGTTCCTCCTCGAGTTCCACACGGGCTTCTTCGAGGCGCCGGTCTTTCCAATAGAGGGAGCCGATCGCGAAATGTACATTCTGAAGATCGGGCTTTAGCTCAAGCGCGCGGCGGTATTCTGCGACGGCTTCCTCGTCCTTGCCGGAAGTCTCCAGCAGTTGTGCGCGAATCTGGTGTGCCCGATAGGATTGCGGGTCAATTTCGAAAACCTGCAATCCGGCGAGGTAGGAGAGAATCTGATAACTCTCCGCTGTCAGGTACAGGCGGCGGTCCGGATCCGGACCCGCCGGCTTCAGACTCCCGATCCGGGCGCGGCGTGCGGCGATCTCCCGGCCGATGCGCGGTCCCGCCGGCGGGGCATACAAGTATGCCAGCGAACCGTCGACGAGATCGTCCCAACGTGCCGGATTGGCGATCTCCGGCTTAGCCGGGGATCGGGCCGCCATTTCGGCCTGCTTTTCACGCAGCCGCGCGTTGCCGGGCAATTTCTCCAAAGCCATGCCGTATTGCCCCGCCGCGGATTTCCAGTTTTGCTCCGCTTCGAAAAAGTGCGCGCGGGCCAGATACGTATAGGCGGCCTCGGGGAACTTCTTTTGCAGGAGCGTATAAGCTTCGCCGGCCAGGTGCCCATAGGACTTGCCGAGCATGTAAAGTACGTCGATGTTGCGCCCTTCGATCTCGGCGGCGTTTTCCAGCGCGGCCGCCGCTTCCGCATAAGAACCCCTGGCGTACTGGGTATAGCCGAGGTAGGAGGAAATCAACGCATTCCGGGAATCCAGACGGGAGGCCCGGCTCAAGTGACTCAGAGCGGCCGCGTAATCGTGCTGGTTGAAGGCGATCACGCCCAGGAAGAAGTGCGGTCCGGCAAGCTGCGGCTTGAGCTGGATGGCTTTGCGATAGGCGGCGCCGGCCCGCGCCGCGTCGCCCTGCTGGTAGTAGAGATTTCCGAGGTTGGAATGGGCTTCGGCCATGTCGGGCCGCAGGCGGACGATCGCTTCATACTTACGCGCGGCGGTAGCCAGATCGCCCGCATTCTGCGCGGCCTGCGCCTCCGCGTAAAGCCGGCCGAGGTCCTCCTGGGAAATCGCCGCCGCACAGCCGGCGAATAACAGGCAGGCCAGGTTGAATGCCTTCCACCACATCCGCTATTTGTCTTTGCTGACCTGGGCGGCCGGCCACCGCGGACCGGGCCGAACGGGTCATTGTACTGTATTTTCTCCGTTCCCATAGGCCCCGAAATGTGTAACAATCCGCGACGTGAGAGATCGCCGCCGGATGCTATTCCTGATTGCGTTCGCCATAACGGCCTGGGCGCAGGAGCCGATTCGCATTCACCCGGAGAATCCCCGGTATTTCCTCTTCCGGGGCAAGCCACTGGTCCTGGTGACGGCCACGGAGCACTACGGGTGTGTCATCAACCGGCCATTCAACTACCGGAAATACCTGGAAGACGCCTCGCGCCAGAAGATGACGTTGACGCGCACATTTCTGCTCTTTCGGGAACTGCAGAGCGCGCGTAATCCAGCTTCGCCCTGCAAACCGGAGTCCCCGGACTATATCGCGCCTTTCGTCCGCACCGGCCCGGGAAAGGCGATGGATGGCGAACCGGTCTACGACCTGGACCAGTGGAATCCGGAGTACTTCGAGCGGCTGAAGCGATTTCTGGAATTCGCTTCGGACCAGGGCATCGTCGTGGAACTGACGCTGTTCAGCAACACCTATGCGGACAACATCTGGGCGCTCAATCCTTTTCGGTCCAAGAACAACCGGCAGGGGGTCGGAAACATCGAGTGGCCCGAATATCTCACCCTGCGGGACAAGGAACTGGTACGCCGCCAGGAGCAATACGCGCGCAAGATCATCCGGGAAACCAGCGGGTTCGATAACGTGTACTACGAGATCTGCAACGAGCCCGGAGGCGATGTGGCCGGGCACGCCCGCACTGCCGAGGTGGACGAATGGCAGGCATATATGGGCCGCGCCATACGCGAGGAGATGCGGAAAGTGGGGCGAACGCACCTCATTGCGGGCCAGCAGGCCTTCCACTACTCCCCCAAGTTCGCCTTCCCTTACGATCAGACGTTCTCGGGCGGCCTGGTAGATATCGTCAACGTGCATCCCCTGCCGAATACGATCTATCGCGGCAAATCCTACCAGATGGGCAACTTCATGTCCAAAGAGATGATGCTGGCCGAACTGGCCGCCTTTACGCGAGCGGTGCAGGTGGAAACCAAGCCGATGGTTCACGACGAGGACAATGCGGCCAGCATGTACCGCGATGTCACCGGTTGGACCATCCACCGCAAGCGGGCCTGGACCGCGCTGCTAAACGGCGCGCACTACGATTACATCGATTTCTCGATTACCGTCGGAACCGAAACGGGGACCGCCGCTTCGCGCGCGGGAATTCGCGCCTGGATGAAGCACCTCTCCGAATTCATGGCCAGCTTCGATTTCATTCACGCTCACCCGGATGTCGGCTGGATCGCGGAGAAGCCGGGGAATCTGGTCGCCTCCGGCCTGGCAGTGGCCGGCCGCGATTACGCCGGCTATCTGGCGGATGCAAGGGAGGTAACCGACGCACAGGCAGGGGAGACGATCTCGGGACCGTTGGCGCTGCGGCTCCCGGAGGGGCGCTACTCGGTGAGCCTGTATTCGCCGGTCAGCGGGGAATACTCGCCGGCCATACAAATCGAAGGAGGCAAAACAGCGCGTCTGGATCTGCGCCCATTCCGGCAGGATGTGGTAGTGCGGGTGACGCGGCAGGATTGATTTCTGGAGGGCAAAAACGGGGAGAGGCAACGAATTTCGCAAATGCGGCGAAATTCATGCCAGTCCCCGTTTGCAGCGTCGTTTCCTATTGGGCCTACGCTACGCCGCCAAAACACAGGGATCAGTAGCCGTAGCCGTAGTCATAGGCGTCGGGATAGCAGGGAGCCGGCTGCCAGTAGCCGTAACCGTCATAGTAGCCGCAGCCGTTACCCAAATCGTAGCCCCAGCCGAAAGGAATCGCGAGGCCGAAGCCGAAGTAAGGCCGTGCGTAGAAGCGTCCGCCGTAATAGTAGCCCCGGCCGGAGTAGAAGCGCCCAGGCACGTAGCCGCCCCGGTAGCCGCGGCCTGAATAGTACGGGGCGGAATAACCGTGTCCGTGGCCGTAATATCCGCGGCCGGAATAAGACGGACCGGAATAGCCGCGCCCCGAGTATCCGCCGCCAGAGTAGCCGCGACCGGAGTAGCCGCGATTGGAGTAGCCGCGCCCCGAGTAGCCGCCACCGGAGTAGCCGCGACCCGAAAAGGAGTGGCCAGAGTAACCACGTCCCCCACCGCCTGAGAAGGAACGGCCTGAGAAACCTCTACTTCCGCCTCCACCTCCGCCTCCCCTGCCTCGTCCCCCTCCACCGTGCTGGGCCAGTGCTGCGACCGGTTGCAGGAGCAAGAGCCCCACGCCAAAGGCGAGGGCTGGTATCGCCAACCTGGTCCGTACGATCTGCGCCACTCGATTCATAAGACCTCCCAGACTTCCAGCCTCATTGAGGCAACTGGGAGGCCATTCTTAAGTGATTGATATATTGGCGCTTCTATGCGGCGCCAGGTGAATTCGGGCGGTTGAAAACCACCAAGGGCGGTGCACCTCGGCCAGATTGCCGCCCCCTCGCGACAAACCGGCCTCAGGCTTTGCGGGTAGCGGTGAAGCTGGCCATCCCGTATTCGCCCAAGCTCACGGTGCCCGACATGCGCGAGCCGTCGAAGGTCCCTTTGTAGGTGTAGTGGAGGGATGTTCCCTCGATGCGGCCGCTGCTCGAGAACTCGACCTTGTTGCCGTCGATGTGGCCTTTGAGGGGGCCCCTGATCAGCCGGCCGGTGTACTGGCCGCTAACGTGGTTGCCGTCGGGATCGAGATAGAAGGTATGGCGCGTCGAGGTGGCGGTGAACTGGATCTCGGCTTCCCACAACCCGGCCACGTTCCCGGCCGGCGGCGCGTATTCCGCCTTGGGCCGCGGTCCGGGGGAGGCGCGGAAGATCTCATACAGGCGCTCGGCCACCAGCTTGTATTCTCCGGGCCACAGGGCCGCGGGGCGAAGGGACATCTCGCTCGATTGCGGCGCTTCCCCGAGACCGGCGTGGGTCATGATGCGGGGCTCGCCGTCAAGCAGCAGTTTGCCGACCTCACCGGCGGTGATGCCGAGTTTTTGCGGGTCCCAGGAGATCTTCATCGTAGGGTAATACTGCTTGTCCTTGGGTTCGACGATCTGGCCCGAGACGCCGGAGACCTTGGATACCGTATCCGCGATATGCCGGAACCAGGCGCGCCATTCCGCATCCTCGGCGTCGCGGCTGCGCTTGCCGCTGCGCAACAACTCGATGGCCGCCACCATGCCGACGACTTCTTCCTTGCTGACCTTGAGAGCACGCGCAAATGCGTGATGAGGCGCACTATTCATGAAGGCAGCGGCGACCAGGTCCTTGCGGCCGAGCAGAACGCCGGCAGTCTGCGGCCCGCGGATGATCTTGCCGCCGGAGTAGGCGACCAGGTCGACGCCGCGGGAGAGATACGGATTCGGCACCAGCGGCAGGCGGTCCGCGCAGTCCATGGCAACCGGAACGCCTCGCTTGTGGGCGGCGGCAACGTACTGCTCCAGGGTGAAGGGATTGCCGTCGGCGGCCAGGTTGATCTGACCGGTGGCCATGGCGGTGCGCGGGCTGAAGGCCCGTTCGAGGTCGTCCAGAGTCTCGACCTCGATCATTTTGACGCCCGTGGAGCGGACGGCGTGATCGTACACGCTGCGCGACCAGCGCGGCACGATGACCTCGCCCTTGAGACCGGTGGTGTCGGGAAGCTGCTGCATCTTTTCGGGATCGCCCCCGGCGATGCAGGCCAGCGTGGCGCAGGTCATGGCGCCGGCGGTGCCGGAACTGACCATGGCGGCTTCTGCCTGCAGCAATTCGGCGATGCGCTTGCCCGCGCCCTCCATCAACTCGTCCAGGTTCACCGGGTAGTATGAAGCGCCGTTGATCGCCTCAATCACTTCCGGCAGCATGGCGGAGCCGCCGTTGATGGTGTAGGTGGAGGTGCAGTTGATGAACGGCTTGACCCCAAATTTCGAGTACACTTCCGGCCCGCCGGCGCGGACGGGAAGGCGTGCGGCGGCACGCGCGGAACGCGGGCCCAGCAAACCGGCAGCGACCCCGCCGGCGAGGAACATTTCACGGCGGTTCAGACCCGCCAATCTGGACTTTTTTGATTTCATGCAGCGAACTCCTGGTATCCGGGTTCCGCAATCATAACACGCCCGGGCGGGGGGTGATCTGGTAATCTGGTGGCCTGCCGCAGCACAGGCATGGATCGCCGTTTCGCGAACCCCTGCCGCAGCGCGGTTCAGGAGATGGGTTTGGGGAATTATTGGCTCGTTGCAGCAGCTCTAGTCCTGTGTCTGGCGTCGTTCTCACAGGAGCAGGACTCGAGTTTGCGTCCGAACCACGCCGCATCGCTTACGATCGAGGTGCGGAATGCCGATACGGGCGCGCTGGTGCCGGCGCGAGTCTATCTGTTCCGCGGAGCCACGCCGCACCGGCTAAGCCCGGTGGATAACCTGCTTCCGTTGTTCGAGGACAACTTCTACCGCGAGCGCCTGTGGCGCATGAC
>CAZMRK010000235.1:0-4994 GCA_964568355.1 uncultured Solibacteraceae bacterium | reverse complement strand
TCGGTCTTGGCCAGATCCAGGATCGATTCGAGCGAGTCCTTCACCGAAACGATGAAACATGCCGAGCACTGCGGCCGCATGACCCCGGATTCCAGCTTCTGGATGGAGCCTGCCTTCTCGTCGAAGATCCAGCCATAGCCGCGGGTCTCCTTCACCCCCACGTTGAACCAGACCGGAGAATTGAAGCAGGCCTTCTGGGTCAGCGTCAGGTGGGCCAACTCCGCGCGGAAATTCTCGCCGTCTTCGGGAGTGCGGAAATAGCCGCCCTTCAGTCCCCAATCGGTGATCGAGTCCACCACCCGCTGAATCAGTTGCGCGACGCTGGTCTCCCGCTCCGGAGACCCCAGCTTGCCATAGAAATACTTGCTGGCAACGATATTGGTCGCCGTCTGCGACCAGTCGACCGGCACCTCCACATCGCGCTGCTCGAAGATGGTGGCGCCTTTGTCATTGCCGATGGAGGCGGTGCGAGTCTCCCATTGAATTTCGTCGTAAGGCGTCTTTCCTGGCTCCAGCTTGGCCGTAAAATAGCGAGGAAAGGCGACTCCGGCCTTGGTTTTTGTGAGTTTTTCTTTGGTTGTCAACAGTTCGGTATTCGCACTCATGTTAGCTCCTCGGCGTCTTGCACTCTGAAATCATGGCCCAATATATGGTAGCGCGTCAAGAAGTTTATCTATACCGTGTGCTGTGGTTTACAAAGCAATGAAAAACAAGAGTGGCTGGGCTTGAGATCCGATTTCTTTCCAGCACGGCGATCCACCACCTTTTGCAGGTGGTGGATCGCCATGGCCTGCGCGTCCGTTTCCTGTCAGGCCGAGCGGTCAATCGTTTTCAGGTTCGCTGCCGCGTATCGTTCTCCCACGACTTCCTCCTGAGGCACGGCGGCCTCCAGTTCGGCAATCTCCTCGGGCCGCAGCCGGATCTCCGCTGCCGCGGCATTCTCCTCCAGGTATTTGCGGCGTTTGGTTCCCGGAATTGGCACCACGTCGTCGCCTTTCGAAAGCACCCATGCCAGTGCCAGTTGTCCGGCCGTCACGCCGAGACGCTCCGCGATCGTCCGGACCCGCGCCACCAGCACCTGATTCTTCTCGAAGGCATCGCCGGCCAGCCGGGGATACCGTGCCGCGCGAAAATCCTGGGCCCCAAAATCGCTCGGTTTCGTGAACCGGCCCGTCAGAAATCCGCGCCCCAGCGGGCTGTAGGGCACGAAGCCGATTCCCAGCTCCCGGACGGCCGGCAGAATCTCCGCCTCGACATGCCGCTCCCACAGCGAGTATTCGGTCTGGAGCGCCGTAATCGGGTGCACCCTGTGCGCCCGCCGGATCGTCGCCGGCGAAGCTTCGGAAAGCCCGAGATAGCGTACCTTCCCCGCCTTCACCAGATCTGCCATGGCCCCGACCGTCTCTTCAATCGGCGTCTCGGGATCCACCCGGTGCTGATAATACAAATCGATATGATCGACCCCCAGCCGCTTGAGTGAGGCATCGCACGCGGACTTCACATATTCCGGCTTGCCGCTGATCCCCCAAAACGAAGGATCGTCTTTCTTGCGGAGATTCGCGAATTTTGTGGCGAGAAATACCTGGTCGCGGCGCCCGCGAATCGTTTTTCCTACCAGTTCCTCGTTGTCGCCGATGCCGTAGACATCCGCGGTATCCAGAAAGTAAATGCCCAGTTCCAGCGCTCGCAGAATCGTGGCAGCCGACTCCTCGTCGTTCCGCTCGCCATAGAATTCGCTCATTCCCATGCAGCCGAGTCCCATGCGCGAGACAATGGCTCCCTGGGATCCAAGTTTTCGCTGTTCCATACTTATTATTAGGAACCACAGCCGCAGCGGCCCGCAATATGCCCCAGTCCCCGTAGCGCACGCTTCAGCGTGCAGCGTCGATGCTCTCGTCGACGCAATTCACTCCGTCTCGGCCGACACCGGTAGCGGCGGCAGCAAGCCCAACTCCGCGTAGATCGGGCGCACGAACCGCCGCAGCCGCGGCAGGTTCAGCGCAAACGCCGTCGCGCCTGCAATGCAGAAAATCCCTCCGCTCAGAATCGTCCACGGCGCTCCGATCCTGGCCGCGATGGCCCCCGCCGCGAGGCTTCCGAACGGCGCGATACCCTGGAACGCCAGCGAGTAATAAGCCATCACACGCCCGCGCTTGTCCTCCGTCACGATGGTCTGCAAAATCGTGTTGCTGGAGGCCATATGGCGCATCATGCCGAAGCCGGCGGCGGCGATGCACAGCAGCGAGAGCCACAGATGGCGCGAAAGCCCGAGCCCGATCAGCCCGGCGCCGAAGGTAGCGCCCGACCAGACGATCACCCGTCCCAGCCCCAGCACGCTCGGACGCATGGCCAGCGTAATCGCGCCGGTCAGCGCGCCCACACCGGCCGCGGCCATCAGGAAACCCAGCGTGTGCGGCCCGCCGTGCAGAATCGGGCCCGCGAATATCGGCATCAGCGTGGTGTACGGCATGCCCACCAGGCTCACCAGAGCCAGAAACAACAGCACCGCGCTGATCGGATGCGAGTCCTTCACATACTGCCATCCTTCACTGATCTCGCTGGAAATTCGCCGGGATACCGGCCGCGCGGCGATTCGTTCCACATGCATGGCCAGCAGCGAAACGATCACCGCCAGATAGCTGAAGCCGTCGATCAGGAAACAGTACCCCTCGCCGACCCCGGCGATCACCATGCCCGCAACCGCCGGACCCACCAGCCGCGCTCCGTTCACCATCGAAGAATTCAGCGCGATCGCATTGCCCAGGTCCTCGCGCCGGTCGATCATCTGGATCACGAAAGACTGGCGCACCGGCATATCGAACGCATTGATAATGCCTTGAAACAGCACCAGGACCACGATCTCCCAAACGGTGATCACGCCGCTCAACGCCAGTGCGGCAAGCGCGAACGACTGCATCATCGAGAGTACCTGCGTCATCACCAGCGTGCGATGGCGATCCCAGCGGTCCACCAGAACTCCCGCAATCGGACTAAGGAAGAGGATCGGAATCTGGCTCGCGAAGCTGGTAAAGCCCAGCAGGAACGCGGAATCCGTAACACGGTAGACCAGCCAGCTTGTGGCTACGCGCGTCATCCACGTGCCGATCAGGGAAACAATCTGGCCGCTGAAGAAGAGTCTGTAGTTCCGCGAACGGAGCGCCCGCAGCAGCAGGTGCCAGCGTGGCGTAGTGGGCGCGCTCATACACCAGAAGTGGCGTGATCCAGCAGCCCGAACGTTTCATCGAAACGATAATTCGTGCAGATGGGTCCGCCCCGCTTGGATCTGGTAGCCTCCATCCTGCGGCGGCGCCGGTCTCGGATCTAGAACTCTCAAGGACCCACCCGTCACAAAAAAATTCTGGAAAAGAATCTATTTGCATTGCTCAAACATCTTTTTCCGTAAGACAATTAAAAGCGTGTGTATCGGCTTTTGTACAATAGGGGTCGTTTCTGCGGTACAGACGAGGGCTGTTCTGTTTTGGACCAAACGTGATGTTTCGTACTTCCGCAGAAGAGGATTTTGACAGAGGAACAATCGATGAATGAAAAACTGAGCCACTTAACCCGACTTGCTCTGACCGCTGCTACCTTGGGATTGTCCCTGCTTCCACTCGCGGCGCAGGAGACAGGATATATCAAGGCCGTTGGAAAACCGGGACACGCCGGGGTCTTCGTGGATGGCAAATATCTGGGACCCTCTGAGAGGTTTACTGTAGCGGAGAAGTATGCGGTACCTGCCGGCGAGGTCGAAATAACGCTGAAGGACCCGCGGTATGAGGACTACAGCACCAAGGTTACCGTGAAGCCGGGCAAGACCACGAAAGTTCGCTTCTCGCTGAAGAAGCTGGAGGTCCCACAACCGCCGTTCGGCCGTCTGCGGTTGGGTGGCGGAGAACCGGAGTCGTTTCTGTCCGTAGCCACCGGCGACGTGGGCGCCTTTTACTTGAATGACAAGTTTTACGGCTATGTGGACGAATTAAACAACGCTGGCGGGGGCCTGTTGCTGAAACCCGGCACTTACGACCTGCATGTTTCTTCTCCGCTTTTCGGAGAAATCCGCAAACAGGTAACGATTGAGGCTGGTAAAGTAACTGTGGTGCCGCTGGTCAACAAAGAAAAGTAGGAATTTCCCACCTATCAGAAGCCACGAGGGCCGGCATGGGCCGGCCCTGAGGCTGTCTTCCTGTCCTTCCCAACTCAGATCAGCAGCAGCGAAGGCGGAGCGGGTTCTCCTCTCTGCAACTGGTCCCAGAAGACCAGTGCCTGAAGAGCGAAACCGGTGGAAACCGGATTCATGTGCGGAATCGCCACTTTGCCTTTGCGGCCGAACGTAAAGCCGCCGCAAACGCGCGCGTCGGTATCGTCCAGTTGGAACAGCGCCAGCCGTCCGGCTTCAAAGGCTGCCGCTTCGTAGTCCATCGGGGTCACACCGGCCCAGGCGGCCAGGCAGCGGATTCGCAGCAACTGCGCGTAGACATCGGAGCGCTCGAATGAGGGAGCGATTTCCCGCAGGTACCGTGCCACGCTGTCAATGCCGAAGCGGATCGCGGCTGCGCAGTCCGCGCCGCGATCGGCCACGAGCAGAGCTTCCAGAAAATAGCTATACGCGTGCAGACGGTCCATCACGCGATGAGGATTCTCGTCACCCGGCAGGAACCTCTCGTGAGTGGCCAGCGCGTATTGAAGCTGCCGTTCGTAGAATGCCCGCAGCTTTCCATCGCCCACCGCGTCCGCCGCTTCCACCCAAGCCAGGGCTGACTTTAGTTTATTTCAGCCGGGGCTGCGCGACCATTGGGTATCGTTAGCCAGCGTCACCTTTTCGTGTAGGCTCAGGACCGGGTGAAAGCCCCCGGTCCCGTCGGAAAAATCCCGCGCCATCGAGCGGGCGCAGCTTCCGGCCACCTCCAGGAATTCGTCCCGGTGAGTCTCCCGCCATACCGCCAGCAGACCTCTGACGATAATGCCGCAGTCGAAAAAGTACGCCAGCGGCTTGT
>CAZMRK010000234.1:0-4515 GCA_964568355.1 uncultured Solibacteraceae bacterium | reverse complement strand
GGGCGGGCCGGCGGCGGAGGGAAAGCGGTATCCTAATCACAGCGATATGGAAAATCGTAGATCCTTTACTCGCAATGCCGGTCTGGCGACGGCCGGGGCGTTTCTCTACCTTTCCGAGCGGGCGCGGGGCGCCAACGACCGCGTGACCCTGGCGTTGATCGGCGGACGCAATCAAGGCAAGGGCGATGCGCTGCGCGCGATCAAGGCCGGCGCGGAGATTAAGACCTTCTGTGACCTGGATTCGGCGATTCTCGGCCAGATCGGCCCGGTTCTGGGGAAAGCGCAAGGCAAGGATCCCCAGCCCGAGCGGGATTTCCGGCGGGTTCTCGACGACAAGAGCATCGACGGCGTGATCATCGCCACGCCGGACCACTGGCACACGCACATCGCCCTGGCCGCCTGCCAAGCAGGCAAGGATGTCTATGTCGAGAAGCCGCTCTCGCAGACCATCCATGAGGGCCAGATGATCCGCGATGCGGCGCGCAAGTACAACCGCATCGTGCAGGTGGGAACGCAGCGGCGCTCGATCGAGCATTTCCGCAGCGCCACCGACTACGTGGCTTCCGGAGCCCTCGGCAAAGTGTGCCTGGTAAAGGCCTGGATGTGCCAGGTGCGGGCCAGCATCGGCAATCCTCCGGACCAGGCGCCGCCTTCCACCGTCGATTACGACGTCTGGCTGGGACCGGCGCCCAAGCGGCCGTTCAATCCCAACCGCTTCCATTACACCTGGCGCTTCTTCTGGGACTACGGCAATACCGAACTCGGCAACCAGGGCGTACACATGCTGGATGTGGCGCTCGCCGGCATCCAGAAACTGCGGAAGACCGAACACTGCCTGCCCACCCGAATCTCCGGGCACGGCGGCATCTACTGGCTCAAAGATGCCAAGGAAGTCCCCGATACCCAGGTACTGACCTATGATTTCGGCGATCTGCTGCTGGGCTGGGAACTACGCAGCTTCGGCGATCAGGACCCGATCGACGGCACGCGCGCCGGCACCGGATTTTACGGCACCGACGCCACGCTGATCGTAGACGGGACCGGCTGGAAGGTGTATAGCAAGCGCAACGAGGTCGAGAAAGTGGTCAAGGACAGCGGCGGCTCGCATGAACTGAATTTTCTGGAGTGCGTCAAGAGCCGCAAGCGGCCCAATGCGGATGTCGAAATCGGCCGGCTGAGCACCACTCTGTGCCATCTGGGCAATATCGTCACGCACCTGGATCGCGAGGTGCGCTTCGATCCCCAAAAGGAAACGTTCGGCGACGACAAAGCAGCGAATGCGCTGCTCTCCAAGACGTATCGGAACAGCTATCCCCTGCCGAAGGTGTAGCCGCACGTTCCCGGGCGGGGGCAGGCTTGGCATCCTGTAACACGGTAGTACTAGCGCGGCAGGATGAAGCCCCCGTCTACTCGTAGAATCGTCCCGGTGATGTAGGAAGCGTCGTCGGACGCCAGGAAGCGGACGGCCCGGGCGATTTCTTCGGGCTGGCCCAGGCGGCCCAGGGGTAGCTTCTTTCCTTCCTTCTCCAACAGTTCGCTGGCGAAGGTGCGGCGCTCGCCGGGGGTATCGATCCAGCCGGGCTCGATGCTGTTGACGCGGATACGGTGCTGCGCCAGCTCGGCTGCCCAGGTGGCGGCCATGTGATTGATGGCCGCTTTGGCGCCGTTGTAGGCGGTAGAGGCGGCGAACGGACGGTAGGCGTGCACGGAGCTGATATTCACGATGGAGCCGCCTTCCCCCTGCTTCACCATCTGGCGCGCGGCCAACTGGCTGCAATGGAAGGTCCCCCAGAGGATCACGTGCCAGACCTTTTCCACGTCTTCCACTTCCAGCTCCAGCAGGGGCTTGCGTATGTTGATGCCGGCGTTATTGACCAGAATGTCTACGCGGCCCAGGCCAGTGACGGTCTGTTCAATCAACTCGGAGATCGTAGCGCGGTCGCCCACGTCGCCGTGGAAGTAGATGGCCCGGCGGCCGAGTTTTTCGATCTCTTCGAGCAGGGTGGCGGATTGTGCCGGAGCGGCCAGGTCCAGAACCGCCACATCCGCGCCATACGCGGCCAGTTCGAGCGCAGTGGCCCGGCCAATGCCGCTGGCGCCGCCGGTGACGATCGCCGCTTTTCCGTCTAATCGCATGTATCAGAGCTCCATGGGGAAGTCGAAGAGGTTTTCGAGGCCGTCTTCGCGCACGATGTAATTGTCTTCGAGGCGGATGCCGCCCTGGAGCGCTTGGGAATAGACGCCCGGCTCCAGGGTGATCACATCCCCCACCTCGAAGATATCGTCGGTGCCGGGGATGATGCGGGGGGCTTCGTGGCCGCGGTGGCCGATGCCATGGCCCACGTGATGCCAGAAGCTTTTCTCGCTGACGGGGTCGGCATCCAGAAATTCTTTGACCTGGGCGTAGACGTCGCGGGCGCGCACGCCCGGCTTGACCAGCGATTCTCCCAGGCGGACCGCGCCGCGCACCAGTTCCCAGGCGCGCAGTTGCCGATCGGTGGGAGTGGTTACGGCGAAGGTGCGGCAGACATCGCCGAAATAGAGGTGGGGCGCCGGGAAGATATCGAGGATATAAAGATCGCCCGGTTGGATCACGCGGCGCGTGGGAGGGCCGCCGCCGGAGATGCCGCGCTCGCCGCAGGCAAAATCTCCCAGAAATTCCACCGCGGTCCCGGCCGCTTGCACGATGGCGCCGTACATGGCCAGGTAGACGTCCAACTCGGTGCGTCCCGGAGCGATGGTCTGTTTGGCGGCGCTGTAGGCGGCGGAGCAGTAGCGCAGGCTCTCGCGGATCTCCTCGATCTCATCGCTCTCTTTCTTTTTGCGCAGCTTGAGGATGGTCGCGGTGGCATCGGCGACGGCCACCTTCGGCCAAAGCGAGCGCACCATCTCATCGAAGAGACCGGGGACGGCGGCCTGTTCGAAGGCGCAAGTAGCCGGCGCGGAGCGGCGCGCGAGGGCGTCCCGCAGCCGCGCGGCGCCGTCGTGGGCCGGCTGCGTGATGGTGCGCTGGATGGAATAAAACTCGAGCGGCAGGATCTCGCCGGCGAGCCAGGGACCTTCGCCCGAGGCCACCAGCGTGCCGGCGCCATCGGACCAGAAGGCGAAGACGGTGGGGACGGCGGCCTCGCTGAGCCAGCCGGTGAGGTAGTAGACGGTACGGTAGTCGCTGGTGAGGAAGAGATCCCAGCCGTTGGCCTGCATTTCGCGCAGAAGGCGCTGCTGGCGCGCTTCGCAGCCGGTTCGCGTCAGCATGGCTACCAGGCTCCCTCAAAGAAGCGGATCCAATTGCCGTGCATGATGGCGGCGATATCGGGCTCGCGATAGCCGCGCTTGCGCAGCAGGACCGCAATCTGCTGGAGGTCGCCGATGGTGTCCAGGTCCTCGGGTGACTGCTCGGTGCCATAGCCGCCGTCGAGATCGCTGCCGATGGCGGAGTGCCGGGTGGTGCCGGCGATCTGGCACACGTGATCGATCTGATCGACCACGTTCTCCATGGTGACGTGCAGCTCTTTGGCGGTCTTGAGGGTCCAGTTGGGGACGAGCATCCAGGAATCGAAGGCGGCGCCGATGACGGCATCGCGCTCGATCAGGGCCTGGATCTGGGCATCGCTGAACTGGCGGTCGCCGGGCACCAGGGCGCGGCAGTTATTGTGGCTGGCGAGCACCGGGCCGTGGAACAGGTCAAGCGCTTCCCAGAAGCTCTCGTCGCACAAGTGGGTGGCATCCAGCACCATGCCCAGCTTTTCCATATGGCGCAGCAGTTCGCGCCCCTTGGGCGTGAGGCCGCCGGAGGCTCCAGTGCCGACCGCATAAGCGCTGGGACCATAGTGCGCCAGTCCGACGACGCGCAAGCCATCCGCCCACCAGTCGGCGGCGTGGTCCGGATCGAGAATGGGGTCGGCGCCTTCCATGGAGAGGATGAAGCCGAGCGGCGTGGTATCGGGGGCGGCCTTCCACTCCGCCAGGTGCTTCAGCAGGGCGGAGCGGTCGCGCAGCAGGCGCGCCTTACCGGCGCGTTCGAGTACGCGGTAATAGGCCAGTTGGCCCTGCGCCACGGCGCAGGCGATCTCCTGGGTGCGGAAATCGAGCGAGCTGTCGCCCCGGGGCTTGGCGCGCGCCAGTACGGTCGCCAGGCAGATGGCGACCTCCCCTTTGCGCAGTTCGGGAAGCGAAACGGTGTTGGTGCCCCGCCCTTTTTCGGCCATGCCCGCTTCGGAGGCGCGGATTTCGGCGACCGTCTGGTTAAGGTCGCGGTTCCAACCGAGGGCGTTCCAGGAGAGATCTAAGTGAGAATCGATGACAATCATGATGTTTGTGACCGCTCCCTCACGGTCGCGGCTCGGTAAGTGTATGCAAACACGCGGGGGCCATTGGCATTCTTACGCGACGCCCGTCGTAGCGTGTTTTTCCAGGCTGGCGGCCAGGCCGGCAAGGCTCTCTTCCCAGGCGCGCAGCGTCTGCTCGATATCGTCCAGGGTGTGGGCCGCCGAGATGGAGCACTGTTTGACGGGC
>CAZMRK010000233.1:0-9625 GCA_964568355.1 uncultured Solibacteraceae bacterium | reverse complement strand
CTGGCGTACTTCTTTCGGATCGATCCCGCATATGCCGCCGAGCGGCGAGCGCTCGCACAAAGCTCGGGCTGGGGTGGATGCTCTCTTTCCCTTGCGCCGAATGAAGATCTGCTGATGAGCCCGGCATTGGAGAAGGCGGCGATCGACGATCTGGCCAGCCCGGATCCTATGGCGCAAAGAACGGCACAAAGTCTCCTCCAGAACGGAGGGTCGGCCGCTGCACAGCAGCCCCTGTGGGAAGGCTTCGCGCGCCTGCGCGGGAGCCGTCCGGCGCCTATGAACCAAAGTATGCTGGAGTTCGGATACGTGGAAGCTCTCTTGAAAGCCGCGGGTTGGACGCTCACTCCGCCGGAGGTGGATCGCCTGATGGCGGCTTGCCTGACCGACAACTGCCGCGCCACCGTCGCCTCGGAGCGGCGCGCGCTGCAAACGCCGCTGAGGATCACGATGATGACAGCCAACGGTCTTTACGTCAGCGTAGGACCCTTCCTGTTACGCAGCCGCCGGCAATTGGAGGAGAAGATCGCGCAATTTCCCAAGGGAACATCGTTCGTTTTCGAAAGAGGCTATGAAGGTACCTGGTTCCGGGAGCAGAGATCCCGCGAGATCCGCCGCATCCTCGATGCTTCCGGCATGACGGCTATCATCCAGCCGGCGCGCCCGTAAGGGACCCGACCGCTATCGGGAGGAGCAGAATATCTATATGTGGGTTCTTCTGGCCATCCTTTTGTTGGCGCCGCTCCCCCACCTCTACGCCTGCTTGTGCGGAGGCCCGGGAACACCCTGCACTGCCGCCGGGATCTCCGCGGCCGTGTTCACTGGAACCGTACTAGGGATTGCCGACCCGGTGTACCCTCCTCCCCGTGCAAGTATGGGTCAGTCTGCGACGGGCCGATACTCAGCGAGGCGTTCCGTAGGAGACGCTATGGATCCCTTGCCGTGGCCTATGCGCGTCGTCCGGTTCCAGGTAGGAGAGGCGCTGAGCGGCGTTGCCCCGGGACAGAAAGAGATCGAAGTTCTGACGGGTATGGGGAGCACCGACTGCGGATATCCCTTCCAGACTGGCTCCAGCTACGTGGTCTATGCCTACAAGAACGCGGAAGGGCGGCTGGCGACCAGCAGTTGTGCCCGCACCCGGCCCTTGGCCCAGGCGCATGAGGACATGGAGTATCTCCATGCCATGGCTCAGGCCCCCGAGACCAGCCAACTTCGCGTCCGCACTGCCTTCCCGTACATTCCGGGCATGCCTGGAGCGACGATCGTCGCCGAGCGGGAAGGATCGCGCTACACTGCCCTTGCCAATGCCGCCGGCGAAGCGCTGTTCAGCGCCTTGGCGCCGGGTACGTACATCATTCACGCGGAGTCGGATGGCGATCTCCCGGACGATCCCAGGGTGGAAGTATATGCGAAGGGGTGTCTGGATGTACCGCTGTTTCGGACGTTGCGGATCAGCGGCCGGGCGATGAAGAACGACGGATTGCCCGCCGCGCGAGTGTACGTTGAGGTTCGCTCTACCGATGGCAGGTCTGATAGCGGAGCGATGACCGGCCCGGATGGCCGCTATGAACTTCGCATCATCCGGCCTGGCCAATATTACCTGGGCGTCAATCTGAATCATTCTCCGACGCGGGAGACACCCTATCCGCGCTGGTTCTATCCTGGAACGGCGGACCCGGCGGCCGCTGCGAAAATCGATTTTTCCGGGAAGCCGGCGGCTCAGACCTGCGACTTAATTTTGCCCGACCGTCAACCCGAGCGCATCATCGAGGGCATCGTGCTTCAGGCAAATGGAACGCCCAGGCCGCGAGCGGTGGTAAATGCATCGGATGATTCGCAGAGGTTCGTGGGCCAGGCGATCGCCGATCCTGCCGGCCGATTCGTCTTGCGGCTGTTTGCCGGCCTCCCCTATCGGCTCCTCGCGGTGTGGCCGGGCGATACACCGGCGGATGCTTTCTCCTCCAAACCCATAGACCTCCGGCCGGACAGCCAGCCATTGACTCTGCGCATCACCCTGACCGAGCCGGGAACCGCGCTTCTGAATGAGTACAGACAGAAGTGAAGGGCAGAAAGGCACTACCAGGCTACTGCGGCAATATCGGTCTTGGAGAAATCGTCTCCTTTATAAAGGAGTTCGTCACCGGTCACTAGAGCGGCAGCGTAGGCACAACAGTCTCCCAGGTTCAATGCCGCTGGATGCCGGCCCTTGCCGAATCGCCTCCATGCCGCACGTGCTTCAATCATTTGTTCCCGGTCGAAAGGAAGTGCTTCGACTTCCAGTTCTCGCAGAATCAGTTGGGCATCATCGGCGGATTCTACCCCCAGGCGTCCTTCGACCACCATCAAGGTCTCCAACCAATTCACGGTAGACATCCGGCGCCGGGTTGCGGCGGCGATCGCGGTAGCGATGCGCGCTGATTCCGGTTCTTCGAAGACCAATGCCAGAACTGCTGAGGAATCGATGATCACAGACGAGGCACCCCATGTTCGTCATAGCCGAGAATTTCATCTGGCGTACGTGGATCAAGCACGGGCCGGCTTGCGGCGCGGTGGCCGATTTCGAGAACCCGGGCAACCAGCCGACTTTGATTGCCAGACTTGGAATTCTCACGGGCTAAGCGCTCTCGCAAAGTCTCAGTGACCACCTTCGTGAGGGTTTGCCCCGTGCGTCGTGCGATCTCGCTCGCCAGAGCATGAGCTTCTGGATCTTTGATATTTAAGATCGCCATTTGTTTCCTCCTTCTTTATAATTTTCCTCCATTCCTCCCAAAGCCGCAAGCCATGTGGAGACTCTTCCTCTTAGGCGTCTTCGGACAGCACGGCCTCCGAACTCTGTGCCTGCCGCGGCACGCGATGCGTGGAGGACGCCGGCAGGTAGGTCTGCCACCACTCAGCGGCATTCTCGCGCGTCCACGGCGGTACCCCTTGGCAGGCTTCCAGCCGCCGTCCGAGTTCCTGCGCCGAACGGGGCCGGTCTTCCGGCTTTTTGGCCAAACAACTCAGGACAATCTTCTCCAACTCCGGCGGCACGGCCATCTCGCTCCGCTGCGAAGGCGGAATCGGCGCTTTCTGCACGTGAGCGAGGGCCGTCGCCGTAGGTGTCTTCTCGTCAAAAACGCGCATCCCGGTCAGGAGAAAATATGCCACGCATCCCAGGCTATATAGATCCACGCGGCCATCGATATGGCTTTCTCCCATGGCGATCTCCGGGGCCATATAGGCGGGGGTTCCGGCCGAGACTCCCTCCATGGTGAGTTGCGTCGCTTCCTGCGGAGACAGGTTCTTTACCAGGCCGAAATCGAGCACTTTGGCGAAATCATGTTCCAGGCCGAGCGCGCAGATAAAAATGTTGCTGGGTTTGATGTCCCGATGGATCAGCCCATGTACATGGGCTTCCTCGAGCGATTCGCATACCTGCCGCAGGATATGCACGACCCGCCCGGCCGGCACCGGGCCGAATTTGTCCACTAGTACTTCCAGGCTGATGCCGTCCAGCAGTTCCATCACGTAATAGAAGGATCCATCCTGCGTCGTGCCGAAGTCGAAGAGGTATACCGTATGCGGACACTGAAGAGAGGCGATCGCGCGGGCCTCACGCTGGAACCGCTTTCGTGTGATCTCCACCTGCTGTCCGGATTGCCGCACCAGTAGTTCGGGGCGCATCAGCTTGATGGCCGCATCCCGCGCGAGCATTCTGTGCCGGGCTCTCCAGACTTCGCCCATGCCGCCCGCGCCGATGCGCGCGACCAGATGATAGGATCCCAGGTCGTGCGCCTTCTGAACCGCTACCTCCATGACATAAATCCGTTTTGCCAGGGTGAAAGTGATGATAGCGATCAGGTAGGGGGAATACATCCAACTCAACAACTGGTTTGCCGGCAACGGCTCAAAACCATGCAGGTGCAGATTCAGGAAATAGGCCAGAGGCAGCGTAGAGGCTGACACCATCGCCACTACCAGCTTGGTCCTTGGTCTGTTGGGTAGAAGCAGGCCCACCGTGACTATCCAAATCGCCACCGCCGACACCCCCGGCAGCGGACCCTGGCGCGGAAACGGGATGGCAGTCTCCGAAAAGCTGATCGCAAACGACACGGCAACTTCAAACACCAGCCCCAGATTCACGATCGCTACCGAGGGGAGCAGGTGGAACCGCTGGACCGCACCAATTCCCACCGACGCCAAAATCACGAACAGCCAGATCAGCGAGAACTCCGGCTGCCACATGACTCCGGCAACTCCGGGTTGCAGTAGCCTCTGCAGCATGAGAAAGACAGCGGTGGTCACGGCGCAGACGATGCAAATCCACCGCAGACGAGTCGCCGCGCTCTCGATTAACTGAGGCGTCAGAGAATCCCGGCGCACCGTCTCCTGCGGGCCGGACCAGGGAGTCGTGGTGCGAACAATTCGTTGTGACATCAATGTCGCATCCGTTCTTTCCGGCATGTGCGCCGTAAAAAATAGAAACGCATCTGAATTGCCACCATGTTCTCAATAACATCAAGCGGTTACGCTGGTTTCCGCCGGCAGATTGACGCCGACCTCGGCAATTGCCGATCATCTGCCGACGGAATTGGCCGACCCCAAATCGGCGCCGCCTGCTATGCTTGCTGGAAAGGAGTCCGGTGATGGTCAATCGCAGACGTTTCCTGGCCGCGGCGGCCGCCGCCACCAGCGCTGCTCAAGCCGCCCCAGAACTCGCCATTGACGGCGGAAAGCCCGTCCGTGACGTGCCTCTTCATTCCCGCTTCTTCGGCCCCCTCTATTACGACGAGAAGGAGCGCCAGCAGCTCATCGACGTCGTCGAGACCGGCCGCCCGTTCCGCTGGTATGGCCCAGGCAACAAGCCTCCGGCGAAGGTGTTGACCTTCGAAAAAGAGTTTGCCGCCCGCATGCAGACTCGCTATGCGCTTGGCGTGACCTCCGGCACCGCGGCGCTCCAGACCGCCGTCGCCGCTTTTGGCATCGGCCCTGGCGACGAGGTGATTCTGCCCGCCTGGACCTGGCATTCCTGCTTCAATGCCATCGTTCTGGCAGGAGCGCTGCCGGTTTTTGCCGAAATTGATGAATCGTTCAACATCGATCCCGCCGACATCGAGCACAGGATTACGCCCCAGACCAAGCTCATCATGGCGGTGCATCTGCAAGGCAACCCGGCGGATCTCGACCGTATTCTCCCCATCGCTCGTAAGCACCGGGTCAAAGTCCTCGAGGATTGCGCCCAGAGTGTAGGCGCCAGCTATAAAGGCCGCCCGGTCGGCTCCTACGGAGACATCGGCATCTATAGCCTGCAGCTCAACAAAACCATCACCGCCGGCGAAGGGGGAGCGGTCGTGACCAACGATCCGCTGCTATTCGAGCGGGCCTCCCGTTTCCACGATCTCGGAGGCCTCCGCCCGCCCCACGAAAAAGAGCTCGGGACTCCGCAAGCCGGCTGGTTCATCGGCGGCCAGTTCCGTCTGAACGAGTTTTCGGGTGGTGTCCTGCTGGCCCAGTTGCGCAAGCTGGATCGCATCGTTGGGGACCTCCGCGCCAACGCCGCGCACGTCTACGAAGGCATCCGCGATGTGCCCGGCATCCACCTCCGCCGTCTGCCCGACCCCGCCGGAGAACTCGGCGCCGGTGTCTTCCTGGGCTTCGAAACCAAAGCGAAGCGCGATCGTTTCATGGCGCTTATGAAAGCGGAGAACGTGCCGGTCAGCCCTCCGGGAGGCTCGGTCATCCTTCCCACGCAGCCGCACATCGAAAACAAAGTGACCGTCCATCCGGCCTGGCCCTCCTTCACCTCCGAACGAGGCCGGGCCATCCAATATGGAGCCGCCTGCTGTCCCCGCACCATCGACATCCTGGATCGCTACGCCGGTCCCCTCCTGGATCCCAAGATGACCCGCCAGGACGCCGATGACATCATAGCCGCCATTCGAAAAACCTATCCCAAAGTCTGACTGACTTTAGGACTAACTTTTTCTCTCCCGGCGGGAGCCGAAAGGCGCCCGCCGCCCCAACCCCCAACCCCTGGCCCCCAACCCCCAAAACTGTGCCCGTAGTATTCTGTCTATTTCATGGAACTCCTCACCGTGCCCCTCGAAATCCCCGAGGACGGCAACATCATTCTCGGGCAATCGCACTTCATCAAGACCGTGGAAGATCTGTATGAAGCGATCGTCCAGACCGTGCCGCAAATGAAGTTCGGGATCGCGTTCAATGAGGCCTCCGGCAAGTGCCTCACCCGCGCCGACGGCAACGATCCCGCGCTCCAGGAACTGGCCGTGCGCAATGCCACCGCGCTGGCCGCCGGACATATTTTCGTCATTGCCCTGCGCGATGGATTCCCCGTCAACATCCTCTCGCGCGTCAAGGCCGTGCCCGAGGTCTGCTCCATTTTCTGCGCCACCGCCAACTCCGTCGAAGTCGTTCTCGCCCAGACCGCGCAAGGCCGCGGCATTCTGGGCGTCATCGATGGCGCCTCCCCCAAGGGGGTCGAAGGCCCGGCTGATGTCGAATGGCGCCACAATTTCCTCCGCAAGATCGGATACAAACGCTGATGATCTCTACTGAACAACAGTTGGAAGACGTGCTCGCGACGCCCCGCGATGCCGACCTCACCGCTATGGCCGCCCTGGACGGCGACCTGCTCATCCTCGGAATCAGCGGCAAAATGGGTCCCAGTCTGGCCCATCTGGCCAGACGGGCAGCCGATGCCGCCGGTGTCAAGAGGCGTATCATTGGCGTGGCCCGCTTCTCCAACCCGGCCGCGCGCCAGCAGTTGGAGGACTGGGGCATCGAAACGATCACGGCCGATCTCCTCCAACCCGGCGAACTGGAAAAATTGCCCGACGCCGCCAACGTCATTTATATGGCGGCGCGCAAGTTCGGTTCCACCGGCAACGAATCGCTCACCTGGGCCATGAATACCTTTCTGCCCGGGATGGTTGCCCAGCGCTATCGCCAGTCGCGTATCGTGGCCTTCTCGTCAGGCAATGTCTATCCGCTCGTGCCGGTCCTCCAGGGCGGCTGCACCGAGTCTTCACCGGTCGGCCCGGTCGGCGAATACGCCATGTCGGCTCTCGGCCGCGAGCGCATGTTCGACCATTTCTCGCGGCAGTACGGCACGCCCGTCACTCTCCTGCGGCTGAACTACGCGGTCGAACTGCGCTATGGCGTCCTGGTCGACATCGGGCTTAAAGTCTTCGAGCGCCGTCCCATCGATCTGCGCATGGGCCACGCGAATGTCATCTGGCAGGGTGATGCCAACTCCGTGACCTTGCGGTCGCTGGCCGCCTGCCAGTCGCCCCCGCTGGTCCTCAATCTAACCGGTCCCGAGACCGTCTCCGTTCGTTGGGCGGCCCGCCGTTTTGCCGATCACTTCGGGATTGAACCGGTCTACGAAGGCGTCGAGTCCGAGAGCGCTCTGCTCAACAATGCCGCCCGTTGCCACCAGATGTTTGGCTACCCCACCATCAGCGTCGAGCAGATGATCACCTGGATCGCCGGCTGGATCGGTATGGGCGGTCCCCTGCTGAACAAGCCGACTCACTTCGAAGTCCGGGATGGAAAATTTTGATGTCTTGGCGCAATCAACTCCGAGAGGGCGTCGTCATTCCCGCCCATCCCCTGGCACTCACCGCGGAGCGCAAGCTCGATGAGCGCCATCAGCGCGCGCTGACGCGCTATTACCTCGCCGCCGGCGCGGGCGGTGTTGCGGTTGGTGTGCATACCACCCAGTTTGAAATCCGCGAGCCGCGCTACGGTCTCTATGAACCCGTGCTTCAGCTTGCCATGGAAGAGCTTCGCGGCACCGATGCCATTAAGGTGGCTGGTGTGGTAGGTCCCACGCCCCAGGCCGTCAAGGAGGCCGAGTTCGCTTCGCGCACCGGCTATGACGTTGCGCTGCTCAGCCTCGGCGCGCTGCGCAATGCTACCGTGCCGCAACTGCTCGATCACGTGCGCGCCGTCGCCGAGGTGCTTCCCGTCTTCGGGTTCTATCTCCAGCCTTCGGTCGGAGGTCGCATCCTGCCCTACGAGTTTTGGCGGCAGTTTGCGGAAATCCCTCAGGTAGCCGCCATCAAGATCGCGCCGTTCAACCGCTACCAGACCATCGACGTGATTCGGGCAGTGGCCGAATCCGGCCGCGCGGACGAGATCTCGCTCTATACCGGCAACGACGACAATATCGTGCTTGATCTCGCCACGCCGTTTACCTTCGGCACCCGTACCCTCCGTATCACGGGCGGTTTGCTCGGCCATTGGGCCGTATGGACCCGCACTGCCGTCCAACTCCTCGATCGCATTCACCGCGAGCCTCTCTTCCCCGGCATGCTCTCGCTCGCCATCGAGGTTACCGACAGCAACGCCGCCATCTTTGATCCCGCTCACAGCTTCCACGGCTGCATCCCCGGCATTCACGAGGTGCTTCGCCGACAGGGGCTGCTCTGCGGACGCTGGTGCCTCAATCCCGACGAGGACCTATCTCCCGGCCAGGTCGAGGAAATCGACCGCGTCTATCGCGCCTATCCTCACTTGCACGACGACGAATTCGTTCGCGAACACCTCGACGCATGGCTGAAGTAGCTCGTCATTCGCCGGTAATCCTCCGGCACTCGCCGAAAAGTGCGTGAGTGCCGCCCGGTTTCCGCCGTAGCCTTAGGCTATGGAAACCAGATATCGTGACTATGCGGCCTGCCGCCGCCATCGCAGCGGCCTTGGCGCGGGAGTGGTCATCATCGTCATCGGGGCACTCCTGCTGCTCAATAATCTCGGAATCTTCTTCATCCGCGACCTGTTTCGCTTCTGGCCCGCGATCCTGGTCGCGGTCGGCCTGGTCAAGGCCATTGACTCGCGCGACACCGGCGGGCAGGTTGCCGGAGGCCTGCTCGTCCTGGTGGGCGCATGGCTCCTCGCCAACCAACTTGGGTTCTTCTACCTTTCCTTTCAGCAGTTCTGGCCCGTCCTGCTGATCGGAGTGGGCGTCCTCCTGATCTGGAAACACAGCTACTTCGTGGCTCCTCCGCCCCAGACGAATGGAACGCTCAATGAACACCTGGTGTTTGCGGGATCCCGCCGCCAGGTCAATACGGAGAATTTCACCGGTGGACGGATTGAGGCCATTTTTGGAGGATGCGAAGTGGATCTTCGCAACGCCAACATGGTCGGGGATGAAGCCGTCATCTTCATCAACGCTGTATTCGGAGGTATTGAAATCACCATTCCGGAGAACTGGAGCGTCTCGCTGGAGCGCCATGCCGAAGCCTCGCCGCTGGCCTTCGGCGCTTTCGAAGACAAAACCCGCCAGCCGGCACCCGGCACGCCTGGCGTGAAGCGCCTCATCCTCTCCGGCTCGGCCGTGTTCGGCGGCGTGACCATCAAGAACTAGTGAGATGATCAATCTGAAGTCCGCCCTACATACCGTGTCTGACGTGGCGCCCGCTTTGAGCGGGCCGCGTCGACCTCGGTCGACGCCCGGATAGGCGCCTCACATGCATCCCATTCTGGCCAATCGTATCCGCCTGGGTCTGTACCTGCTCGGCTGGCTGCCGCTGGCGGCCCTGCTCGCCGCCGTTCTGCATTCCTCGGGCTCCCTCGCCTGGGCTGAGGCTGGCGTGCTGGCGATCCCCGCCTGTCTTTTCTATGC
>CAZMRK010000232.1:0-7828 GCA_964568355.1 uncultured Solibacteraceae bacterium | reverse complement strand
CCGATTTTCAGTTCAACCTGGGCCTCGCGCTGTTTCGTTCCGGCCGGTTTGCGGAGGCCCTGCCGCATCTGGACCTGGCGGCCAAATCCCCGGGGCACGCCGCCGATGCGCACTTCATGGCGGGGCTCTGTCACTACAGCTTTCGCCGGTGGCCGCAGGCGGTTGTCGAACTCGAAGCGGCGCGCGCAGCCGGCAAGCGCGATCCCGAAGTGTATTACCTGCTGGTCAAATCCTACAGGAAGGCGGGTAAGCCGGAAGCCGGGATTCGTACCTTTTCAGAACTGGCTGCCGCCTATCCCGAATCCGGTTTTGTGCATCAACTGTTAGGCGAGGCTTACGAAATTACACGGAATCCCGCGGCGGCCGAAGCCTCGTTCCGCGCCGCCGTCGAGCACAGCCCGCGAGAGCCCGAGCTGCATTTCGCGCTGGGATACTTCTACTGGAAGGGCGGCCGTGATGACGAGGCGATCCCCCTGTTTGAGGCCGAGCTGCAGCTCAATCCCGCTTCGGCCGGTTCCTATTACTATCTGGGCCTCATCGCCATGAAGCGCGACCGGCTCCAGGAGACCTTGCAGTTGTTTGAAAAGGCCAGGCGGGCCGATCCTGCCTATGGCGATTTATACGTGGGGCTGGGCCAGCTCTACTCGAAGCTCCATCAGGATGTCGAAGCGGAACGGAGCTTTCGGAAAGCGGTGGAGCTTTATCCGGATCGCGTGGAGGCGCATTATGGCCTTGCCCGCATCCTCCAAAAAAGCGGTAAGTCGGAAGAGGCCCGCCGCCATTTCGATCTCGTAAAGCAGTTACAGCACGCCGAACAGCAACGCGCGATCGAAACATTCGATCGCGCGAAGTAGCAGTTCGTTCGGATTGTGCGCCCCGATGGGTCGCCAGCGACTAACGGCTGCGGCCGGCTACTACAGTTGTGGGTACTTCCAGCGGCAAAGCCCCGGATCCGCGCGTGCGGAACTCATACTTCTCGATGCGCATGGCCGCCCGCCCGGCTTCCACTCGTACCACCTTGCCTACCGCCACCAGTTTGAGAGGACACCCGCTTTCGAGCGAAACCGGCCAGTACACGCATAACTCCACGCGCTTGCCGCATTCAATCGGATCGTCGGTCGCAAACAGTACCCCCGCGCTGCTCATATCCACCGTTACGCCCGTGCACGCCACATGGTTCCCCTTCGCGTCCAGGATGCGATAGCTCACTGGCTGTTCAATGGGAAAACGCGCCGAAGTGCGGCGCTCCATTCCCGGCACATATCGTTCTTCGTTGGCGCTTACCATACTGTTCACGTTTCCATCATGCGGGGAATCCGCTTCGCGAACAATAGGCCGGAAGTATCAAAACAAGTGCCGGCATCAGTTTTAGTACTGAGACGCAATTACGCGGATGTCGAGTTTTTGGACGTCCTGCGGTTCCAGGACCCGCCGCAATCACGCTTGTTTCGATCCTGACGAATTTCTTTCCTTGATCCGTTCCAGCCCTTGACAGAATTTCTAGTTTAGACTTAATCTTAATTAAGATCGTGTATAAATCAGAGATCACCGAGGCTTTCCGCCGCTCTGCCTTGCGCTGTACTCCGCAGCGCTACGTGGTTCTGGACTATTTGATGCAGAGCCCTGTGCACGCGACGGCGGATGAAATCTTCCGGGCGGTGAACGCCCTGGATCCCCGGGTCTCGCGCGCCACGGTCTATAACAACCTGCATACTCTGACCCGCGCCGGGTTGCTGCGAGAGGTGATTCTCGAAGGCAAGGCGGTTCGCTTTGACGCCAACATCGAACGGCATCACCATTTCGTCTGCGAGCGTTGCGGTGGGTTGGAGGATGTGGACTGGTTCGAACTGCCGGCGATTGCGCATCACTCGATTCTTGGCAAACGGCAGATTCGCGATTACGAAGTCGTCTTTCGGGGTATTTGTGCTGCCTGCTCCTCCGCGAGCCATGCTGCGGGAAGAGCGGAACGTCGGGCGAAGCCTTCGCCCTCTCTAAACCAAACCGGCAAGAGCCAGGGCTGAGGCATTGCCGTCCGGCGATCTCCTCTGCACGGGGCATCGCTGGACAAGGAGCATCGGAACAAGGGAAGAAGAAATGGACGATTCGGGGGGCCGCCTGATTGAAAAGAGTTGCGTGCCGTGCGAGGGCGGCGTGCCGGCCTTGAAAGGCGAGGAACTGGAGCGTTTGAAGCCGCAGGTTCCCGGTTGGCAGATCGTGGCCGGACACCACCTTCTGAAGAGCTATACCTTTCGTGATTTCAAGACCGCACTGGATTTCGTCAACCAGGTGGGCGCGATCGCGGAAGCTGAGGGACATCACCCCGATCTGTACCTCACCTGGGGACGCGTGGAAGTCAAAATCTACACCCACAAAATTAACGGGCTAAGCGAGAACGATTTCATCCTCGCCGCCAAAATCGAACAACAGTTTTCCAGGTTTCACTGAGCAGTCGGATGTCAGTGAGGTGGTAGTCAACCGGATTCCGCTGCCAGGATGGGGTGGATCCGGAAGGCACCTGCCAGGTGCCGAATGCGTTTGCTGTATTCAGTTAGTTGCAGAAATTTGAATCTTAATCAGGAGCGAAAACAAAAACTATGTTAGGAGTAGGCGCGAAGTTTCCGGAATTCTCCGTGACGGCCACGGTCAGCACGGACAAGAACCATGCCTTTAAGACGATCACCAACGACGATTACGCCGGCAAGTGGAAGCTGTATTTCTTCTGGCCGAAGGATTTCACCTTTGTGTGCCCGACGGAAATCGCCGGTTTCGGCAAGCTGAACTCGGAATTCGCGGATCGGGATTGCCAGATTTTGGGCGGCAGCACCGATTCCGAGTTTGTGCACCTTGCCTGGCGCCAGAATCACCCGGACCTGAAGGACCTGCCGTTCCCCATGCTGGCCGATCTCAAGCGGGAACTGACCGCCGCCCTGGGCGTGCTCGATCCAAAAGAGGGCGTGGCCCAGCGCGCCACGTTCGTGGTAGACCCGGAGAATGTGATCCGCTTTGTCTCGGTCAACGATCTCTCGGTGGGCCGCAATCCTCAGGAAGTGCTGCGCGTGCTGGATGCTCTCCAGACCGATGAGCTTTGCCCCTGCAACTGGCAGAAGGGCGAGCCTGTCCTGAAAGTCTGACGTTGCGGTGCGGGGCAGGCCGCGCGCCTGCCCTTGTTTCCCAAGAAGGAAAAATCTATGAGCCTGGAAGCTTTGTTGGCGCGGGTGCCGGATTACGCCAAGGATCTCAAGCTGAACCTGTCCAACGTTCTCAAGCAGTCGGAACTAACCCCTCAGCAGACCTGGGGTACCGCCCTCGCGTGCGCTGTTGCGCTGCGCAATCCCGAGTTGCTTGCCGCCGTGCAAGCCGAAGCGGAAGCGCAGTTGAAGCCCGAGGCCGTGTTTGCGGCCAAGGCCGCGGCTGCCATCATGGGCATGAATAACATCTACTACCGTTTCCAGCATCTCTCCGGAAACGAAAAGTACGCCACCATTCCCGCCCGCCTGCGCATGCAGGTGATCCGCAGCCACGGCAGCGATCCCGTGGATTTTGAGTTGTGGTGTCTGGCCGTCTCCGCGATTAACGGCTGCGGCGTCTGCGTCGGCTCGCATGAGCGTGTCTTGCGCGAAAAAGGTGTGGCCGAGGAGACGATCCTCGCGGCCGTGCGCATTGCATCGGTGATCCACGCCCTGGCCGGAGTGCTCGAAGCGGTGGACGTTCCGGCTACTGTTCCTGTGGCTTAAACCGGCGCAGCACGCGATTGATGTAGGCCAGCGTCTCGGCGTAGGGCGGCACGCCGCGATGTTTGTCCACGACCCCCGGCCCTGCATTGTAGGCTGCCAGCGCGTGGTACAACCCGTAGTGGTATCGTTCCAGCAGGTCGCGTAGGTAGCGGGCTCCCGCATCCACATTCTGGCGGGCGTCGGCGGGGTCCGCTCCCAGCGACTTGGCCGTCGTCGGCATCAGTTGCATCAGCCCCAGGGCGCCCTTTCTCGAAACCGCCTCTTGCCGGAAACCCGATTCGGCCGCCATGATGCTCCGCACCAGAGTCTTCGGCAAGCCGTATTTCTCCGCGGCGGCATCGGCCAGTTCCTGCGGGCTGGGTGCGCGAGCTTCGGCCTTTTCCACTGGCGCGGCCGGCGCTGGCGGCACGTAGTCTTCTTCTTCGAATCGCTGGATCTGGCTGACGGCGATTTCCGTAGTGCCCCCCGACGAGTAAAGCACGACCTTATCGCTCTGGATCTCGTGGCGATCCACGCGCAGCCGGGCTCCGCTCGTAAAAACAGCGTATTCACCCGCCTGCGCCAGTCCCGCCGCTGCGATCAGAATTGCCCAGAACTTCACGATGATCCAATTATAAGACGGAGCGCGCAGCCGGTTTGCGCAGGCTATTCGCGCTGGAACATGTGGAAAAACTGCATCACCCGGGCTACGAACAGCCGGGTTTCGCGGAAAGGAGGCACTCCGTCGTAACGGTCCACCGCGGACGGGCCGCAATTGTAGGCGGCAATCACGCGATGCATCCAGTTCCGGTGCGACTGATACCGGTCGATCAAGCTGCGCAAATAGCGGGTCGCCGCGTCCACGTTTTGGGTAGGATCGTGGGGGTCGGCTCCAAATTTGTCGGCCGTCGCCTCGGTAATCTGCATCAGCCCGATCGCTCCTTTCGAGGAGACCGCGTCGGCACGGAATCCGGACTCCGCTGCCATGATGCTCCGCACCAGCGCTGGGGCGACATGATGCCGCCTGGCGGCGCGCCGGGCCAGTTCATGTGGATTGATGCGCTTCTTCGCTGGCGCCGGCACCCATTCCCTCGCGCCTGTGGATATCGGCGTGTAGAGCTGAATCAGGGCGCTCCCTTCTTCCTGGCAGGCGGCCGGAATCCGGTCGCCCGCAAAGGGCAGGGAAGCCGCCCCGAAGGCGGCGGAAACGGATAGTACACTGATCGGCAAAAGCTTCATGCAATAGGGTCCACTGTTATAGACTTTCTAGAGCGAATGCTGCAAACAACTTACGCAACGTGCCTGGAGTGCAGCCTCTGTCAAAAAAAACACCACGCCGGTGAGGCGCACAATCTGTGCGAATGCGGCGGGCCACTGCTGGTCCGGTACGATCTGGAGACGGTCCGCCAAAGCTGGAGCCGGGATCAGGTTCGATCCGGTCCGGCTACGATGTGGCGTTACGCACCGGTCCTCCCGCCAGGGAGTAGAAGCTCTATTGTAACACTAGGGGAGGGCTGGACTCCTCTGGTCGCAACCCCGCGCTTGGGCAAACGTGTGGGAGCGGACCAACTCTGGGTCAAAGATGAGGGTTTAAACCCCACGGGATCCTTCAAAGCGCGTGGCCTCTCCTGTGCCGTCTCCATGTGCGTGGAGCTGGGCATCCGGAAGGTGGCGATCCCCTCAGCCGGCAACGCCGCCAGTGCCCTGGCAGCCTATGCCGCCGCCGCCGGGCTGGAAGCTCATATTTTCATGCCCCGCGATGTCCCCCAGGCCAATTTCATTGAGTGCAAGGCATTTGGCGCCCACGTCATCCTGGTCGACGGCCTGATCAGCGATTGCGCCCGTCTGGTCAACGAGGGCGCGGCGCGGGAGGGCTGGTTCGATGTCACCACTCTCAAAGAGCCCTATCGTATTGAAGGTAAAAAGACAATGGGTTATGAGGTGGCTGAGCAGATGGATTGGGAGCTGCCCGACGCTATCTTCTATCCCACCGGGGGCGGAGTGGGCCTGATCGGCATGTGGAAGGCTTTCCAGGAAATGGAATCGCTCGGCTGGATCGGCAGCCGGCGGCCGAAAATGATCGCGGTCCAGGTGGAAGGCTGTCAGCCGGTCGTCCGTGCTTACCAGGAAGGGGCGAAGCGCAGCCGATTCTGGGAGAACGCCTACACGGTAGCCAGCGGGCTGCGGGTGCCCAAGCCACTGGGTGATTTCCTGATCCTCGAAGCTGTGCGCGCCAGCGGCGGAACCGCCATCGCCGTCAGCGACCAGGAGGTGCTCGATGCCGGCCTTCGGCTGGCCTCCGACGAGGGCATCTTTGCCGCTCCGGAAGGTGCCGCCTGCATCGCCGCCTTGGAAAAGCTGCTCGCCGGCGGCTTTCTGCGGAGGTCCGACCGGATCGTCATCTACAACACCGGTTCCGGGCTGAAGTACCTGGAAGCCTACTCCACGCGCTTTCCTCGCGCGGCAAGCGGGGAACAGGACAAGCTGGGCGGGCTGATTACGCCGCGCTGATATGAAAGACATTGCACTTCGGGCTCTGGATGCGGTAGCGTCCCGCGGCGCCGCCTACGCGGATGTGCGCGTTGAAGAGGCGCGGGAACGCAGCGTCGCCACCAAGAACGGCAAGGCCGGGCACGTCTCCAGTTCGGAATCGCTCGGCGCCGGTATCCGCGTCCTGGTGGACGGCTGCTGGGGCTTCGCTGCCACGGACGATCTTAGCCCGGCTGGCCTCGAAGCCGCTGCCGCGCTCGCCCTGGATATCGCCAAAGCTAGCACCCGCGCCCATCTGTACGACGTGACTCTGGTCCCGGAGGAGAAGCACGAAGCGGTCTGGGTCTCCCCCTGCCAGATCGATCCGTTTTCCACCTCCGTCGACCAGAATCTGGCCCTGCTGCTGGCCGTCGACCGGGAACTACGCCGCCATCCCGGCATCAGCCTGGCCGAAGCCAGCCTGAGCTTCGACCGCCGCCGCCAGGTCTTCGTCTCCACCGCCGGCAGCGTCATCGATCAGACTCGATACACCACCGGTGCGGGGTTCTCCGCCTTAAGCTATCGGGATGGCGAGATCCAGCGGCGGTCCTATCCCAATTCCTTCGGCGGCCAGTATCAACTGAAGGGGTACGAGCTGGTCGATGAGCTGCAAATGCTTGACCATGCAGGACGTGTGGCCGAGGAAGCGGTCGCCCTACACTCCGCCGATCAATGCCCTGACGGAGAATTCGATCTGATTCTGGACAGCTCTCAGCTCGGGCTCCAGATCCACGAGTCGGTGGGGCATCCGATTGAGCTGGACCGCGTTCTCGGCAGCGAAGCCAACTATGCCGGTATGAGCTTTCTGACCCTCGACCAGCTCAACCGGCTCCAGTATGGCTCGGAACTGGTGAACGTGGTCTGCGACGCCCGCCTGGAGCACGGACCCGGTCTGGGTACTTTTGCTTTCGACGATGAGGGGGTTCCGGCGCAATCCACCGATATTATTCGTAACGGGCGCTTCGTCGGCTACATGACCTCCCGCGAAACAGCGGCGGTGCTCGGCCAGAACCGCTCGAACGGGACCATGCGGGCCGATGGATGGGCCCGTATCCCCTTGATTCGTATGACCAACGTCAGCTTGAAGCCGGGACGCCAGAGCTTGGACGAGGTCTTTGGCGACGACGGCATCTATATGGAAACCAACCGCAGTTGGTCGATTGACGATAAGCGGTATCAGTTCCAGTTCGGCTGCGAGATCGGCTGGGAGATCCGGGGAGGGAAGCGTACGCGGATGCTGAAGAACCCCAGCTATAGCGGCATCACCACGGAGTTCTGGAACGCCTGTACGGCCATTGCCGGTCCGGAACACTGGACTCTGTGGGGTACCCCCAATTGCGGCAAAGGCCAGCCGGAGCAGGTGATGGGTACCGGGCACGGCGCCAGCCCGGCGCGGTTTCGCAAGATCCGGATTGGGAGCGCCTACGGCCTATGAACGCGCATCAGTGCGAAGAGATTTTCGGACAGGCAGAGCGGCACGCCCGTTCGCTGGGCGCTCCGGAAGTGGAAGCACTGATCAGCTTTCAGTCGAGCGCGCTTACCCGCTTTGCCAACAACACGATCCATCAGAACGTCGCGGAGCAGAG
>CAZMRK010000231.1:0-5162 GCA_964568355.1 uncultured Solibacteraceae bacterium | reverse complement strand
CCTGCCGTTCAATCTCGCCGAGATGGAGCGCAAGGTCTACGGATCGGGCGAACATTTTATTCATCCGGGAGACGTCGTGCTCGATTGTGGCGCAAGCGACGGAGACTTCTCCCGGGAGGCGCTCCGCGCCGGCGCCGGCCTGGTCGTCGCCGTCGAACTGGCGCCACAGAACATTGAATGTTTGCGCCGTAATCTGGCCGAGGAAATCTCCCGCGGCCGCGTGATCGTCTATCCGAAGGGGGTATGGGACAAGGACGACCTGCTTACCTTGAACCTGGTAGAACATAACTTCGCGGCCAACAGCGTTGTAACAAAGCCGGAAGGATCCCACCGCAGTGTTACGGTTCCGTTAACGACAATCGATCACCTGGCGGCTGAACTCAAACTGCCGCGCGTCGATTTCATCAAAATGGACGTCGAAGGCGCCGAAGCTAAAGCCATCACCGGCGCGCGGGATACTCTGCAGCGATATCGTCCGCGCCTCGCCATTACGACCGAGCATAATCCCGGCGATGACGTGGTAATTCCCACCGTGGTCCGGCAAGTCAGGCCCGATTATCAAATGGAGTGCGGTCCCTGCCTCGAAGATGGAGGACATATCCGGGCCGACGTGCTGTATTTTTACTAGAGTAGTGCGACCGCAAATGTTGCCACACTGGTGCTGCGACCGCGTGACTCGGTTCGTCCCCTTGCTGCCGCGCGCGCGGTTCCGCCACGGAACCGCGACCGGAAGGGAGCGGACTTCACAAGCGCTAATCGCTGCTCCCACTAACTTAAGCTACTGCCGGCGCTGAAACACGCTCGTAAGCAAGCAGGCCGCCGTCTCGGGAATTCCCTAGCCCAGAAAAAGCAGGCATCGGTACTTCGAATATACTGCAAATATTCCACGCAATAACTCCCTTCTTTTTCTGCTTAGTGAAGGCGATTCTCCATCTTTGATGGATCTTTGCTCACGGTTTCGCCGAATTCCAGAAATCATATTCAGATAATCCCTTTCGATTATCCTTGACTTACTGTCAGTAAGGTTGTATAAATCGCTCCATTGGGTTTTAAACCGTTCTATGACAATACGACGTGCGCTTCTATGGCTGTCCACGATGTGCGTGTGCTCCTTGTCTGGCACACCAGGCTTAGCGCAGGATTATCGGGCACGGGTGCAGGGCATCGTCACAGACCAGACTCAAGCCGTAATTTCCGGTTCAACGGTAACGTTGCTAAACGTTCAAACGGGGGTAAAAACAGTTCGGCAGACCAGTGATTCCGGTTTGTATCTGTTCGATCTGGTTGAACCGGGAACGTATTCTCTTTCTGTCGAAGCGGTGGGCTTCGGCAAATTTGTCCAGGAGAATATCCTGGTCCAGACCCGTGGTGACGTAACGGTCAATGCGACTCTGACACCTGGTACGGTGCAGGAAAGCATCACGGTCAGCGAAGCCCCCTCGGCCGTGCAGTTTAACTCCAGCAACCGCGATCTGACCATCGACTCGAGAATGGCGAATGAAATCCCTCGCTTCGATCGGAACCCCTTTAAGCTGACCTTGCTGGCGCCTTCCGCGGTCAACACTCGCGGGGAAATGATGCCCTATCACTCCTGGGCTGCCAACAGTGTGGATCTGGGCGGAGGCACGAACCTGAAGAACGATCTGCAGGTCGATGGCAGCCCGGTTGGAATCGGGCAGAAGAACAGCTATCCGCCGAACACGGATGCCGTTCAGGAGGTCGTTGTCTCCACCAATCCCGTGGACGCGGAATCCGGGCACAGCGCGGGCGGCCTGATCAGCATGACGACGAAGTCTGGCACCAACGAGTGGCATGGTACAGGCTTCTATCTCGGCCGCTATCCGTGGCTCAATGCCGCTGCGGACCGGACCACGAACAGCTTTAACGCAACCCGCCAGAATATGTTCGGCGGTACCATCGGAAATCCGATTGTCAAGAACAAGCTGTTCAACTTTTTCTCCTTGGAATACTGGAAGGTAGGGTCTCCGCAAAGCTATCAGCGTACCGTCCCGACTGCCTTGGAACGCACCGGAGATTTCTCAAAGTCGTTGAATATCGATGGTGGAGTACGGACCATTTACGATCCGTATACCACGCAATTGAACGAGGCTACCGGTGCTGTAACCCGCACGCCCTTTGCCGGGAATAAGATCCCGCAGAGCCGTTTCGATCCGCTTTCCTCGTCGCTGCTGAGCTCATTCTGGGATCCCAACAACCCTGGTGACAACATCACCGGGTTAAACAACTTCAAGAAGGGCTTCACGGAAACTTACACCTACTATAATTTCTCGGACCGCGTGGACTATAACATCAATGATACTTGGAAAGTGTCTGGCCACATCGGCCGGTACCATACCACCGACATTGCCGGCAATCCGACACCCAACAACTCACAATTGTATGTACCGACCGGAACGCTCAGAGCCGCGACCCAGGTGTCCGGCGACGCGGTCTGGACCGTGAACCCCCGAACCGTCGTGAATTTCCACGGCGATTGGCACCGGATCATCGACGCCTATGTGTCCACCGACCTTGGAAAGGATGGCTGGTCCAAAATCTGGCCGGACAACAACTGGTCTCAGTCTTATCTGGATGCGTCGGTGGGGGTGCCCGTATACTTCCCGCAAATGAACATCGGCGCATCGGCTTTCGGCGGCCAGGGCTTCTACTGGAACCAGAGGCCGGAAGGAGAAGCGTTCAGCGCCAAGATCTCCCGGCAGTACGGCTCGCACTTCCTGAAAGCCGGTCTCGAACATCGCCGGAGCTACGGTTTGACCTACGTCTCGAACACTTCGAAGTTCTACTTCCCGGCGGCGCTCACGGCTGATACCTTTAACAATCCGGACACGAAACATGTGGGAGACGAATTTGCGACCTTCCTGCTTGGCTCGCTGGACGGCACATCCGAGATGATCGGTGGCCCCGCCCCGGATCCGCACGTGGAATACTGGGGGATGTTCATCCAGGACGACTGGAAGGTGAATTCCCGCATCACGCTGCAGTTCGGACTTCGCAACGAATATGAATCCGCGATTCACGATCCTGCCCACAACTTCTCGCTGGGTCTGGACCTGGCGCAACCGGTGCCCGAAATGGTGGCCAATCCGCCCCAGATGCCTGCGGCCGCTACGGCCATCGTAGGCAGCAATTACTGGAAATGGAATGGCTTATGGCAGTTCACGAGCGACAGCCATCCGGGCATGTGGGATCCGCAGAGGTTCGCGCTCGGGCCGCGCCTCGGTATCGCCGTCAAGATCGACGACAAGACCGCATTACGCGCCGGCTATGCCCGCTACCTTACTCCGTATGAGCAGAATATCCAGGCGAATCTTCCCGTTGCCGGATTTGAATCCGTAGGCTTCCTGGAGCCGCCGTTCTTTGGCGTAACGGGTTATCAGTACACGCAGGGCCTGCTCGCGGGCGTACCGCAACAGACCATCGCCAATCCATACCCAGGAGCGACCAATCCCTTGGTTCCGATCACCGGGAAAAACGCCGGGACCAACGTAGGCCGCGGAGGTTCGCCCTTGATCTGGTATCCGTCGGGCTCGCAAAAAGAGCGGAACGATCGCATCAATATCAACCTCCAGCGTCAGTTGCCGGGTGAAATCGTGGCTTCTTTCACCTGGTTCACCAACCTTGGCAACAAACAATACGTGAAGTCGCTCAACAATATCGATCCTCGTTTGCGAATGCAATATCAGAACCAGTTGGATACTAACGTGGCCAATCCGTTTTACAACTATCTGACGCCAACCCTGTTCCCTGGTCCGCTGCGCAATCAGCAGACCGTCACCCTGGGCTCACTGCTCGTGCCTTATCCGCAATACGGCGGGCTGTACCAGGTGGGCGTACTGGGAGCGGGCGAGCGCTACAATTCGATCGAACTCAAAGCGCAGAAGATGTTCAGCCGCGGATATAACTTCCTGGTGACCTACGTGTACATCAACGAAAAGACTCAGGCGTTCTTCAACGATCTGGACACGTTCGCGAACAATCTCACCTGGCAGAACAGCAATCAGCCGCGCCATCGCGTGAACATCGCCGGTACCTGGGAGCTTCCTTTCGGCAAGGGGCGTGCATATCTCTCCCAAATGCCCAAAGCGGCGGATGCTGTTCTGGGCGGCTGGAAGGTGACCGGTCTTTGGCAATTCACGTCCGGTGACTTCCTGCGGTTCGACAACATGATCGCCAACGGTAACCCATGCGTTGACAACCCCACGACCCAACGCTGGTTTGACACCTCCGCATTCTCCAAGCTGCCGGCAAATACCTATGTGCTGCGCAGCAATCCGCTGCAATACGACTGCCTGACCGGTCCGCATTTCTGGGTGATAGATGGGACACTGTCGAAGACCTTCAACATCACCGAGCGCGTTCGCACGGAGCTCAAGATGGCGGCTTATAACGCCACCAACCGCCTGAACTGGGCCGACCCGAGTACTGATGTCAACAGTTCCACCTTCGGGCAGACCCTGCGGCAAGGTTCGCCCGGCGGTACCATCGGCGCGCAGGGTGCGACCTACGGGAACCAAAGTGGCAGGCAGGTGGAACTGGGCTTGAAGATTATATTCTGACGGCCCCCCGCGATGTGCCGTAGCGCGCGCTTCAGCGTGCTGCGTCGACGCTCTCGTCGACGTCTTTGATGGTTGTAAAATCACACGGGCGCCTCACTAGCGCCCGTTTCGCTTCCATGGCTCTTCTTACCCGGCGGAATCTTATAGCTCTGTTAGCAACTCCCGCAGCGCGCCTCCACGCCCAGGCTCCCCCGGCCCAGGGCATGGCTTCGCGCGGGGTCAAGGCAACTCCTCGCGGCAAACCGTCCGGGCTTCCCTTTCACGCCCGGTTTACAGACGTTGCTCGCCAGGCCGGCCTCAACAGCGTCGTCGTTGCAGGACATGCCGATCATGCCGACTACATCACCGAGGTGATGAGCTGCGGCGTCGCGTTTCTCGACTACGACAACGATGGCTGGCTGGATATCTTCCTGCCGTCCGGGTCGCGGTTCGGGGATCCGCCTGCCCACGCTACCAACCGCCTTTATCACAACAACCGCGATGGTACCTTCCGCGATGTCACCGAAAAGGCGGGGCTGCTGCGTACCGGATATACCTACGGCGTGACCGTCGGCGACTACAACAACGACGGTTTCGAAGACCTTT
>CAZMRK010000230.1:0-13150 GCA_964568355.1 uncultured Solibacteraceae bacterium | reverse complement strand
GTCGCGGCCCACTCGGTGCCTCGCACGAAGGTCGAGATGAAGCCGGATCCGGTCAGGGCGGCGGCGTCGTGACCCAGGGCGGTGGCGAATACCCTGCCCTGCCCGAAGGGTACGACCCAGAGCATAGGCTGGTCGAGGCCGGCGCCCGGGGTCGGCTGGCGCGCTTTGCCGCGATACAGGGCGTGGTCGTCCCAGGCAGTCGCCAGAACGTGGTAGCGGCCGGCGGGCTGCCATTTCAGGTTGGCGTAGAGTTCGTCATTGGCCTGCGAGAAGGACGCCTTCATGCCACGGGTGATGGGATGGCCGGAGTCGCGGATGGTCACTGTGAAGTCGTGGCGGGCGGAGTGGTGCCCCTGGTTCGGCCTCCAGTTTCCTCCGCAAAGCTGTTCGTAGTCCGGCCATCCATTGAAGGCGGCCGCGGAGAAGTGATAGACCACCAGGCCCTTGCCGCCGCGGACGAAATCGAGGAGGGCCTGATCTGCACGGGAACCCCAGCGCAGGTCGGGTTTGTTCTGATCGAAGTAGTTCAGGATCACTACGTCGTAGGGTGCCAGCGTCTCCGGGCCGGCGCCGCGGAACTCCTCGGTGACACGGACGGTAAAGCGGCCGGTATCTTCCAGCAGCCGGCGGAGCACCGGCGTGGTGCCACGCCAATCGTGCCCATTCTGACCGGTGATGATGAGGGCCTGCAACCTGGCCGCGGGCTGCTGGGCGGGGGCCACGCCAAGCAGGAGCACAAAAAACGCTAAGATCTTCACAGTGCCTTCCGGGAACTCGAAATCGAATTATAGCCAAAATTTCGGATCTGAAAAGCGGATGTGGACGGCTGGAGCGGCGGCCGTGGCCGCCCTGTCCCTGCTTCTGTTTTTCTGGCTGGCCTATGCCACCTACAACGGGGCAACGCGTTCCCTGGATTCCGTTCTGCGAGACCTGGCGCATTCCCTGGCGGCGCCGCTCGTTACCTCGCTGATGCGGCAAGTGACGGCCATTGGCGGATACGAGTTCCTGATACCCCTGGTGATCGTGTCGGCGGCGTACCTGGTGAAGACGGAGCGCCGGCGGGATGCCGCTTTTTTCGCCACGGGCGCAGCGGCGGGCGAGCTATTCGAGCAGGTGTTCAAGCACTCCCTGCGGAGGGCTCGCCCGGAGGCGTTTTTCGGTCTGGAGTCGCCTGCCACGTTCAGCTTTCCGAGCGGTCATGCGCTGATGTCGTGCATCATTTATGGAATGCTCGCCGCCGCCATTACTACGCAACTGCGGGATCGAATGGCGCGGGGGCTGGTATGGGCCGGGGCGGCAGGGCTGATCGGAGCGATTGGATTTTCACGCGTCTACCTGGGCATGCACTGGCCGACCGATGTGATCGGGGGGTACAGCCTGGGGGTGGCGTGGCTGGTCGCTCTACGAGCGTTCTGGCGGCAATAAGAGCGGCCAGGTGATCGGGAAACCGGCCTCTACCTGCCTCCCAGGATTTCCCCGTGAGGCTTGCCTTGGGTGATTTCTTCGTAGGTGTCCTGCACCTGGGAGGGGAGAGTGTCGCCGACCCAGTTTTTAACGCTGGCGGAGAGCTGGATCGTCGTCGAGACGGGCTGATCGCCCTTGCGCCCGACCAGATCGGGGAGCTTTTTGCCGGAGTCGACCGCGGTCTTGACGGCCTGGTAGAGCTCCGTCATGAACTGCTCCTGGCCGCGCAGGAGTTCCGGACCGGCGGGAAGGCCGTGCCCGGGCAGCACATATTTGACCTTCAGGCCGGCGGCGGCATGAGCTACATTCGGCCAGTTCTTTACGTTGCCGTCGCCGGTGTAGTTGTAAGGACCGTTGGCGACCGCATCGCCGGTGCAGAGCACTTGTTCTTTGGGGAGGTAGACGAAGCCGTCGCCGCGGGTATGGGCCCAGCCGAGGAAGCGAAACTCCACGGTGCGGGAGCCGTCGGAGAGGGTGAAAATCTTCTTGTCGAACGTCTGCCTGGGGGGTTCCGGAGCGGCGAGATGCAATTCCGCCACATCTTTACGCCCTTTCGCGGCCTCCTGCCAGCGCTTGGGCTCGTAGCGCCGCATCTCCTCGGCGACAGCCTGGTAGGCCAGCGTCGTGGCGCCGGCCTGCGTCCAGACGGGATTGCCGTAGGCGTGGTCCCCGTGATGATGCGTGTCGAAGACGTACTTGACGGGCTTGGGGGAGATCCGCTTGATATCGGCCAGGGCCGCGCGGGCGCCGCTGGGAAAATTGGCATCCACGACGACGAGGTAGTCCTTCATCTCGATAATGATGTTATTGCAATGGCCGAAGTGCTTGAGATCGCCTTCACGGAACCAGATGCCCGGCAGGATCTGCCGCACCGTCTCGGGTTTGGCGTCCGAACGCGCGACGAAGAAGGCCAGCCCGGCCAGCAGAGAAAAGCAGCTAAGTAAGAGCAGACGCGTCGGCTTCATGATCGGATCTCCGAAAACTTACCCAGTGTACACCAGGGCCGCGAGACCGCAATGGTAAAATGAATGTTTTCCGGAGGATCGATGTCTGTTCTGCCCCGTCGCGCGACGGTTACCGTGGATGTAGGTGGTGTAAAGGTAGGTGGTTCTCATCCGATCGTGGTTCAATCCATGACCAATACGGACACCGCCGATGTACCCTCTACGGTAAACCAGGTGATGGCACTGGCTCGCGCCGGGTCTGAACTGGTCCGGGTGACCGTGAATACGGAGCAGGCCGCGGCGGCGGTTCCCAGGATTGTGGACACGCTGCAGCAGTTTGGCGTGCGAGTGCCGATCATCGGCGATTTCCACTATAACGGCCACCTGCTTCTGAAGAAATATCCCGAATGTGCCCGCGCGCTGGCCAAATATCGCATCAACCCCGGGAACGTGAATATCGGCCGGAAGCACGACGACAATTTCCGTACCATGATCGAGGTGGCCATCGAGAACAATCGGCCGGTGCGAATCGGGGTGAACTGGGGATCGCTTGACCAGACGCTGCTCACGCGGCTGATGGACGAAAACTCCCGGCTGGCCGAACCGAAGCCGGCACGCGATGTGACGCTCGAAGCGATTGTGGTGAGCGCCATCGAATCGGCGCAGGCGGCGGAGCGCTACGGGTTGGGTCGCGACAAGATCATCCTGAGCGCCAAGGTTTCCGGCGTGCAGGATCTGATCGACGTGTATCGCTCGATGGCGGCGCGGTGCGATTACGCGCTGCACCTGGGCTTGACCGAGGCGGGTATGGGAGCCAAGGGCATCGTGGCGACGACGTCGGCGCTTTCGGTGCTGTTGCAGGAGGGCATTGGCGATACGATCCGGGCGTCGCTGACGCCGCTGCCCAACGGCGACCGCACCGAAGAGGTGATCATCTCGCAGCAGATCCTGCAATCCATGGGGATTCGCAGCTTTACGCCGCAGGTGACCGCATGCCCCGGCTGCGGGCGCACGACCAGTACGTTTTTCCAGGACATGGCCGACCAGATCCAGACGTATCTGCGCCAGCAGATGCCGGTGTGGAAGGAGAGCTATCCCGGCGTGGAATCCATGAAGGTGGCGGTGATGGGCTGCGTGGTCAACGGGCCGGGCGAGTCCAAGCATTCCAATATCGGCATTTCCCTGCCCGGCACGTTCGAGGAGCCCAAGGCTCCTGTATATGTGGACGGCCGGCTGATGACCACGCTCAAAGGTGATCACATTGTGGCGGAGTTCATCGATATTCTGAACTCCTACATCGCCACGCACTACGCGTAGCATCGCGGTGATTTGAAACCACCCAAAACGTCGACGAGAGCGTCGACGCTGCGCGCTGAAGCGCACGCTACGCCCAGTGGCGTTTAGCTTCGAAGCGGGCTTTGCCGTACTCGCCGAGATCGACGGTACCGGTCATGGTCTTCTCGGCCAGGGTTCCTTCGAAACGATAGTTCAGGCCGGTTCCCTGGTAGTGGTGGTTGCTGCGCAGGTTGACGCGGTCGCCTTCGCGGCTGCCGCGCAGGTCGCCGGTGAGAAACTCGCCGCGGTGCTGACCCACCACCTTCCCTTCCTTCTCGTCGAGCCACAGCGTGTGATTGGCTTCGCCGCGGCCATATTCGATGTGGACATCCCATTGACCGGTCAACACCGCGCTGCTCGGGTGGACCGGAGGCTTTTCGCGCCGCGGTGGGTTCTGAAGGACCTCGTAGAGCCGCTGGGCAGCGATTTTGTCGTCGCCGGGCATCATCATCCAGGGCATGATCGAGAGCCAGTTGCCGTAGCCGGACATAATGATGCGGGGAGTGCCGGAGAGCAGCGCCTCGGAGACTTCCGCAGCTCCAGCACCGAGCTTTTCGGCATCCCAGGAGACTTTCAGGCTGGGGGCGAAGTTGGAGGGCCCTTCGGGTTGCTCGATTTCAGTGGTGACTCCAGACAGGCCGGCGAGTTTCTCCTTGAAGGTACCGAGCCAGCGCTCCCACTGCTTCCATTCGGCATCATGGTCGCGCTTCGTCCACATCTCGACGGCGGTCAACATCCCCATGATCTCTTCTTTGCCCACCTTGAGGGAACGGCCGAAGGCGTGGTGCGGAGCGCTGTTGATCCAGGCCGCCTGGAGCAGATCCTTCTTGCCGAGCAGGACACCGGCGCATTGAGGGCCACGGAGACTCTTGCCACCGCTATAGGCAACCATGTCCGCGCCCTTGGTGAGATAGGTATTGGGGATGGTGAGCGGCTCAGCCGCGGCATCCACGAAGACCGGCACGCCATGCTTATGGGCCGCCTCTACCATCTCCTCAAATTGCATGGGGTGCTGCTTCAGATTTTCGCCCAAGATGGCGAGCATGGCGGTCTTGGGACTGAAAGAAGCCAGGAACTCTTCGCGCGTAGCAGGCGTGATCATCTTGACGCCTAACATGCGGATGGCGTGATCGTAGACGTTACGGGACTGCCGCGGCATGACTACTTCGTCCTTAAGGCCGAGTAAGTCGGTCGGCAGACGTTGCATCTTCTCGGGATTGCTTCCGGCGATACAGGCCGCAGTGGCGTGTGTAGCCGCCGCCGCGCATCCGGCGGTAATGATGCCCCATTCGGCTTTCGTGAGCTCGGACAGGCGCTTGCCCACTCCGTCCATCAGTTCGTCCAGGTGGACATAGTGGCGAGAAGCTTCGTCCATCGCGGCTTTGACTTCGGGGAGGGTAAGGGAGCCGCTAATGATGGTAAAGGTGCCTTTGCAGTTGATGATCGGGCGGACGCCGATCTTCTCGTAGATACTCGGTTCGGCACTGCGCGCGGCCGCCCGCGCCGGCAGGCGTCCGGCAATCCCCGCGGCCACGAACCCGGTGCCCAGGCCACGGAACATATCACGCCGATTCATATGCTTCTTCTCCTTCGTCTTGCCTTGTGCGGTGCCTTCCCCGGCCCTACGCGTCACCGGGGAGCGCATCTGCTAAGTCCTGATCTGCTTGCTATAATGATAAAACGACAAGAGGAAAAAAATCTTCGCATCTTTCGCGGTATATCCAATCTGACTGCGGCGGGAGAGGTGTATGAGCACAAGTACCAGTAAACTAGCGGAGACAGCAGCGGAAGAGAGCTCGAGCACGGCGGTACCTGGTGGAATGCGGATCTTCAATCGTATCGTCGATTGGATCACCAGCGATCGCATGCAGCTCATCAACATCACCGATCGGATCAACGAAGTAGTCAGAAAGAGCGGCATTCGCGACGGGTTGGTGCATCTGCAATCTCTCCACACCACCACATCGGTCTTCATCAACGAGTGGCAGGACGCTCTGCTGCATGATGTGAAAACGTTTCTCGAAGATGTGGTAAACCGGGACAACACCTGGCGGCACAATGATCCGGCATACTCGGACTGCGAGCGCCAGAACGCGGACTCCCACCTGCGCGGGATGATTATGGGCCAGAGTCTTTGCCTGCAAGTACGGAACTCGGCGGTACTGCTGGGCACCTGGCAGAGCATCATTTTGGCGGAGTTCGATGGTCCGCGGAGCCGTTCGGTTTCTGTACAGGTTTCGGGAATCTGATCGCACGCCGCGAGATCCCATGGCGAGACGATTCACGCTCCAGGAAGCGGAAAGCCTCCTGCCTCAAGTCAGCCATCTGGTCAGCCAGGCGGTCTCCCTCAAAGGGCAATACGAAGAAGCCGAACGGACGATCGAAGCGCTGACGCAGCGCATCATGTTTTCGGGTGGCCTGGTGGTGGACCGCGAAAAACCTCTGGAGGTACGGCAGCAGCGTGACCGGGCCGGAGAACGTCTGAAGGCCGCCCTGGAGAGCATCCAGGAACTAGGCTGCCTGGTCAAAGATCTGGACATCGGACTGATCGACTTCCCAACCCTGTTTCACGGCCAGGAAGTATACCTTTGCTGGAAGATGGGGGAGTCCGAAATCCGTTTCTGGCATGGCACGCAGGAGGGTTTCGCCGGGCGGAAACCGATCGACCAGGACTTTCTGGATCACCACGAAGGTGATCCGGCACAGTAAGTTTCTCCTATTTTTCCCTCCGTAATTTTCCCTTCCCTTTTGGCCATTTTCCTGGCCATTGACGTGCACTTTACTTCATTTCCGGGAAAGATGGATGCCGGACGGCGAGGTGCAATGCCTTCCGCGCCGCATCCAAGGTGGGGAAATACGGGCTCGGCCGAGCAATTTCAGCCGGGAATCGGGAAGGTTGAGGGGAAAGCGATGCTGCAGGTCGTCGAGACGGTGGGTCAAAACACTCAGGGACACCCAATTCTGGGGCAGCCGGAGAAACTCAAAACCGCAAAGAAACCGGCCATGCCCGCCGACAGGTGGGAACGCATTCAGCGCAAGCGCCTCTGCTGCAAGACGTGCGCGGGCAAAGGGTGTACCGGCCATTGCCGCTTCTAGCGCCGTGAGCGGGAAGCATTTTACCCGATCCCTCAGGATCGCGGCCCGGAAGCGCTTGCGCGGCATCGAAACGCCGCCTGACCGCCGGCGAGGCTCCTGTGATCACGGGAGCATTAGACGTCGCGATGCCAGACAATCGAGCCGTTTACCACGGTCGCCACAGGGCCGCCGCGGAACCTGGCGCCGTCGAAGGGCGTGTTGCGGCTCTTCGAAAACGATTGATTGACATCATAGGTCCACTCGAAATCGGTTCCGAAGATGGTCACATCACCGGGGGCGCCGGCTGCCAGTGTACCGCGGTCGAGACGGAGGATCCGGGCCGGACCGGTCGTGAACAACTCCACCAGGCGCACCAACGAGATCTTCCCGGGAAGCACCAGGCGCTCCAACGCCAGGCCGAGGGCCGTTTCCAGACCGATGATTCCAAACGGGCAGCGCTCGAATTCCTGCATCTTCTCGCTGCCGGCATGGGGGGCGTGATCGGTGGCGATGGCGTCCACCACACCACTGGCGACACCTTCGGTCACGGCATCGATATCGCAGCGGGTGCGGAGCGGCGGCTTCATCTTATAGTTGCTGTCGTACGGGAGCATGTCGCAATCAGCCAGGGCAAAATGATGCGGTGTCGCTTCGCAACTGACCGCCAGACCCTGGCTGCGGGCATGGGCCACCATCGCCACGGCGTTGCGCGTGGAAAGATGAGCGACGTGGAAGCGCGCTCCGGTGGTCTGGGCCAGCAGGATGTCGCGAGCGACCATCACATCTTCCGAACTGGCGGGGATACCGCGTAATCCCAGGCGGGTGGATTCCAGGCCTTCGTGCATGTCGCCGCCGGCGCTCAAATTGAGATCCTCGCAGTGATCGATGACCGGCAGGTCGAAAGAACGAGCAGTCTCCATGGCGCGCCGCATGACGCGGGCGTTCATCACCGGCTTTCCGTCGTCGGAGATGGCGACGACGCCGGCAGCCTTCATGGAGCCGATAGCGGCCAACTCTTCACCGGCGCTGTTTTTGGTGATGGCGCCGATGGGAAAGACGTTGACGATGGCGAAGCGGCGAGCGCGCTCGACAATGTAGCTGGTAACGGTGACACTGTCGTTCACCGGAATGGTGTTGGGCATGGGGCAGATGGAGGTAAACCCGCCCGCCGCCGCCGCGCGCGACCCGGTTTCGATGGTCTCGGCGTGCTCGATTCCCGGCTCGCGCAGGTGCACGTGCATATCGATAAAGCCGGGAGCGACGATCAGGCCGGAGGCGTCGAAGACCTCGGCTCCGGCGCGGCTGAGGCCCGGCGCAACGGCGGCCACCAGTCCGTTTTCGAGAAGAACATCGGCTGTGGCATCGGTGCCGGACGCCGGATCGATGACGCGGCCGTTTTTGATGAGAAGTGCTGGCATTACCCGATCACCCGTTCCAGCACCGCCATGCGCACGGCGATGCCGTTTTCCACCTGATTCAAGATCACGGAGCGCTGGAAATCCGCCACCTCCGAGGAGAGCTCGCGGCCGCGGTTGATGGGTCCGGGATGCATGACGATGGCATCCGGCTTGGCCAGGGCCAGGTGCTCCAGGCGGAGCCCGTAGAAGCGAAAATACTCTCCGGCGGGGAAAGCGGCCTCGTGCTGCCGCTCCAGTTGGACGCGCAGCATCATGATGACATCGGCGTCCTGAATGGCTTCCCGAATATCGTTGGTGAGCTGCACACCGGGCGCGATCCGCGCCAGATCCGGAGGCACCAGCGAGGCGGGCCCGCAGAGCACGATGCGCACGCCGAATTTAGACAGCAGGTGCACATTGGAGCGGGCTACGCGGCTATGGGCGATATCTCCGATAATGGCCACGCGCAGGCCTTCGAGCGCAGGACGGTGGTCCAGGATGGTGCGGGCGTCGAGCAGGGCCTGGGTGGGGTGTTCGTGCGTGCCATCGCCGGCATTGATGATGGGAATGGCAAGATGGCGCGCCAGAAAATGCGGGGCTCCGGAAGCGGCATGGCGCATCACGATGGCGTTGGGGCGCATGGCCGCCAGAGTGTTGAGCGTATCCACCAGGGACTCTCCCTTGGAAACGCTGGATCCAGAAGCGGTAATCGAAACCGTGTCCGCCCCCAGGCGCTTGGCAGCGATCTCAAAGCTGGTGCGGGTGCGCGTGGATGCCTCGAAGAACAGATTGACCAGCATTTTTCCGCGCAGGGTATCCAGCTTTTTCTGGGATTGGCTCTGGATGGATTGAAAGTCTTTGGCCCGCGCCAGGATGGCTTCGATCTCCTGGCGATCGAGCTCCTCGATTCCGAGCAGTCCGGCCGGCATGATATTACGCTTCGTTGGCAGCTACTTTTTCGACAAGGAGAACCTTCTCCATGCCGTCGATCTCGCGAAGTTTGACCTCGATGATTTCGTTGTCGGTAGTTTGCACGGTACGGCCCACGAACTTGGCTTCGATGGGCAGTTCCCGGTGGCCGCGATCGATCAGCACCAGGAGATGCACTTTTGCCGGGCGGCCATGGTCGAACAGCGCATCCAGGGCGGCCCGGATGGTACGGCCCGTATAGAGCACGTCATCCATCAGGATGATATCTTTGCCCTGCACCGAAAACCCGATGTCGGTGCCGCTCACTACAGGTTTGATATCGACGGTGGTGAGATCGTCGCGATAAAGATTGATATCGAGGGTCCCCGTCGGGATGGCCCGCTTTTCCAGTTCTTCAATCTTGCGCGCCATGCGCTGCGCCAGGGGCACGCCACGGCGGCGGATGCCGATGAACGCCAGCTTGTCCAGGTCCGGCGACTTTTCCAGGATCTCGTGTGCCAGACGCACCAGGGTCCGGTCGATTTCCGAGGCGCTCATCACTTGAGATTTTTCGCGGGTAAGGGGCATACTCGAAGGTTCAGGTTAGCATATCAAAACCAGCGCGACGGCCAAGATCCGGCTTCTCCGCTTACTTCCGCGCGCGGCTCCGTTGCTATAGTTGCTTGCGCGAACCGCAACCGAAGGGAGCGGATTTCCTGCCCAGCGCACCATTTCCTACTCAGAGCACTACGGGCACCGCGTCGCTCGCAGCAGCGCTTTCTCCTCGTTCAACAGCCAACAGCCGCCCGCCTCCGCCTTGCCGACCTCCGACCCGTTCCAGTTAATGGCAAGAGGTATCCAAGCGGCGGGGATGTTCACTCGCATCTGCGTTACGGCACGGCTGAGAACCTGGAGTTCCTTCGTCTCGGGAAGAAACTGCGCCTGGACTCGTGCGGTGACCAACTCGTCGCGCTGGGGCAGCACAATACTGGTTTCGACCCGGACGCGGTTGTCGCCACGCTGTACCATGAGCACCACCTGCTTTTCCTCGATGGTCTGATCCATTAACTGAACGTACTCGGCGGCGTCCGCCACGGGCTTGCCGCCGATCGCGACGATGCGGTCGCCCAGCTTGAGCGGGCCGCTATAATTGGGCGGCAACTCCTTAACAACCACACCAGGACCGGGCTCGCGCGGATCGAAGCCGAACGGACCGGCGGCCAGCATGGCGCCGGATCCGGCTTTCAGGCGCGTGGAGACGAGCACATCGTTGCGCTCGGCCGGGTCAAAGCGGGTCATCTCCACCCAGTAGCAGCGGGCGAAAGACGGCGAGCCGGTTTCGCAATCGACGCGCGTGGGAAGCTGGTCGCGCTCATGCCGGAGCAGCCAGTCGAAAATCTGTTGGGAATTGGCGGAGGCGGCGCGATGCCACTCCAGGTTATAGCCGGCGCTTTGCATCTGCTTGGCCAACGGCTCCATATGTTCATCGGCGAACAACCAGAGCACGGGCAAGTTGGAGGTGTTGGCCGCGTAGACATGGTGCGTATCGATGGCGGGGCGCGGCGATCCACCCAGAGCTACGGCTGCGGTCCAAAGGTCCGGGAGGCGCGACGCCGCATAAAAGACTGCCGCCGCCCCATCGCCCTGTCCGGCGAGATAGACGCGGCCTTCATCGATGGCGACGCGTTTGCCTAAATCGGAGAGCTGAGTCTCCAGGGCCTTGACACGCAGGTCGATGTTCTTCTCCGTGCTGGAGGCCCAGGGGGTCAGGAACTGCCAGCCACGCTCGCCGCACCAACCCTGCCAGGGCTTGGGATCACCTCCGAGCAGTACCAGCACCGGAGACTTTTTCGGGGGCGTGACCGGCTGGGAGGTCTGCGCGGAAAGCGCCGCCGCGCCGAGGAGGCCGGCCAGCAGACAGGTTGGCAACCTGTGCCGGCTTCTAAAACCTGCGCAGCCGGGAACGAATGCGTTTTGCGATTTTCTCAATTTCTTCGGTCTTCTTCAGGCTGGAAACGGAGAGAACATGGCGATCGTTTTTCTCCAGCTCCTGCTTGAGTTGCTCCGCCAGTTCCACCAACTGTGCGGCATCTTTGAGATCCCGGGCGTGATCGGCTTTGAGGATTTCTTCCTGCTGGGACTTTCCGCTGGGCAGCTTGACGTCTCGGGGAAATCCCGGACCGGCGGGATCGACTTGGGTGGCCGCCGGACGGGAAACAACTACGAGAATGAGCGCAATGGCGCACAACCCAAACCAGATTCGCATGGCAGAACCTGTTGCTATGATAACCAAACCGTCCCATGGCATTTCGAATCACTGACAGGGCAGCTCATGTGATTTATACTGGCCTTGAGTCTTCGGAGGAGGCATCTACTATGCGGAATTTCATCGTTGGGCTCGTCGCGGCGATGGCATTAGTGCTGTCGTCGTGCGCCAGCAAGGCACCGGCCGACCGGCCGCACGCCACAGTTTCTCTGCGCGACGGAACCCAGGTGATGGGCAAAGTCATGGCCAGCTCGGCAACAGAGATCACGATCGCTGGTGATGACAACATCACGCGCACGATTCCGATGGCACAAGTAAAATCGGTCGAATACGACACGCCAGGCACCACGGCGCAGACGGCGCCACCGCCGCCGGCACCGGCCACTGAAGCGGCACCGCCTGCGGCCGCTCCGCGCTCGGCGCCACCACAGCAGTCAGCCCGGCCTGCGGCCGCCCCACCTGCGGCCGCTCCACCCGCAGCAGCACCAGAGGCGGCACCGCCCACCACAGCTTCTGCCCCACCGCCTGCGCCGGCTCCGGAACAAGCTCCACCTCAACCCAAGATGTATCGGGTACCTGCCGGAAAAGAGATTACGGTGCGCACCGGAGAGACCATCGACTCCGGTAAGGCCGCCGAGGGACAGACTTATTCGGCCGAAGTGACCAAAGACGTTACGGATGCGAAGGGCGACGTGGTCATTCCGCGCGGGTCCAACGCCAAGATCGTCATCCGTTCGGCATCCAAGGGCGGCCGCATCCGGGGCCAATCCGACCTTGTGCTCGACCTCGCTTCGGTTTTGATCGGCGGGCAGGAGTATGAGATTTCGACCACCGATGTGGCCCAGACCGGAAAATCGGGAATCGGCGCCAATAAACGTACGGCAACGTACACCGGCGGCGGTGCTGCGCTCGGCGCCATTATCGGAGCGATCGCCGGCCATGGAAAGGGCGCAGCCATCGGAGCGGGCGCCGGCGCGGGTGCAGGCGCGCTGACCCAGATCCTCACCAAGGGGGGATCGATCAAGGTGCCCGTTGAGTCGGTGCTGACGTTCAAACTGGATAAAACATTGCGCGTGGCCGCTGCCCAGTAAACCAGAGCGGCCGACACATCTCTGCACGAAACCAAAGCCCGCGAGCCTGGGAGGAGGCGCACGGGCTTTTGTGTTTACGTGGGGAACTGGCTACTTCTCACCGCCCGAGGTACCGCCGCGGGTCGAAGCTTCCATTTGCTCCGCCAGTTTCAGGTGTTCCTGCAAGGTAGGCAGGGTGTTCGCTGCAAATTCCTTTACTTCGGGAATGGTGCCCAGCTTGGCTTCTGTCTGGAAATCCTTTATGTCGTCCTTGTGGTCCTTCAGCATCAACTTGGCATAGGCGCGGTCGAACTCGGCCCCCGACAGCTTGGAAAGCTTTTCGTGAGTCTTCTTAGCCTTCTTGGGAAGCTCGCTGGGGACATTGACGTTGGCCTTGGATGCCGCCTGCTTCAGGTCTTCCGTAGCTTTAGTGTGATCGTCCACCATGCGCTTGCCGAATTCCTTTACAGCGTCGCTGCTCCCCTTCTCCTGAGCCAACTTACCCAGTTCCACTTCGGTCATGCTTCCCTGGGCAGCCTCCTTGAGGAAGCGCTTATCGTTAGCCATCGGAGGAGTTGCCTGCTGGTCCGGTATGGTGCCCGGGGTCATCGTCGGGTCACGCTGCATGGTAGGACTATTGGGGCCGGATGGGCCGTTCGGCTGAGTCGAGCTTCCGGGTGGAACCTGGGC
>CAZMRK010000229.1:0-3830 GCA_964568355.1 uncultured Solibacteraceae bacterium | reverse complement strand
AATGTGCCGCTGAAGTTTCTGATGTCCGGTGTGGTGTTCTATTTACTCACCTGTTTCCAAGGGCCGATGCACAGCCTGCGGACGGTGAACGCGATCGTATCCAAGACGGACTGGATTCCGGGCCACGCGCATATGGCGGTTTTGGGCGCGTTCTCGTTTTTCGCGATCGCGGGAACTTACTACACAGTCCCGCGGATGTTCAAGTGCAAGCTGTTCTCCGACGCACTGGCCAACTGGAGCTTCTGGTTCCTGATGGTCGGCGGGCTGGGGTTCTTCGTCACGCTCTGGCTGGGTGGATTCTGGCAAGGCTGGCAATGGAACAACCCCGCGATTCCGTTCATTGACACTGTTGTCTCTCTGAAGCCGGTGTGGCTGGTGCGCTTTTTCTCCGGCGTTCTGATGTTCACCGGAATCACGCTGTTCGCCTACAACATCATGGCCACGATCGTAGGGGCCAAGGACCGGCCGGAAGCTTTCGAAGCGCCCCGGCAGGCCGCCTAAAGGGAGGATTCGAGCCATGTTGCGAAAAGCTGATTCGAATTTCGCGTTCGCCATCGGCGCCGCACTGCTGTTCTTTTTCATCGGAGGCATCCTGACAACGGTAGTTCCGCCGCTGGTGGACAAAAGCTGGTCCAAGCCGTTCGAGAACAGCGATCCATCGAAAGGGCCGACGGGCAAGCTGCGGCCTTATACGGACCTCGAAAAGAAGGGGCTGGCTATTTATACGCGCGAAGGTTGCTGGTACTGCCATACCCAGCAGACTCGGACTCTGGTCGCCGATACGAAGCGCTCCGGCTGGAAGGGAGTGGATTCGCCGATTTCGACGCCGGACGAGTTCGTGTACGACAGCCCGCACATGTTCGGGACGAAGCGCACGGGACCGGATCTTTCGCGCATAGGCGGCAAGTACGACACGCAATGGCATCGCACGCATTTCCGCAATCCGCGCGACCTGGTGCCGGGCTCGGTGATGCCGTCGTTTCCGTGGATTGTTGAGAATCAGCAGGAGTTCACCGCGCTAGTGGCTTATCTCCAGCGGCTCGGCCGCGCGAAGGATTGGCGGCCGAACGGTGATTACGAAAAATAGGAGGCGCTATGGATTACGTATACCCGGGCGTGTTTCTGTCCTACTTCCTGTTCTTCCTGCTGACGATGCTCACGCTGTACATGCTGATCAGATCGCGCAAGGACGGCTACTGGGGCAAGAACAGCGAAGAGCCGAAATATCGCATGATGCGGGACGACGAAGGAGGGCCCGATGGTCGATAACAAAGCCAAGGCAGAAATCGAAGTGAAGGACTACGCGGGCGGCTGGATCACGGAGAAGAAGAACACGGAAGTGCCGGGCTTTTTGAAGCTTGCTTTTCCCGTAATCGGGATTAGCTGTGTGGCGTACATGATCCTCTACATCAATGGCGAGGTTTCGCACTCCGAGCGCGGGCCGCTGGTGCAGACGCTGGACCGGGTGACCGGCGACGCAAACGCCCTCATGTGGTCGGTCGCCATTCTGGCGGCGATCTTCGTCATCATGGTGGTTCGGTTCGCGATTCGAAAATCGCCGCACGAATAAGTCGAGCTCGTTATGGACAACGGCTTCTTTCAGGTTCGAATGCCGGACGCCACCGACTATTGGGTGGAGATGATCAAATGCCGGCACGCGTGTCCGGTTCATACGGACGCGTGCGGATATGTGAACGCCATTGCAGAAGGCCGGTACGAAGACGCCTATCGAATCGCGCGCGCCACGAATCCTTTCGCCTCGATTTGCGGGCGCGTGTGCGGCGCTCCGTGTGAAGTCCAGTGCCGCCGGGGAAGCGTGGACGCGCCGGTGTCCATCCGGGCGCTGAAGCGGTTTGTTACCGACCAATTCGGTCCGGAGACCGGCGACTATCGCATACACCGCGAGGCCGGCGACAGCCGAATGCTCCCGCCCAACAAAGGCGACTACGAAAGAGTGGCCGTTGTCGGCGCCGGTGTTTCCGGCCTGACCGTCGCCCACGATTTGGCTCAGGTGGGCTACAAGGTCACGGTGTTTGAAGCCAATGCGATGCCGGGTGGAATGCTGATGGTCGGGGTACCGGTGTTCCGGCTTCCGCGCGACCTGGTAAAGCACGAGATCGAGGCTATCCTGTCGCTTGGCGTGGACTTGCGGTGCAACATGCGGCTGGGCCGCGATTTCACTATTGAGAGCCTGCGCCGCGATGGCTTCCGGGCGATCTTTCTGGGGGTTGGGCTGCCGAACGGGCGGCGCCTGCCACTGCCTGGCGCAGACCTGGATGGCGTCTACGACGGCATGGATTTTCTGCGAGCGTTCAACGAGGGAAAGGCGCTGCCGCTCGGCCGGCGCGTGGTCGTCATCGGCGGTGGCAATGTCGCGTATGATGTGGCCCGCTCGGCGCTGCGCCCGGTGGAGGCGATGAAGCGCGGCGAAGCCCTTGCCGAAATGGGACGCGGGGAGCAGGTGGCTTACGACGTCGCGCGCTCCGCGCTGCGCATGAGCGGCGACAAGGAAGTGCACGTGGTCTGCCTCGAAAGCCGGGCAGAGATGCCCGCCGATGAGATTGAAGTAATCGAAGGGGAGGAAGAGGGCATTCGCCTGCACAGCCGCCGCGGGCCTAAGCTCGTCGCGGGGGAGAACGGCAAAGTCGCGGCCCTGCGGACCATCGGGTGTCTTTCCGTTTTCGACACCGACGGAAGATTCAGCCCGGCCTTCGACGAAGCGGATATGGAGGACATTCCGGCCGACAGCGTGATCTTCGCCATCGGCCAGAGTTCGGACCTTTCGTTCCTCAAGCCCGAGGACGGCGTCGAAACCGAGCGCGGACTGATCAAAGTCAATCGCGAGACCTATCAGACTTCGGCCCCCGACGTGTTCGCATGCGGCGACATCGCGCACGGGCCGCGGCTGTTCATTGATGCGATCGCCTCGGCCCAGATCGCCGCGCGCTCCATGCACGACTACCTTCGCTGCACCCGGACCGACGTGGCCCTACGCAAGCAATGGAAGCCCGCGGCCTACACGATGGTGGAGGGCTGGAACCGGATCGAACGGGCCGACCCGCCGGCGCTCGAACACGAGCAGCGAGCCGCTTCGCTGGAGATCGTCGAGGAGAGTTATCCGGAGGGCGAGGCTCGCCGTCAAGCCGCGCGCTGCCTGCGCTGCAACGTCAACACCGTCTTCGACACTTCGATTTGCCTGGCCTGCAACGGCTGCGTGGACGTTTGCCCGCAGAACCTGATCCGCCTGGTGGGTTTGAGCAAGCTGTTGTCCGATCCCCAATGGCTGGAAGCCGCGGCGGAGGCCTTCGCCGTCGATGGCCAAACGCTACGATCGCTCCCGCCGGCGGAATTGGACGCGTTAGGCGGGGTGATGATGAAGGACGAGACGTCGTGCATCCGGTGCGCGCTATGTGCCGGCCGGTGTCCGACGCACGCGATCACCATGCGGTGTTTCGATTTCTACCGGGAGTGCGTCAGCGTGCCGGCGCCCAACGCGAAGATCCTCTACGCGCGGCCTCCGGCGGCGGGTATGGGGAAGGCCTGATGGCGCTTACGTTCGATCTCGGAGTTGCGGCCGCCCTGGGGGCGGTCTCGAGCGTGCATTGCGCGCAAATGTGCGGGCCGATCGTGCTCGCTTACAGCATGGCATCGAAGGGCGCCCGCTACGGCGGCGCCGCAAGTCATCTTTTCTATAATGCGGGCCGCATCGCGACTTATTGCCTGCTGGGAGCGCTCGCTGGAACCGTAGGACATGCGATGGGTCTGATGGGACGATTGGCTGGAATGGAGCAAGCGGCAGCGATCGCATCGGGCAGCCTGATGGTCCTGGC
>CAZMRK010000228.1:0-8393 GCA_964568355.1 uncultured Solibacteraceae bacterium | reverse complement strand
AATCCCGCCCAGGGCCCCGCCGCCGATGTCCGTCTTCTTGTCATCGCGGCCGAACTGCGTGATGCTGCCGATAATGATGGCATCCACGCCCAGCACCTTGCCGATCTTCGCCGCCGTGCTGCTGTCGGCCCGGTTGCTGTTGGAGAAATTCTGCTCGGCCAGCACCTTGTCCAGGGCCTTGCGCTCGATCACCGAGTACTTTCCGTCCTGCACCAGTTTGTCCACCAGCAGATCGGCGATCCCTTTGCCCACATCCTGGTTGGCGCCGAAAATCGCGCTCACGCCGCTCTGCACCGTGGCGTAGTCGAAATCCAGAACCGCCACTCTCTTTTTCTGCTGCGCCTGGGCCGGCGCGAGACAGGAGATCGCGATCCCGAAAATAGCAAGAGACTGTTTCAATCGGCTCATCGTATCCTCTTCCTGGTCATCGTGCTTCCCTTCGCGGACTATTTCGCGTCAATTGTACCCGATTCCTGACTCGCGCAAAAGCATCGGGGGTTGTATCAGGCTATTCGTAACTTGTTGATTCCAGGTTGGTAATCCGCCGACCAGGAAGCCCGGTCTAGTACCGCAACTGCCTCCCTGGTACGTGCGCGCGGCCACTTCCGCGGTAAACTGGCCCCACGGATGGCGGCCAAGGGATGCTCTTCGTACCTCTCGCTCGCCTCGCTCATCGCGATGGTGGGCGGCCTTGTCGGCTACTCCATGTACATCGACACCCGCGGTCTGCTGATCTCCGGCACGATATTCTCCAAGAATGAGCAGATCTGGGTCAAGCACGATTCCTGGTCGCGCAGGCTGAACGTGACTTCCGTCTATCAGCCCGCCGGAGAGCTGTCCCCCAGTTATGACACTACCGCGGTCGATGTAGCGACCTTTGATTCCCTGCACGTCGGATCGCCGGTAATGGTACGGTACCTGCCGTCGCGGCAACTGCGCCAGTTTATCCTGATTCCCAGCTCGCGCCTCGCCAGCCGGCACACGTTTTCGCTCTTTGTCGACCACGCGCAGACCATCCGCCGGGTTGTGGCTGTGCTGCTGGGCCTGGCCGCGCTGATCTATCTGTGGCGCAAGGCGGAAATGGCGCTGGCGGGATGGCTGTTGATCCCGTATGCCGGTGCGCTATTCCTGTATATCGCGATTCCCACCGCCCCGCTTGCCCCGGCCGGATCCGTGAAGGCCGGACAGGCCACGGTGCACTATGTGACGCATATTACCAGGCTCCTGTCCGGCCGCCACAGGAGCTCGATCGAAACGCTCCAGCCCTTCGAGATTGTGGACCTGGAGTTTGTGCCCGCCGGCTGGCGCGACCCGGTCCATGCGGTAGACGAAGTGGACTCCGGCAGCATTTCCGGGTTGAAACAGGGAGTTGCGGTGCCCATCCTCTACCAGACCGACAACCCCCGGATTGCGCGGATCCAGGCCGGTGCCCGGACCTTTGGAGAGAAGGCCATCCTGACGCTGCTGCTCGACGCCGCGGCGCTCGTGCTCGTCCTGCTCATCGTGAGCGGCATCGGGATGGTGCTTTCGCGGCTCGGGAAACTGCTGCTGCAAAAAGCAGTGGAGGGGGCCACCGCCAGGCGCCGCCGTGATGCATTCTAAAGAAGAGAGAACCGATAGGAGGAAGAGTCAATGCCGATGCAGGTCTGTATGGGAGCGATGATGCAGTGCAGTTTCGGAGCCGCGCCCAGCTCACTGGTCGTGCTGCCCCAGCACCGGACCATGACCAACATGGTGCCGGACGCCAACATCATGGATCACGTCCCGCTGGTCAACATCATGCCCTTCGGGATGTGCATGTCCCTGGCCAACCCCACCGTGGCTTCCGCCACCGCCGCGGCCCTGGGGGTACTGACGCCGATGCCCTGCATCCCCAACACCCCGGCGCCCTGGGTAACGGGAGCGCCCACCGTGCTGCTGGATAACATGCCGACCCTCGACAACGTCTCGAAGCTGATGTGCATCTGGGGAGGAGTGATCCAGTTCGTCACCCCCGGCGAGTTCACCGTCACCGTCCCGTAGCGCACGCTCTCAGCGTGCCGCGTCGACTTCAGTCGACGATGCGCGCAACGTTCGCTACTGCGCGGTTCTGTTATCGGCCGTGGATGGGAAGAGATTATCGTTTCGGAGTAACGCTGTCGATTTCCGTCAGCGGAGTGGCGGGACGGTATGCGTCCGATGTAGCTATCGAATACGCACAAGCTCAGCCTATATAAGAAAATCGAGTTATATCTCTCGGCCGTCACGGGCCCTCCACATAAAGGACGAATTTCTGACTACTGACACGCGCTTAGGTTCGAGGGTACAGCGACTTTTGATATTCAGTGCGCGCGTCTGCTAGCGACAAACAGTGGCCGCGGGGACACCAAAGATCACCGCCTGCCTCGTTCTGGAGTACCGAGACCCGCAGGTTGTACTCTTGCTGGCAAGATGGGCACCGCAATCGAAAACTGTTCTGTTCAGCCCTATCCCAAAGAGATTTGATGCTTACTCCCACGACAGCAAGACTCGCGACAGTGAGGCCAATCCATCCGCCAACTTTGAGCTTTTCGCCAAACGTCATCGGTGGCGGTGCTGCGGAGCTGTTGAAAGAGGAGCCTGATGAGCCGTTGCCGTTCAATGCATTCAGCATGACTTTGGTGATATCCATTCCTGGACCGGGATATTGAGTAGGAGGGGGTGTTCCTCCGCCACCGCCCATCCAGGAATGTAGGCTATCTGGTTTTTGGCCGCTGTGAGCCTTATCCCAGTTCTTGCTGTAGTCGTTCACGGCTTTCTCCCTCCACCAATTGGCTTCCAAATTGCCATTCAAATCAGAATAACTGTCGTTGACGCAAGGGTCTCCACCGCCCGCTCGACGAGCCAGCGGAACGGTGGCTCAAGAGACACCTATCGAAAATGATCACCTCTTATCTCGAAGAAAGGCCCTTCTTAACTCCTCGAGCAAACCCACGTAAAAATCCATAAAGTTGAAAGGGCTTCGCGGCCAGATCCAAGGCCCAAAGACGAAAGAAGCGGCCAGCAGTCATATCTTCGAGGGAAGGCTGGCCATATTCCTCCGGAGCGATCACCTTGCGATAGACTTCCGCGTCTTTCGCGCGCTGCCTTTCTCGTTCCGATCCTTCTTTGCTCATGCAGTTTAGTTCTCCTATAACATAATCAGACGTGTAAGCGCGGGTAAACGTTCTGCGCCGAACCGTACTTTAGAGTCTATAGACCAAGCGCCACGAGCATCACCTTGTCGCTTCCTTGCGGGAGGGAGCAAGCCCAGGCGTATCACAATCCAGAATCGCAATCGTGCCGGCTACTGCCGGTAGCTTGTTTGGGTCGCATCGGGCTGCTCTCGCGCTGTGCTGGTGGCAGACTTATTGCGGCCTTAAAACCAGAGGTCCCCCTACAGTCTTCAGCGAGTTGTTGTTCATCAATGTCTTGGCGTCAAAGCGCAACAGATTGATGCGGCCATCTGCCAATGCATCTACTCGATAAATACTTTGTTCATATATGTCAAGCACATCGGGCGTGCGGAAAAGAAAAGCTAGCAGCCCAGCCCCCTTTAGTTTTTCTTCTATTACCTGTTTGGGATCCTCCGGAGCAGGGGTAAGTACTAACCCACATGCCTCGCCCCCAGAGGTCAATCGCTTAGTCAAATAGCTCCCGTGGCCGGCAGTTAGAAACCGTCCATTTGTGTCGTAGAAGGAAAAGACGTATACTCCGCTCCCGAACGTGAGCGACAGTCTCCACCCGTTGTCATTGGCACTAGCAGCCCATCGCCGCTGCAAATTGCAAGGGTCGCCGGGAGCCTGTAGTTGCTGTCCGCCCGTACCCTGCGGAGCTACGGAAAGCTCTTGCCGTTCCCGCTGCTGCCGGTTGATATCCGACATGAGGTCCGTCATCGAATGCGGGACATAGATGTATTGATACCCCGCCGACTGCGCCCGAGCAGAAGTAGGCAAAAGCGCCGCCAAGATTATGGCGACGACGAGTAAGGTTAGTGCTAACGTTAGCGTGCCGAGGATTCGTTCAATCATCACAAATTCTCCGTTCTGGAATCTCCGTTTGGTTCTGCCCCGAGTTGTCCCGAGCTTAGTTTTTCCAGCTTTCGCTGCGCTTCTGCCAGTTGAAGTTGTAAGAGTTGCTTTTCCGTCGCGTCAAGCCGCTTCTTCTGCTTTTGGTTTTCGTTGACCAGCCATCCGGCGATGGCTGTTCCAACCATAACTGGTAAATGAATCATTGAATCCCTCCTCTCTTGGGGCAGTTACGACATCAATCATGGAGTAATTACGTATACGAGTCAATAGGTTTAAACGATATTTTTAGGACGTCTAATACAAGGCCTAGATTTTAAAGATGTTGTCTCTGTTTGTGCGTCTCATTTAGCGGGTTAAGCTAATGCCGTGCTAAACAGAAGCCCATATAATGGAGCGATGCAGATGGCCGACAAGATTTCAAGAGCGCCCAAAAGAATCGCCGAGCAGATCGCCGCGGAGCTTCGTAATCGCATTCAAACGGGATTTTACGACGCAAAGCGGTTTCCGTCGGCCGAGCAACTCCGAACTGACCGTGAATTGGTCAAAATGTTGAGGCAAGTGCCAAGCCGGCAAGCGATCCGTCACGCTGTCGGCTTATTAGTAGGGAGCGGTTGGCTATCCTCCGATCCGAAAAATCCGCGCGCTGGCATGCGCGTTCATTCAAGGCGCTTTCAGAAGATTGCATTTGTCTGCTATCACGTGCGCTTCGATTTTGATGCCGGTGTCTTGGCCGGTATCGATGAGGCGATTCAGAGGCATTTCGAAAAGTCGGGCACTCAGTATCGGCTGATCTGCGCGTTGTCCATGGCGCATGGCGATTATGATGAGGATACCGCTAGGGCGAAGAGTATACAGAGGGAAAGTGAGCTGATTCGTGAACTACATAGCGAGGTCGACGGTCTCATCATTCTGCCGGTGAGCAATTCGAAGAATTTATTCGAGGAGTTCGACTCTCTGCGTGAAAGGCGTTTTCCAGCCGTACTTCTTGGGCAAGGGCTGCCTCACAAGGACGGTGAACTGCAGCTCTATACGTCGTTGGTGATCTATCCTGAGTCGGTGATTGCTCAGCGTGTGGTAAGTTTCGTGAGTCAGCAGGTGAGAGAGTGCGGTATCACGACGGTACTCATCGTTGGAGAGGAGCTGAATCGAACGTTGTGCCTGCGGGCCAACAACATTCGTGGATTGCTGGAAACTTCTGGGCTCAATGCGTCAGTGAGTGTGGTACTGAGCCGCAAGAGCCGCGCAGAAGCCGGTGAGAGGGCTACTCTTCAGAGTCTTGAGACTATTATTATGGCCAACAAAGGCCGGGTCCTGATCGTGGCGACAACCGATCTCGCAGCGGTGGGCGTGCTTCAGCAACTTGAGAAGAGTGGTCTCAAGGTGCCGGACGATGTAGCAGTTATCGGCATCGACGGCGATGAGTTCGCGAAGAACCTTGGATTGACGACGCTATGCCTTAACCCACATGAGGTGGGCAAGCGGGCGGCCGAGTTGCTCCTGGGCGCCATCGAGGCTTCCTCTTCCTTGACGGCCGAGGAAATATCTGTTTTCGGAGGCGTGGGAGATTTCTATTACGGACGTACACATAAGAGGGCACAGGGGGATGCGCTGGCCAACCGCGGTAACTGATAGATCCGGGCTCGACACCGAGGCCGAGATTGGTCCTTTACGACCGGTCGAGGACGTCTTCCCAGTCGCAGGCGGGATAGTAGAAGGCTTTCCGGGTCCGCAGCGTGGCGGCGTTTTCGTCGAAGAGCTTCTGTTCTTCGGGCGTGAACGGCACATGCATGGTTTCCAGCAGGGCCAGGCCCCGGAGCCGGATTTCGGATTCTCCCTTGGCGCCGGCCAGAACTTCCCGCACCGCGGCCGGCGTCCCTTCCCTGCCGGCTTCGAGCATCTCCCGATAGGCCCAGCAGCCCAGCTCCGCCGACCTCCTCAGGTAGGCCCGCGCCAAGTCCGCCGTCCGCTCCGGCTCGGGCTTTGCCAGGACCTCCTGCTTGCGCGTCAACGTAAGCACCTGCGCTTCCAGCCTGGCCCGGATCTTGTCTAGACGGCCGATGGCCGCCTGATCTCCCGGCTGGCGCTGTTCCGCCGACCGCTGGCGCGCGGTCGCCTGCGCCAGCAGCTTCCGCAGCACAGCCAGCGTCTCCGGTCCGCCGATCCGGTCGGCGGCCTCCAGGTAGGGCGAGCTTTCGATACCGCCGTCCGCTCGAAGCAATTGCGCCAGCGCCTGCGAAACCAGGTGGTCCGCCGTCCCGCGCTCCCGCGCGCCTCCCAGCGCGTAAAGCGTCTTCAGCGCGGATACCTGGGCTGCCGGTTTCAACCGGTTGGCTGCTACCAGCCGGGAGACCTCATCGCGCAGATCGCCGATGGCTTTCTTGCGAACCAGAAACAGCAGATTCGCCATCACGGTCTCGTCGGAGAGCAGCGCCGGGTCCCGCACGGCGTTGCGAAACTCCGCGCGAATCTTCTCCGGCGGATAGTGGGCCACCTGGCCGAAGTAAATCCCCGAGATATTGGTCCTCAGCGAATCGAAGAAGGCCGCGTCGCCGCTAGCGGGAGGCTGGGCCATCAAGGAGCCTCCGAGGATCAGCAGGACCGTCGGAAGGAACATCGGTGATCTTGGCGGTGCAATGGCGGGCCTCCTTCATCGAATCTCAAGTGCGATCGAGGACGTCTGTCCAATCGCAGCGCGGATAGAAAAACGGCCGCCGCTCCTGAACCATGAGGATATGCTCCTGGAGCAACTGGCTTTGCTCGGGCGAGAGGCGCGAGCCCATTCTTTCGAGCAGCGCGATGCCTCGCAGTTTCAGGTCCAGCTCGGCCTTGGCGCGATCTTCCGGGCTCTGCCCGCCGATCGGCAGAAAGTGGGGCAGTTCATTGGCCACCACCCCGTTGACGGCCTCCAGCGCGCCCGGCGCCGTGGTCGCCAGCAGCTCGCGGAAAGCCCAGCAGCTCAGATCCGGTGCGCGGCTCAGATAGATCCGCGCGAGCCCCGCCGTGCGCTCCGGCTCCGGTTTCGCCGCCACCTCCTGCTTGCGCGTCAGCGTGGCTATCTGTCGCGCCAGCCCGGCCCGCGTCTTGTCCAACTGGCTGATCCGGGCGAACTCCCCGGGCGACCGCTGCTCGGCGACCGCCTGCCGGTTGGCCGCCTCCTGGTGCAGCCGCCGCAAAGCCACCAGCGTGCGCGCCCCGCCGATCCCATCGGCCGCCTCCACATACGGCGAGCCCTCCGGCGGCTGTCCGGATTGGATCAACTGCGCCAGAGCCTCGGCTTCCATGCCGTCGGCCGCCAGGCGCTCGCCTTCCCCGCCCAGGGCATACAGCGTCTTCAGACCCGAGACCTGCGCGGCCGGCTTCATCCGCCTGCCGGCCACCAGCCGCCAGACGTCCTCCCGCAGGTTCTTCACTTCTTTTTTGCGGACCAGGTACATCAGGTTGCCCGCGAACTCCTCGTCCTCCAGGAGCGCCGGATCGGTGACCGCCTTGCGAAACTCCCGCTCGATCTCGGCCGGGGTGTAGTGCTCCACCTGCCGGAAATACATTCCCGTGATATTCGTCTGGAGCGCCTTGACGAAATCCGGATCGACTTGTTGAATCGCTTCAGCCATGACGCAAAACTCAATGCAGCAGATGCGCGCTCGTCGTGTTGATGTGCACCGTCGCATTCAGCGGAGTATTCTGGAACCCGACGCTGCCATCCGGATTCTGCGTGGAGATCTGCCAGTTATTGGCGCTGGGCACATGCTCGATCAGCCGCTTGGTGTCGGTAGCGAACAGGCTGCTGGTCCCCGAGGTTGGCGTATTCATGAGTTCGGTCCGAGTGCTCGAATGCAGCCCTTCGTCGGTCATAATATGGCCCAGTTCATGCGGCAGCGAAAACGGATTGTTCGTCGTCCCGTCGGAAGAAACCTGCGGCATGATGATCGAATTCTTCACTCCGGAGACCGGCTGCCGGTTGGCGTTGAGAGTCTTGCGCTCCGGAACCGTGAAACCGCGCGTCCCCGGCACAACGTCCACTACCTGGATATCCAGCACCACATCGCCGGGCGTATCGAGTTGCTTGACCAGCGTCCGCTGCTCCGGATGCCCCACATGATAATTATCATCCGCGTTGCGGAAATGTATGGTCATCCCCAGGGAGGTCGCGATCACCGCCTGGTCCTGGTCCTGGTTGGCGTTCATATTCGTGATGGTGATGCGGCCGTTCTGGGCATCGCGGATGAACACGTCGCAGCTTCCATCCGGATCGCCGGTTTCCGGATTGTTGATGCTGGCGGTGGCGGTCAGCCCCGGCAGCGCATCGATGCGGGCCTTGATCAGGTTGGCCGTTTGCAGCGGCGTGCTGCCCGCCGGAATATTGAA
>CAZMRK010000227.1:0-8325 GCA_964568355.1 uncultured Solibacteraceae bacterium | reverse complement strand
TTTCTTCATCTCCTCCTTGGGAGTATCCTGAGCCAGCGCCGCGCCAGCGCACAGCATCGTAGCGCACAGAAGGATGATCCGTCGTTTCATGCTGCCTTCCTCCTCACGTTCTTAGATTACGCATAAGAGAGATCGACCACGCCGGCAAATGTTACTGTTTCGCAAATGGATCTGTATGACATCTCACCAGAGCGCCGCCGTGTTGCCGCATCTACCGCCGCGCGATGGCGGCGGTAATTTCTACCCCCAACGTAGGAACTCCCGGAAGGTGCGACGAGGCTCCGGTTCAAAGCGCACATCCCCAATGGCGCTTCTCTCGCCAACCGTCCGAGTCGTAACCAGATCCGGTTGGCACACCAGATGCTTATTTGCGTATGTGGAGGAAATATTCTGATGATTGCAGACAAGATCAAACAAACCGATCCGGACAAGCGCTTTCGCCGAGTCTTGACGGCCAGCACGCTTTCCGGCGACAACGTGGTGAACTCGGCCGGCGAGGATCTTGGGAAAGTGGATGAGATTATGATTGACATTCCCTCCGGCAGAGTTGCCTATGCCGTGCTATCGTTCGGGGGATTCCTGGGAATGGGCAACAAGCTCTTCGCTGTGCCGTGGAGCTCGCTGCGGCTGGATGAGGACGAGAAACATTTCATTCTCGATATCGACCGCGCGAGGCTGGAGAACGCTCCGGGCTTCGACAAAGACAACTGGCCGGACATGGCGGACACGACCTGGGGAGCGGACATTTCCCGCTACTATGGCGCAAAACCCTATTGGGAGGAATACGAAGAAACGCGGACGCGCACCGGCGGCGGCCGGCCCTAGCGCCCTGAGCTGACAGTTCGGCGAAGCAGGGCTGTGGGGCGGACACCCACGTGCGCGCCGGGCGCCGGTGCCTGCCCCACAGCCAGGATTTCTGCAAGAGAGGAAACAACACATGCCAGAAAAACGGACAGTGGAGCGAGCCCGCACGGCGGCCAGAAAGGGGAAGCGGCCTTCCACGCAGGCGGGCGAATTCGTGCGGGAGGAGATGCATCATATCCGCGAAGGAAAGCACGGCGCCCGCTCATCGAAGCAGGCCATCGCCATCGGCCTCTCCAAGGCACGCCGGGCCGGAGTAAAGCTCGAACCGCCCAAGAAGGGCCGTGCCTCGGAGGCTACGCGCAAAAAGGCCGAACGCGATGTGGAGAAAGGGCAAAGAGGTCATGCCAAGACCTCCCATCGCCGTTCAGCCGCGGTCAGCCGGGCCCTGAAGCGCGAGGGTCGCGGCGCGGCGTCCCGCAAAGCGCTTTCGAAGCACGCCCGTCAATCCGCTCGTACTCGAAAGCGCACCTCCAGGTGATCTCCAGGGCGGGCCTTCCGAACGAAGGCCCGCCCCTATCTCCAATCAATAAGCGGGAGCGTCACTGGCAGGAAAGGATTCCAGGCCCGCCTCCTGCACGCGATCCAAGGGCTGCGCCACGGCTGGAGACGCATTCCTCTCTTCCAGACTTCTCTGAAAGCGCTGAAGCGCTTCGCGTACCGTCCTCTGCGGATCCTGGCCGAACAGACGCGCCGCAGCGACACCCAGGCGCCCCGCCGGGGGGTGATACTCCATTTCCAGGCGGACCACCGTCCCGTCGCCTCCCGAAGCATCTTCAAAGAACACGGAGCCAGCGTGCCCCACATCCGAACCCGGAAGAGAACGCCAGGCGAGGAGTTCGCCCTCTATTTCGTTGACGATCTCTGCGTTCCATTCGATGCGGGGTCCTTTGCCCGCATTCATGGCCCAGTGAAACCGATTCCGACCAAGAGGTGTAACCGAATCCAGATGCTTCACGAGGAGCGGCAGGCTGGCTACGTTCCTCCACTGGCGATAGACCTCCATGCGCGGACGGTTCACGGTCACCGACGCGCCGGCCCGGAATCCGGTGGCATGCGCCACACTGGTGGTCGCGTCTCCCTGCCCGACCTCGGCAGTTCTCACGCGGAGATATTGATATAGATACGAGTGGCCCGTGGCTCCGCGACGCAGCATGTCTCCCCCGACGAAGGCTATCGCGATCCCGGCAGGGGATCTCTTGCGGATTCCCCAGGCCAGCAGCGCCGCGCCTCCCAGCACCGACAAGATACGCTCGGCGGGCTGCACGTTGACGATGGCGCCCTCTGTAACGGCCGGTTTCCCATTGCCGGACCTGGCGTACTCTGTTGCCTGCATCTCTCATTCCTCCTTTTGTTGAAGCTGTTCCGCGCCCTTAGCTGACAAGATGCTGAAGGACAGCATCTTGCAGCGGTCCTTCACGGTGGCGGATCGGCAGGCGCATGCAATACGCACAGTGCATCCGCCTTGCCAACGTTGCCGGATATTCAGTCTCTGCCAAAAAGAGCGCGCAGCTCGTCCTTGGCGTGGTTCAACACATTTTTTTGTTTCGCTTCAAGATTCTTGCCTCCCCGGTTGATATAGAAATTCAACATCGACATAGCGGACTGCAAAGGTGTTCCTTTTCTCCTGGTGCTGGTCTCCGCGGAGCGCTTCAAGGACGCCGCGATCCGCTTCGGGTTGCTCCAGGTAAATACAGTTGGTTCCAAATCCAAGGCATCGCTGGTCCGGGTTACCCGATTGGACCAGCGCCGAGGAGAGGATTTCTTCACAGCGGGCTTAGGCATCGATTCCTCCTGGTAATTGGCGTGCAACACGCAGTGTCGTGGCGGGATGATCCGGTTCATCCTTGCTTACGCGCACTGCATATGAGAGAGACACTTGGTTGGTGGTTCGGTGGTTTACTCCTTCTCGCCTTCGTTCTGGCGGTTGGTTATCTCTGGCAGCGGCGCAGGCGCCGTGGACCCCGAAAGATCGATATCGGATGAACGGCGAATACCTGTGGCCGCATCGCTCTGCTTTGATTCTAAGATTAGACGGCCGCGGGGCCATATGGCCGGTCCATGTACGATGTTTCATTGTCGACATTTTGCAGGTCGCGGGCGTGATCCATCACGCCAAACCACGGTGACCACGCCGCTCCGATAGAGCGCCATGGCACACACACACGCTCACGATCCGGTTGAGTTGATTGCCCAAAGCCCAACCCTGCCCCTGCTTCAGCTCGCGGTGCAGCAATGCCGGGGGTGCAGCCTATATGAGCACGGCACTCAGGCGGTATTCGGAGAAGGGCTGCCGGGCGCAAGGATTCTCCTGGTGGGAGAGCAGCCGGGCAACGAGGAGGACCTGCAAGGACGGCCGTTTGTAGGTCCGGCGGGAAGACTGCTGGACCGCGCTCTTCAGGACGCGCGCATCGATCGCGCCTCGACCTATGTCACGAATGCGGTAAAGCACTTCAAATTTGAAGAGCGAGGAAAGCGCCGGCTCCACAAAAAACCTGGCGCGGCGGAGGTACGCGCCTGCTATCCCTGGCTGGAGGCCGAGGTCCGCCACATTCGGCCTCAGGCGATTGTGTGCCTGGGCGCCACCGCGGCGCTGGCCGTGATGGGCAAAGACTATCGCCTCACACGCGAGCGCGGCAAAGTGATTCCCCACGCCTGGGCGCCGCTGGCGACCAGCACGGTCCATCCCTCAGCGATCCTGCGAATCCGGGAGAGCGAGGACCGCCACCGGGCGTATGACGCCTTGGTAGCCGATCTGCGCAAGGTACGCGAGGCACTGCAACCGGAGCCCTCCGCGTCAGCCTCGCGGGGGTCCCTACGCTAGTACCGTGACGGTGAAGTCCGCTTGCTTACGGTTGGGGTTCGGTGGCGGAACTGTGCGCCGGCGCGCGGACGCACCGAATACCCTGGCCGTCGCATCGGCAGGATGCGGAAAAACGGCAGTTCGCAACCGCTCCCTTACGGTCGCGGCTCGGTAGGGGTCTGCAAACACGCGGGGCCGTTTCTCAGGCCGCGCACCGGCGAAGGGCTGGCTTGCTGTTTGCGTCAAAATGCAGCAAAGGCGACCCGCCACCCCGCGCTTTTCCCGGCCCGCCGCAAACAGTCCCGCTCGTTTCCCTGCCCGAAGTGTCAATGGACTACGATAGGGAGCAGGAGGTCTGCCGTGGCTTACGAAACCACCAGACGACATTTCTTTTTCGGTACGCTGCTGGCTGGCGCGGTTCCCCCGGCAGGGTTCGGCAGCTCGCCATCGCTGCGGACGTTGGGGTACAAGTCCCCCAATGAAAAGCTCAATATTGCCGCAATCGGCGCGGGTGGAAAGGCGTCGAGCGATATTGACGGCTGTTCCCACGAGAACATCGTAGCGCTGTGCGACGTTGACGAAAAACAAGCCGCCCGCAAGTTCAAGGAATACGAGAAGGTCCCTAAGTACAAAGACTTCCGGAAGATGCTCGACAAAGAGGGTAAGGGCATCGACGCCGTGATCGTCACCGTTCCGGACTTCATGCATGCAACCGCCGCGATGTGGTGCATGGAACGCGGCAAGCACGTCTATGTGCAAAAACCGCTGACGCGCACCATTTGGGAAGCCCGCCAACTGATGGAGGCCGCCAACAAGTACAAGGTTGCCACGCAGATGGGCAACCAGGGCTATTCCAACGAAGGCACCCGGCAGGCGGCCGAGATCGTCTGGTCAGGCGAGATCGGCAATGTGACGGAGGTTCATGCCTGGACCGACCGGCCCATTTGGCCTCAAGGTTTGACTGAGATTCCGCCTCCCGACCAGGTTCCGGAAACCCTCGATTGGGACCTGTGGCTGGGCACGGCCGAGGAACGCCCCTACACGTCCGGCGGAAAGGGCTATCCCACCAAGTGGGGAAACTTCTACCAGCCATTTAACTGGCGCGGTTTCTACGATTTCGGCTGCGGCGCTCTGGGAGATATGGCCTGCCATATCCTGGGAGCCCCTAACCTGGCTTTGCAGTTGGGAGCGCCTACCAGCGTCGAATGCACCAACAAGGAAGGCGCCAGCGAGTTCATGTTCCCCACGAAGTCGGTGATCCGCTTTGATTTCCCTGCCCGCGGATCGATGCCGGCGCTGAAGCTGTTCTGGTATGACGGTTTGAAAGAATCCCCGAAGATTGAAGGAGTGCCCAAGGACGAGTTGCTGGGCGATCTGCCGTATCGTCCGCGGCCGCGCGACTCGGGGGCGGCACATCCGCGCCCGCGTTCCAGCGGCTATGTCGGGCGGGTCTTCGATTGGGAGACGTTCGAAGCCACGCGGCAGGATCCCAACGCCCGCGTGCCCACTCCGGACGGGAGCGTGTTCATCGGCGACAAGGGCATCCTCACCACGGGGACATATGGCGAGCAGACACGCCTGTTGCCGGTCGAAAAAATGCGCGACTACCATTTTCCCGAGCCGATACTAACGCGTTCGCCCGGACACTACCGGGATTGGATTCGCGCCTGCAAGGGCGGCGATCCGGCATGCTCCAACTTCAACGTAGCCTCTCCTTTTGTGGAATGGATGCTGCTGGGCGTGATCGCGCTGCGTGTGGACGGCAAGCTGGAATGGGATGCCGCGAAGATGCGGTTTACCAACAACGCGCAGGCCAACAAGTACATCCGGCCCTCTTTCCGCAAGGGCTGGTCGCTTACGTGAAGAGTGGCAGGTGGGGCGATAGCCTGGAAACCACGAATGCTCTGATCGGGAAGTCCGCTCCTTTACCGTCGGGGTTCAGTGGTGGAACAGAACGGTGCGCGCCAGCGCGTGGCTCGGTAAGCGAACCCGGGCTGTGATCGTGAACCCCGCCTTCCGTAGCTGCGTATACTACGGAAATGACCTCCGGGGCGCCTTATCAGTATATTCTGTCGCTGCCTGAGCGAGTAATCCGGTCGCTCAGCGCCCTTTCCGGAGGGCTGTTGCGCGAGATCGGCAACGTAGCGCTTCCCGCCAGCGTGCGGCGCACGTCGCTCTATCGCACCATGGTGGAGGTCGCCCTGCGCTTTCTCATCGAAGAAGTCGGCCAGGTGGAAGGGGTGTATCCTTCCGAGGGCTGCCTGGCCGAAGCCTTTCTGCTGCAGCGCACTGCCAGTCACGGCATCGAGCTTTTGGGCATCCTCGCTTTTCATGCCTCACCCATCTGGGTACTGGCAGCGCTTGCCGATGCTACGGGCAGCGGCCGAAAGTTGATTCAGGAGATCTCGCTCGCCTTGAAGGAAGAAGGACTCCTGGAGCCGGACGCCAATTTCGAAACCATGGAGCAGGTATTGGACGGGTTGGAGAAAACCAGCGATCATCTGGCGTCCGCTCTTAATCTCCCCCCTGTCGACGTGCCCAGCCTGCGGCGGGAATGGCACCAGCTCAGGCAGGAGTTGAAGACGATTCCGCCTAAGAAGATGCCTGCGCTGGGCCGCGTGGAGCGGGTCTGGCGCGAGCTTCAGGAGTCGGCCCGGCAGCAGGGACGGCCAGTCTTCGTGATGTCGTCGCTGCTGGCCGTCTCCACGCTGGCGCAGATTCCCTCCAACGTCCTCTGGCTGTCCCGCGCCGCGCGATCTGCGGCACGGCGCACCAGCAAGGTGCTAGGTGAATCGATTCTGGACCACTACATAGAAGCGCTCGATGATATCGCCCGGACCGGCTTCGTCGGATATTGGACGCGCGAATTCCGGCCCTATCTGCGCGCCGCCGCGGAGCAGTTCGCTCCGGAGCACGAATCGCTGACCGAACGGCTGCTGCGCCGCCGCTTGTGATCCGCCTTCCGGAGATCCTCCATGGCTGGACAATCCAGGGCCATGTTGCTACAAAGAGAAGCGGCTCGACCTGACGGCCGGGCCAGGAAGACGCAATATGCGTGCAGACCAGAATGTATCTCGCCGGCAGTTCCTGCGAGGAACTTCGCTTGCGGCGGCAGCGGGCGCGTTCCCGCTCATCGTTCCTTCCCACGTGCTGGGAAGGCCGGGCAAACCCGGGGCGAACGACCGCATACAGGTCGGCATTATCGGCGTGGGCAATCGAGGCAATCTCCTGATTGATCAACTGCCGGAGCCGGGGAGGATCGTGGCGGCCGCTGATTGCTTTTTGCAGCGCTGCGAAGACGCTGCCGCCAAGCGCAATGCCAAGTGGGACTTGTACCAGGACTATCGCAAGCTGCTGGACCGCCGCGATATTGACGCGGTGATCGTGGCCACCCACGATCACGGACGGGTGCTACCCGCCATTCATGCCTGCCAAGCGGGCAAGGACGTGTATGCGGAGAAGCCGCTGACCTTGTATATCGGCGAGGGGAAAGTCCTGGTCAAGGCGGCGCGGCGCTACAAGACGGTCTTTCAGGTGGGCAGCCAGCAGCGCTCCATGGAGATGAACCAGGAGTCCTGCGCACTGGTGCGAAAAGGCGGCCTGGGAGAGTTGAAACTGGTGCATGGCGTGAACTATCCCTCGTCCAAACCGATTCCGCAATTGCCCGATGATCCGGTCCCCCCAAAGCTCGATTGGGACGTCTGGCTGGGCCAGGCTCCGATGCGCGCCTACAACAAAAAGCTGCAATTCGGCTGGATGGGATGGGTAGACTATTCCGGCGGCGAGATGACCAATTGGGGAGCGCACGGCCTGGACCAGATTCAATGGGCGCTCGGCATGGACGGCACGGGACCGGTTGAGCTTTGGCCGCTCGAAGGCGGGCCGGAGGGCGCTATCGCTTTCCGCTATGCCAATGGTGTGACGGTCCATCTGGATCTTCCGCCGGGCGGCGACCTGATGGGCGGCGCGCGTTTCGTCGGAGAGAAGGGCAGCATCGATATCTGGCGGAACAATTTCAAGATCGATGCGCCGGGAATAAAGCTGGATCTTCCGCCGCAAGAAGAGATCGATAAGTGGCACGATAAACGGGCGCTGTGGCAGGCGCAATACCACATGAAATACTGGCTGGATTGCATCCCCACCCGCAAGACTCCCAACGCGGATGTGGAGATCGGTCATCGATCGGTGAGCTTGGGGCACCTGGCCAATATCACCCGCCGGCTCAACCGGAAATTGCGCTGGGATCCCGCCAAAGAGCGATTTCCGGACGACAAAGAGGCTGACCTGCAGGCCAACCGGCCGCGGCGGAAGGGCTACGAGCTGCCAAAAGTGTAGAGAAGTTTAAGGGAGGCAGGAATCATGCAACCAATCAAAACGGCAAGCCAGACTCGACGCCACTTCGTACGAGCCGGCGCGGCAGCCACGCTTACCGGAGCGGCCGCTCTCGGCGCCTCTGCTCGGGAAACACTCGCCGCAGCAGGAGGGCCGAAAGCCGTGACCTTTCCGCAAGAAAAGATCGCGGCCGTAGTGAAGTGGCCCCGTTACGGAGCAGAAGAAAAGGCGGCACTGGCGGATCTGCTGGACAGCAACGCCTGGTACGCGGAGATCCCGGCGCTGGAGAAGGAACTTCGGCAAGCGCTCGGAGTGCCTTATGTCAAGGC
>CAZMRK010000226.1:0-22849 GCA_964568355.1 uncultured Solibacteraceae bacterium | reverse complement strand
CCGGAAGAGCGAGGTTTTCTCGACAGCCGCCGATAGTCAGTCGTCGGTGGAAATCAAGGTCTACCAGGGCGAGCGGACCATGGCTCGCGACAACCGCCTGCTGGGAGTGTTCCAGTTGGGCAACATCCCGCCGGCGCCTCGGGGGGTTCCGCAGATCGAGGTGACGTTTGATATCGATGCCAACGGCATCCTGAACGTGACTGCCAAGGATCGGGCGACCAACAACGAGCAGAAGATCACCATCACTTCTTCCTCGGGCTTGTCGAAGGATGAGGTCGAGAAGATGGCCAGAGATGCCGAGGCGCACTCCGCGGACGACCGCAAGCAGCGCGATGCGATCGAGGCCAGGAACCGGGCCGATGCGATGGTCTACAACGTCGAAAAGACGCTGAAGGAACACCGTTCGAAGATCAGCGACGCCGAGGCGTCCGAGATCGAGAAAGCGCTCGAAGAGACCAAGAAGGCCATGACGGAGAACGATCCGGCCAAGATCAACGAAGCTACGGACCGGTTGACGTCGGCCAGCCACAAACTGGCGGAAGCGATGTATCGCGCCACGTCGCAGCAGGGCCCGGGCGCGGCCGGGACACAGGGAACGCCGGGCACTGACGCCGGTCCCGATTCCGGCGGCAAGAAGAGTGACGATGTCGTGGATGCCGAGTTCGTGGACGTAGACGACAAACAGAAGTAAGAAACGCAGGCCAGGCCGCGAAGCGAGGGCCGGAGAACCGGCCCTCCTCTCCGGCCTTCGAGTCCCTAGTCTTTTATGTCTCCCAAGCACGAGTATTACGACACTCTGAAGGTCCCGCGGAACGCATCCGCGGAGGAGATCCGGAAGGCCTATCGCAAGCTGGCACGTAAGTATCACCCGGATCTCAACCCTGGAGACAAAGCCGCCGAGGAGCGCTTCAAGAATGTGCAGGAGGCTTATGACGTTCTGAGCGATTCCAAGAAGCGGCAGGTTTACGATCAATACGGCTTTTACTCCGACAACATGCCGCCGGGGGGACCGGGAGGAGGCGGCGCGGGCGGGTTTCGAGCTCAGCCGGGCATGGACTTCGGCGGATTCGACTTCTCGGATTTCTTTACCGGCGGAGAAGGCGGGGCGCACAGGGAGGCCCACGGCACGCGCGGCGGTTTCGGCGACATCTTCTCGCAGTTCTTCCAGCGCGGCGGAGAGAAGGAGTCGCGGACTCCGGAAAAGGGCAGCGATCTGGAGTACGGCCTGAATATCGATTTCTGGCAGGCCATCCATGGGACGCAAGCGCGTCTGAACATCACCCGTTATGACATCTGCGGGACCTGTAAGGGCTCCGGTTCGGCGGGGGGGAGCACGGTCACCTGTCCCCAATGCAACGGTTCGGGGCAGGTATCGCAGATGGCCGGGGCAATGCGTTTCAATCTGACCTGTCCGCGATGCCACGGCTCGGGAAAACTGCGCAATGTCTGCCCCACCTGTTCCGGCGAGGGCCGGATCGCGCATAACGAGACGGTGGAGGTACGCATTCCGCCGGGCGCGCGCACGGGTTCGCGCCTGCGGGTACCCGGCAAAGGAAATGCGGGCACCATGGGCGCGCCTCCGGGCGATCTTTATATCACCACGCGGGTGGAGCCACACGCGTTCTTTCACCGCAATGGCGACGATATCGAGATTCAGGTGCCGATCACGGTGTGGGAAGCCGGGCTGGGAGCCAAGATCGAGGTGCCTACGATCGACGGGAGAACCCTGCTGAAGATTCCACAAGGGACGCACAACGGGCAGAAATTCCGGCTGCGCGAAAGGGGTGTTTTTAATGCCCGAACGAACCAGCGAGGCGATCAGATTGTAGAAGTGACGATCGAAGCGCCCAGCGCCCAGGATGAACGCACACGCGAAATTCTGCGCGAATTAGCCAAGCTGCATCCGGAGGATCCGCGAGGCGGGCTCTGGTCAGAGGTTTAAGATGGCGAAGACGAAATCCAAGGCCGCCTACATGATTTCCGCCGTGGCGGAGCGATACGAGATCCATCCGCAGACCCTGCGGCTGTACGAGCGGGAGGGGCTGTTGCAGCCCTCCCGCAGCGAGGGCAATACCCGGCTCTACACGGACGAAGACCTGGAGCGGCTGGAAGTGATTCTGCATCTCACCCGGGATTTGGGCGTGAACCTGGCCGGCGTTGAGATTATCCTGAACATGCGCGCCAAGATGGCCGAGATGCAGGCGCAGATCGAGGAGTTTGTCACCACACTGAACCGGGAGTTGGCGGCGCGCAGGAAGGCTCCCGAGCCGGAGGAGCGGAACAGCCTGATCCCGGTCGTAAGCTATGCCAATTCCAGACCGGCTTTTCCCCGAAAAGCAGCCACCCGCCGCGAATAGCTACAATGGTGGCGATGTGCAGAGTGTGGTTATTTTTCCTGCTGGTTTTTTCCTGTTTCGCCCAGAACCCAACGGAACTCTTTCACAAAGCCCCGCCCGATGTCGACGAGGCATTGCGTGCCCGCATCCATGAATTCTTTCAGGATCATGTAGACGGAAAGTACCGCCAGGCCGAGAATCTGGTTGCGGAGGAGTCCAAGGACTTCTTCTACAATTCGAACAAACCCAAATACCTGAGCTTCGAGATTCGCCGCATCGATTACGCAGACGATTTCCAGACTGCTAAAGCGTTGGTGCTGTGCGAGATGTTCGTGCCGATTCCGGGGTTCGCCGACAAGCCCATGAAGGTTCCGGCGACGACCCGCTGGAAGCAGGTCCACGGCCAGTGGTTTTGGTATGTGGACATGGAAGAACTGAGCCAGACACCGTTCGGAAAGATGAAGCCGGGACAGCCGACCGTCGGGGCAAAAACCCAACTTCCCGATCCTTCGAAACTGCAGAACGCGAAAGACCTGCTGCGGGAGATTCAAGTAGACAAGCGGGAGGTCCACTTGAAAAGCGCAGACGGGGCCAGCGACGAAATCCACATCACGAACTCGATGCCGGGTGTGATCTCGCTGTCGCTCCGAGGCGTGGCGCCGGATGGCGTGGACGTCAAGCTGGATCCGGTGCGGATAGAGTCGGGGGCGAAGGGGTTGCTGCGGTTCCAGGTGAAGCCGGGCGCTCGACTGCCCTCGAAGGTCACACCCATGGAGTTGCGGGTGGATCAGACCAATCAGGTGATCCCGATCCGGGTGTTCTGTACTCCCCGATAGAATTGCCGCCGGCGCCGGCCGAAGTACCGGCGCCTGGCGCAAAAGCTTGCGATCTCCCGAGAATCAGAAGTAGATGCGGGCTGCGATCATGGCGAGCCGCGGATTGCCGTTCTGGCCGGTGATGGTACCGAAGGTCCGGGCCAGCACCGTGCCGTCCGGATCGGCCGCATTCATGTGATTGAAGAGGTTTTGCGCTTCGAATCGCAGTTGCAGATAGCACCCCTCCCCACCCAAACCGATGTTTTTCAGCAGCGAAAGATCCCACTGGCTGAAACCGGGACCGCGCATGTTGGGAAGGGTACCGGGTACATCTCCGATCTCCATATTCTGCGTCACCCGAAAGGCTGCGGTATTGAAGTATGGCTGATAGCCGGCCGATCCGTCGAGCGCGGTGTGCCCGGAGACCTGGTTATCGTAGGCCACGCCCGGAGAGGTGAATCGCGGCCGTTCCCCACGCGACTGTCCAATGTTGTACCAATTGAAGCAATTGGGATAGAGGCAGTGAATCACGATTGGCCGGCCCGCGCGAAAAGTCGTGAGGCCGGCCACCTGCCATCCGCCGACGATCTGATTAAGCGCCTTTGCCGCGCCAGTCTGCGGATTTCCCAGCAGCCGCTTCCCACGTCCCACCGGAATATCGAACAGGTAGTTGAAGAGAAACTTCTGGGAGATGTCGGTGGGAGCGAGGCCATAGATGTCGCTCATGCCGAGACCCGCCTGCGGCGCGCCCTGCCCGGCGTAGCCCTGAGTGAATTGCCCGTAATCGAGCCCGCCCACGTCTTCGAGCAGTTTGCTGATGGTGTAGTTGGCCAGAAAGGCAAAACCGCGGGCAAAGCGATGCTCCACCTGAAAATAGGCGGCATGATAGTTGGAGGTTCCCAGCGGCTGGTTCATGTTCCAGATCTCGCTCCATAGGGGGTTGAGCTCGTACAGCCTTCCCACCGAAATGGTGGAACCACCCGTTATGGTATTGACCGGAATCTGACCATAGAATGGATTGCTCACCTGGGTGTTGAGAGTGGTCGCGCCCAGCGGGCTCAGGATCTGATACGCATTGGGCAAAATGTGTTCACCGCCGCCCTCGGAAAACGGAAGGCCCCGCCCAAGGTTGGCGTTGTAGTTGGCCTCGACGACCCAGGTGTTGCTGCCCGAACCGAGTTGGCGCTGAATGCCGAACTGGATGGCGTGCTCATAACCGGGGCTAAAGTTGCGCGCATTGGAGATGAACCACTGCCCCATCACGCTCTGATTCAGGGCACTGATATCGCGGGTGAAGGGCACATACCCGAGACCGCCCGACATGGGATTGCTGAAGGACATGGGGAAGGTCAGCCCGCCGTCGGAGGTGCCCGGCTGCGGGAGCCGCGCAAAATCGCCATAGCCGATGTTCCAGGGCGCGCCGTTCATGAAGACGCTGCCCACGCCGGTCAGCCAGACGATGCCGTAGCCGGCGCGCAGCACCGTCCTGGGAAGAATCTGGTAGGCTACGCCCAGACGGGGACCGAAGTGATTCGCGTACGTATCGGTGGAGTGGCGGCCCGAGTATTCCTGCGTGCCCAGCATGGCCGCCCGGCCGTAGATGCCCTGGCTCAGCCATTCGGGCGTTGGCAGCGTGGCTCCCGCCTCCTGCTGCACCAGGTTCCAGCTCCAGCCGGCGTTCGGCTGCCAGGGCCATTTGTAGCTCTTATCCCAGAAAACCTGACGATCGTAGCGCTCGGTACGCGGCGGTTCGAAATCCCAGCGCAGGCCCAGATTCACGGTCAGCCTGCTGCTCAGCTTGATATCGTCCTGCAGATACGCTCCGTGATAGGTCTGCAAAGAGGCAGGCCCGGCCAACTGCGTGCCCTGCCCCCAGGTCACCATCCCCAGCAGCCAGCTTGCGAAGCCGGATCCGGTGACGGGGTTGTTGTACGATTGCGAGGTCACATCCCGGTCCGACCTCATATCGAAGGAGCCGCCGCCGGTCACGTTGGAGAAGTAGCGCCGGTGCTCGTATCCAAACTTGAGCGTGTGCCTGCCCCACATTTTCTGCAGCGCGATGCTGCCGGTGTAGCTGGTGTCGTGAGGACTGTCGATGCTGCCGCCGCCTAAATTAGTGATGGTGTCCATAGTGGAGATCGTCGGCACACGATTCTTCGTGGTACCCAGGAGAGTGAATACGGTGGATTGCAGCGGCCAGGCGCTCGAATCGGCGATCACTTCGCTGCCTTTGGTCACCACCGAGCGAACCACGCCGGCCCGGACATCCAGCAGCAAGCTGGGAGAGAGAATCACGGAATGCGCCACAGAGGTGGTATAGGCATCCGAGGTAGAGACGCTGCTTGCCTGCAAAGGAGAAAGCCATCGCGGGCTGCTGCTGTCGCTCGAAAAACGCGTGATGGTGAAGTGGGTGCTGTGCACCGGGTTCCAGTTCTGGTCCAGCCGGCCTGTCCAGCGATCGTCGCTCGATGGGCTGGCGACCGAGCCGATGTAGTTCAAGTCATGGCTGGAGTTGGGCTGCGGTGCGATATTCGGCTCCGGGTAGTAGCCCAGGTAGATCTTCGAAATCGGGTCGATGCGCGAAGCCGGGATCCGATTACCGGCGAACGGCTGCCGGATGACATCTCCGCTTACCGCGCGGCCGGTCAGCGGATCGAATATCTGTACGGGGACGCCGTTATCGATGAGGCTCCGGGAGAAATCGCCCTGGCGCTCCAGGTCCGTGGGAACTCCGCCCAGCACCGCGTTACTGCCCGTGCTGCGCCGCGTGCCTTCATAGTTCAGGAAGAAGAAGGTCTTGTCGCGTCCATTGTAGACCTTGGGAATCCACACCGGACCGCCCAAAGCGCCGCCGAAGACGTTGTCATGGAAGATACCCTTGGGCCGCCCGAAGCGATTGGAGTTCCAGTCATTGGCATTGAGCTTGTCATTGCGGAGGAACTCATACGCGGAGCCGTGGAAGTCGTTGGTGCCGGAACGGGTGACCAATACAACGGCGCCGCCGGACAGCCTGCCATATTCCGCGGAGAGGCCGTTGGTCACTACCTTAAATTCGCCGATGGCCTCCCGCGACGGTACCGATGGAGGAACATCATGGCGGTATCCAGTGGTCACCGGAATGCCGTCGATAAAGTATTCCGCCTGGGAGGTCCGCCCGCCGTTGATGCGCAGATCGTTATCGTGGCCGGCCTGTTCGGCGGTGCCGTTCACGTTGGGCGTCAACAGGGTGAACGCCAGAGCGTTGCGGTTGTACTGCGGCAGTTCCTGAATGCGCTTGTTATCGATCACCAGCCCCGATTGCGCATCGTCGGTCCGCAGCAGGGGAATATCGGCCGTGACAGTTACGCGCTCGCTGGAGGTGCCGACCTCCATCACCAGGTTCAATGTGACGCGATCGGCCACCTGCAGTACGATGCCATCGCGGCCGAGCGGGCGAAAGCCCTCTTTGACCGCAGTCAGCCGGTAATGTCCCGGTTGCAGCAGCGGGACGACATAGTAGCCTTCGCCATTGGAAGTAGTCTTGCGCTGCACACCTGTGTCCGTGTTGGTGACTGTGATATCCGTACCAGGAATGACCGCGTCGGTCGGATCGCTCACACGGCCGCTGATCTGAGCTTCCTGGGCCAGCGCCAGGGGCAGAATCGCCGCGGCCAGAACTCCGACACGCACGAAGAAGAGACTATATTTTCGGACCGTCATGGTTTTCTCCTTGAGTTTTGGCCGGCGGATTCGGCTTCGCTCTCGAATCGCCGCCATGAGGCAGCAGCCTGTGCCCTCCGTGCCGCCTGGGCTTCCAGTTCGGTGAGCACCACGGAGAGATGTTGCAGGGTTTCGTCGACGCTCCCTTCCCGAGGACTAGGCTCCAGAAACAACGAACAGGTGAGCTGCTGCGCGGCCAGCGCCCGCTTCAACAGCTCCGCATCGTCATCTCCGGTGCCCTCGACTGCCGAGCTTTGCCCCGCGGCCGGCAATACAGCAGAGAGCGCTGACCGGCATCGGGCGACCACGGTTCCGATGGCCGCCGCATGATCTTCGACCATGCCTTCCAGCCGGGAACGGACATTCTCCGGAAGACTGCGGGCTCGCTCGGGGGGAAAGGCCTGCCGCAACCGCTCCAGAGCTCCGGCATGGGAAACCCACTCCCCGGAACAGGTAATGGCCTGGTTGGAGAGCTCCGCTACCTGCGGGGGAGAAAGCGTGCTCCCCAACCGCCGCTGGAGCGGCGTGGTCACCGGCTTCACTTCCTGTACAGGAACGGCGGAGCTATCGATGGTTCGCACCGGGTCGGGCGGGGTGTGCCGGGCCGCTTCTTCCACGGTTTCCAGTTCGATCCGCAGCGGCGCGATGGGCTCGAGGAGCGCCAGCAGGGCCGCCTTGCGCTCGCTGTTTTCGGTCAATCCGCGAACCGCCAGGCCGCCGGACGCCTCCCGGACGACTTCCATGGGCTCGCGCAGGCAAGCGCCGGCCCGGTGCAGGGCCTCCCGGACGCGCACCTCCAGCTCTGACGGGTCGGGAGCCGGAGCGCCGGCGTGAATTCGAGCCGGAGGCGTGCTCCGCGGGTGGGACTCGGCAGCGAGGGCTCTGGGTGGAACGGGCGTATCGCCGAAAAGCGATGCATCCAGGGTAGCGGCCGCGACCACGTGGAAGGCCAGTTCGGTGAGCGCGAATTCCTGGATACCGCCGGCTGTGTGAACCTGCAGGTTCTCCTGTACGGGATGCCAGTCTTGCGCACGCAGTACCAACCGGGCGGTTAGAATATCTCCCTCCTCCGGCTCTCCGCGCGCGATGGTCTGGAGGCTGAGAGTTTCCACTCCATCCTCCAGACGCTCCTCCGACACGGTTTCCTGTTTGGAGCGCAGGGCATTGCTCCAGGAGCGGTAGGATGCGGCAGAGAGAGGCCGCTCCGCAGCCATGTGATTTCTGCGAAGCACCATTTCCAGGTCGTTCCAGACCTCCTCGCCACCCCGACGTACGTGTCGCGCGCGCTTCACGTCGCTCCACGCCTCCACAGTCCCCACGGCGGTCCGGCTACCCCGGCTCCGCCGCACTTCGAACTTTTGGTAGACCACGGGCTCGAGGGCGCTTCCGATCTCCCCCCGCTCGGTGGATTCGGCCCGCTCGAGCACCTCACTGGCGGAAACCCTCGGCATCCAGTTCAGGTACAGCAGGGCTGCCAGGGCGCACAGCGCGGCGGCCACCGCCGGCGTACGCCACAACACGCGCCAGGCGACGGCCGGAAGCCGGAAGCGCCCGACTACAGGTTGGGCCGCGGCCTTGGCCAGTTCGGCCTCGAAGCGGGCCCATCCCCCGGGAGGAGGAGCCGCATCCGTCCAGGCATGCCGGCGCTCGACAAATTCGGTTACGGCGCGCTCGATCTTCTCCGATCGGACGCGGCAGCGCCAGCAGGACTGAAGGTGTGTTTTCACCTGCCTGGACCGAGATGCTCCCAGTTCTCCGTCCAGGTACAAGAGCAGATCGTCGTCTGTCATGTGCCGGACGCTATTCAGCCAGCGCTGTAGTCGATGGTTACTCATGGCTCCCAATCAGTTTGCGGATGGCCCGGCCGAGCACTGTCTGGACGGTGGGTACCCGGATACCCAAAACCTCCGCAATTTCGCGGTAATACAGTCCTTCGGTTCGCAGTTCCATGCAGCGGCGCTCGAGAGGCGAGAGGCGGCGGAGGATATGGTCCAGCCGCTCCTGCTCCAGAATCTGTTGTTCGATATCGGGAGACGGATCCTGGCGCAGTTCCCCCAACTCATCCGCGCCGGCGGAGCTGCTTTCCTGCGAGCGGTTCGCGCTGCGCCGGAAATCGACGGCCAGATTGTGGGCCACCCGGAAGAGCCAGGCCCGCGGATTCTCCACGGCCTTGCCCTTGCGCAGGTGCTGGAACGGGCGGATCAGCGTCTCCTGGGTGAGATCTTCGGCATCCAGCGGATTGTTGACGACGCCCAGCAGGTAGCGGTAGAGCGGCGCCCGCATGGCATAGAACATCTCCCGGATCGTCTGCTGCAGGTCGGCCGGGCGCTCGCCGCCCTTTTCTCCCTCCAGGCAGAGATCCACCGCCGCGGCACTCATCCGCTGATAGAACCGGTCGATCACGTCCACTGCCGGTTAAGACGCTACCGGAGGCGCGAGATTATGACATGGTTTCATCGCTGCATGATACCCGGTCCTCGAAAGCGCGTCGAGGTCCAGAAGCTACGCGGGGAGGCCTTCGACCCGGTTTAGTGAATAATGGATAGATGGATACGATGGCGACGAAACGAGATGGAAAGGAGGCCGTCTTCGAGAAGCTCGAGAGCTACACGCTGCGGGGCCGGATTGCGGAGCAATTGCGGCACGCAATCCTGAACGGGACGTTGCAGGAAGGGCAGCGGCTGGTGGAGCGCAAGCTAGCCTCCGAATTTGGCGCCAGCCTGACGGCTGTGCGGGAGGCCTTGATCGAGCTGGAGACGGAGGGGTTCGTCGTCAAACGGACCAATTCCGCGACCGTCGTGGTCAAGCTATCGCCCGAGGAGACAGAGAAGATTTTCGAAGTACGGCGCCTGCTGGAATCCTACGTGTTCGAGCAGGCCGCCCGGCTGGTCTCTTCCGAGCAGCTCGCCAAGCTGGAGCAGGCCTACAACCGGCTGCTGGAAGCGGCTCAGCGCGGAGACGGCAAAGCATTCGTGCAGCTCGATTTCGAATGGCACTCGATGATCTGGAATATTGTGGGAAACGAATATCTGTCCGCTTCGCTGCGCCGCACGGTGGTTCCGCTGTTCGCGCTCAGCGCGGTGCACGTCGCCTCACGTCCGCAGGTGAACCTGATCCAGGATGCATCCTCGCATCGCCCGCTGCTGGAAGCTCTGCGCAAACACGATCCGGAAGGCGCCCGGAAGGCGTTTGCCGAAGCATTGAACGATTGGAAATCTACCACCTCTTCTTATATCTTCGGCCGGAAATCGTCGCCAGCATAGCCAGCGCGGAGGCCAGCAGGCCCAGCGTGCCCGGCTCCGGCGTAGCGACCACTCCGGTGAGATTGATCTGATAATCAGGCCCGTCCTCGAAAAATCCTCCGGTAAGTTGCCAGGCACTGAGTGGTCCAACCCCGGTATTGGGGGCATAGGAGATGAACTGGCCGTCCAAATAGGGCGTCTGGAAATCCTGGAACAACGGATTGCCCAGATGATCGACGGGCACATTCCCGAACCAGGTGATCGCCAGCAAGTAAAAACCCGATGCGGCGGGCCCGATCGGCAGGCCCGCGCCCAGGTAGCCTTGCCGGGAGCCTCCTGAATCGGAGTCGGCATAGATGGGGTTTCCCACATCGTCAAACAGGTACAGAATCGGGGTAGCCACGGGAGCGAAGAAGAGATCGCCGACGATGGTCTGCGCCGAGAACGCAGCCGGATCCGGGATCTGGAAGCGGAACAGTTCGATGGGGTTCGCGACAGGATCGATCTGGCCGGCAAGGATATCGAGCGGGCCGGAGAACGAGATGTTCTGTGCCGTATCCGGGAGAATCCCGGTCGGGAACGCCTGTGTGTAGATGGTACTGGCGTGAGCGAGCGATCCTGCCATCATCGCAAGGGCAAAGCATATTGTCCGAATCATTTGCGTTTCTACTTTCCTTTGAGCTGAGTTACGGCTGGATCTGGATGGGATCGGCCATCACTCTCGGTTCTGCATCCTGGTATAGGAACAGCAAACCCTGCTGCGACGGGGAATAGGCCAAATTGTCCGGAACAGATTGAACCGTGACCGGCGAGGAGCCGAGAGGGGGAACACCGGACGGAGCGATGCCCGAGCCGGTGAAGACTGGAGCGTTCAGTGTGTAGGCCAGGAAACTGATATTCCCGTTCGCGTCGGCGGCAGGAATGGTGTCGGTAATACTTCCGGTGAAGTAATTGTCGTAAGCCAGCACGAAAAACAGGAAGGGCTGGTTGGGATCGAGCGCCTTCGGGTGGGCGGGATCGGAGTTGTCGGCCAGGTCCGCGAGCAGCGCGTTGAAGATGAAGTTCGAGGAGTTGAGATCGGCGCCGGCAAACAGCCGGGTCAGCGAGGCGCCGGTATTCAGGTTCGTGACCAGGGTCATCACCTGGCCGGAGGCTCCGAAGCCGCCGGCCTCCACGTTATCCAGCTCAAAATCCGGGATGCCGTCGAGATCGACATCGAGCAAGACCGCGAAACCAGCGGGATAGGCCGGATGAGAGTGCTCGCCATAGGTGTTGAGAGCAAACTGCACCGTATCGGTGGCACCTCCGGTGGAACTCGCACCGCGTACTCCGACCATGCGGAGATCCACCACTTCCATGTTCGAACCGGGCAGGGGAAAGGCCGATGCACCTCCCGGAAGCCGCGGACTGGTGCCGAGCAGCGCAAACATATCCAGCCGGCCGGCATTGGCGACGCTCGCATTGCTCAGAGTGATGGTCGCGGTGGAACGGCCGGCCATAGATAGCGAGGTGAGGTTCGGCCGGACCGCTGCCGTCTTGTGAGGCAGAACGTGCCAGGGGATGTGCAGAGCGGTGGCTCCTTCGGTGAGCATAATGTATCCGTCAAACTCCGCCGCATTGAGCAGCAGGCCGTTGCCTGTGTTTGCGCCGCCATAGAGGGGCCAATCGGGAAGCTGGGATGCCTGAATGGTCAGGCTGACGGTGAATTGCGCGCTGTCATTGGGTGGGACGGCAACGGAGGCGGGTGCATTGAGGGTCACCGCGCCAGGCACGGGGTTGGTGCGATTGGAGGTGAGAATGGAGAATGTGCGCCCGGAGGAACTGTAGTTCATCACGGTGACGGACCTGGTGAGCGTCCGTGTGCGGGAGGCCGCATAGTAGCCAAAGGAGAGGCTCGGCGCCTGATCGGAGGTTCCCCACATGACGGCGGTGAGATTTCTGGCAGCGTCCACGCGCACTTCGCCGGCGCCGATACGGGTTACCGGAGCGAGCACGCCGGGCTGAGTGGCCGGATTGGTATAGATAGCGGTTTCGGCCGAGTTCATGAGCATGGCCTTGATCTCAAGGGGCGAACGACTGGGAAAGCCTCCCACCAATAGCGCGGCGGAGCCGGCAACCATGGGAGTAGCACCAGAAGTTCCTCCGAAGGCCTCTTCGCTGGTAGCCGAGCCGGCGACAGCCGATACCGTGGCGCCGGGTGCGGCGATATCCGGCTTGATCAGCACACTGCTCAACTGCGGCCCTCGCGAGGATTCCGCGACGACGCTGCGGCTCAAGGAAATCGTGTTGGCAAGGCTCGCCAGGACGGAGACGGTACCGCCCCCGGTCAGCGCGGACTTGATGAGGTCGGAGTAATCGAGTGGAATCACCAGACTGGGAACAAAGAGACTGCCGCCGCCCGCGCTGAACGGGACCGGGTCCCCCGCAGTCACCATGGCCAGAAGAACGCCAGTGGCTCCGGCGCGCGCCGCCCGGTCGATCTTCAGGCTCACGTTACAGGCGCCGCGATCGATGAGCGCTACTTTGCCGGAGGGATTGGCCAGGTACGGATCTTCCGCAGGCAGGTCCGGAGGCGAAGCGGGGCAGCCTCGGCCAACATAGACGACGTTGCCGGCGATCGGACTGGTGGAGGTGATGGGGGCAAAAGGAAGGGCGGCGGTGTTGGGGTACTCTCCGGCAATGCCGGGCGGAGACTGAATGAATAGCGGGATCTGAAAGGCCGAGGGACCCTGTGTTTCGGCGACCGCGATCCCCAACTGCGCATTCGCGGGAGAACCCAGAATATAGGAGTGGTCTCCCTCATTGCCGGCCGCCAGGACGACGATGATCCCGGCGCGGACCAGGCTGTTGACCATCTCCGATTCATCTTCTTCGATGACGCCGAACGGGGCGCCGAGGGAAAGATTCACGACCTGGGCCGGAGGGACGAATTCGCGGGTTACATCATTAAAGCCCGCGGCGAAATCCAGACCTTCCAGGATAGCGGTGCCATTGCAATTGGTGGCGACGGCGCTACAGACCTTGACCGCATGGAGGAGGGTTCCGGGCGCCACACCGACGTGCGACGCGGTGCCTCCCGCGCCCGGCGTGTAACCGCCGATGATATCGGCGACATGGGTGCCGTGGTTGTTGAAGTCGATGGGATTGGGGTCGGGCGCCAGGTCCTGATCGGAGAAACCACTGGGACCGTTGGGCCACACTTCGCCGACGAAATCGTAACCTGTGACCACCTTACTGGTGGGAAATCCGGTGCTGGGCGTAACCACCTTGTTTTCCACGGAACCAGCCGAGGCGCCATAAGCCGCCTGATAGGCGGCCGGGGTGCCGGGCCCGTTCAAATCGCGGTGAGTATAATCGATGCCGCTATCGAGCACCGCCACGCGCACTCCGGCGCCGGTGAGACCGGCGGTCTGCGCCGCCAGCGCTCCAATGTAGGGAATGGTTTCCGGGACGGCGCTGGGCTGGCGATCACGAACGGGTCGGATGGAGCTTACATTGGGAAGCTTGCTGAGCGCCGGGACGCGCGCCGCGTCGGTTTCGGCAATCACGAGGTTGGAGAGCACACTGACCGTGCCGACGACGCGCGCGCCCAGGCTGGTCACCTGAGAGATCAGCGCCTGCTGCCGGATGGCCAGTTGGGCCAGATAGGCCTGTTTCTGGGCTGCCGTCATCCCCCCGCCGGTCCTGGCCCAGTTGGCGCCGAGCATGGCCGAAAGGGGCGGGTCGGTGAGGCGAAGGGATACCCGGACACGCCCCACCGCCGTGGCCAATCGTGGATCGATGCGTGCTCCCACGGCCTGCTTGGGCAAAGGATATTTGGGTAACGGATTAGGGATTTTGCGCGTTTGCCCAACGGCTACTGGCGAGATCAGCAACAACAGCGCGGCGGCAAGCCAATGTTCGGCGCGGGATATGCGACAAGCGAGCATGCCTTCCTCCTGGGCCTCTATTTCACGGAGATTTCCGGGAAAATCCGCAGAAAATCAATCGCAATTCTCTGAGAATAATGGATGCAATCGTAGGAGATCCGGAAATAGATTGTCAAATTGACAGGAGAGCCTCATCCGAAATCGATGCGAGGGGGCGCGGACGTACTATGATGATGGGCAAAGCGATGTCTGTCCTGCTGCTCCTGTTGTTCGCCCAAGCCGGAGTGCCAAGCCGGCCGGCGACGATGAGCGACCTGGAGGTGGTCCGGTCGTTCCTGGATCAGGGTGGGGATCCGAACTTCCGGGACCCGCGCGGCGTGCCGATGCTCCAGCGGTTCGTGTTTGAAAGCCGGACCGAACTGGTGATGCTTCTCCTGGCCCATCACGCTGATGTAAACGCATGCGACCCGCGAGGCTCGACGGCCCTGGATTTCGCAGTTGTACGCGGCAATCCGGATCTCACCAGGCTGCTGATCGACTGGGGCGCCGATGTGAATGCGAGATACCCGTCCGGACGATCCGTGCTGCATGTTGCGGCGACTGCCGGCCGCACAGAGATTGCGCGACTGCTCATCGAAAAGGGCGCGAACGCGCGTATCCGTGACAAGGCGGGCGTGGCGCCCATCGACGCCGCTGCAGAGCGCGGTTTTCGCGAAACCGTCGCGATGCTGCTCAAATCGGGGGCGGAGATCAATGCGCCCAATCCCGTAACCGGCGCCACGCCGCTGAACGTGGCGGCGGTAAGAGGCCGCAACACCGTCGTCGAATTGCTGTTAGGGCAAGGCGCGGACCCTGCGATCAAAGACCATTCCGGATTTTCTCCTCTCGAGAACGCCGTCCGCTTTCATCGTCTGGAAGCGGCGCAGCTTCTCTTGACTCACGGCAAAGGTGCGGCCGAGGCCGGCAGCTATCAGGGGCTGCTGGAGACAACGGTGTCAAAAGGGGAGCAGGAGATGGTGGAGATGCTGGTGAGCCACGGCGCTGCGGTGAACGCTCGGACGAAGGCAGGGTCGACGCCTCTACACGACGCCGCGCGCAAGGGCTTTGATGGAATAGTCAAGCTGCTTCTGGCCAAGGGGGCGGACGTGAACGCGCGCGACCAATCAGGGGCGACGCCGCTGCACGATGCCGCGCTGAATGGACAGGCCGCGACTGCCGGCCTTCTCCTCGCGCAGGGAGCCGATATCAATGCCCAGGAGACGGAATCGGGGACTACGCCTCTTTACATGGCCGCCTCTTTCGGACGGGATGACGTAGTTGCGCTCCTGTTGAAAAAGGGAGCGAACGCGAATCTTTGCGGCAAGAACGGCGCGAGCCCCTTACATGCAGCCCTCGCCAACAGTTACACGCATACAGCGGATATTCTTCGGGCAGCGGGCGGGCGCGATCTTCCGTAAGCACAGGCAGAGGCGGCCATGCCACCTGCCGTCGGAGAGCTATTCGTGGCGGAGCGCAGTCATTGGATCCAACTGCGCGGCACGGTAGGCCGGAATGCAGCAGGCCAGGAGCGCGGCGAGAACCAGGCAGAGCGAGACGGCTGCCAGCGTCAGCGGATCGCTGGCCCGGACACCATACAGCAGTCGCGAAAAGCTCGAAAGCACTCGGGTCAGGACCAGCGCGCCTGCAGCCCCGATCACAACCCCCACAAGGGCAAGTCGAAGACCCTGTGCGACCAGCATGCGCAGGACATCCCACCTGGCTGCCCCAAGCGCCAGACGAATTCCGATTTCGGGGACACGCCGGGCCGTCGAGTAGGAAATTACTCCGTACACTCCGACAGACGCCAGCAGCAGCGCCAGACCGGCGAAGACCACCAGCAACAGCATCGGAAAGCGCTGCCGCGCCATCGATCCTGAAACCAGATCCCGCATGGTGCGGATGTTGTAAACCGGCTGGTCGGTGCCAACTCCGTACACTACATTTCTGATGGCGGGCATCACCGTCGCCGCGCCGAGCGGGGTCCGCACCGCCAACCGGATATCCGTACGGAACACCGGCACCCAGGCCTCCGGAAGCTGGTAAAAAGAGGCATGGATCTCCGGCTTTTCATAGATTGAGGCCGAACCATCCAGCCCGTAGTGTTCGATGTGGCCCACCACGCCCACGACCCGGGCCGCGCCCCAATGAGGGATGTTCACACTTTGCCCGATTGGATCTTTGTCCGGAAAGTAGGCACGAGCCAGGAGGGTATCGATGACAACGACGGGTTCGGATTGAATATGGTCCGCAGGCGTAAGAAAACGGCCTCGCAGCAGCGGGATCCCCATCGTACTGAGGTAATTCGGGCCGGTCCAATAATAGATGGCGCGCGGCGCCTGCGCCATGGATGCAGGCTGGTGCGGTCCCACCCAGAAGGGGCCGGAATTGTCTTCCTGGCTCAACGGGAGCAGTGCTGTGATCTCCGCCGCCGCTACGCCGGGAATTTGCCGGATACGCTCAACCAACTGCCGATACGCAATACGCGTGGCCGAGGCTGTCCGGGTAACGGACGGCGAGAGGCCTACCTGGAAGGTCAGGATGTGCTGCGGGTCGAAACCGGGATTCACCGCCCACAGATTGTGAATCGTGCGAAAGAGCAGGCTTGCGCCCGATAGCAGGACCAGCGCCAGAGCGATTTGCGTCACCGCGAGAACACTTTGCGCGTGGTGATGTCCGCCCGCCGAGCCGCGTCCAGCTTCCTTCAGACCCGCATGCAGATCCATGTCTGAAGATTTCAGCGCCGGCACGAGACCGAACAAAACTCCCACCGCCAACGAGACGCAAAACGCAAAGAGAAGGACCGTGGGATGGAAGCCGATGTTTTCCATGCGAGGCAGGCTTCCCGGCGCTACTGACAGCATCGTGGTGAAGCCACATTTTGCGACCGCCAGGCCGAGGAGTCCGCCGGTCAGGGAAAGAAGCACGCTCTCGGTGATCAATTGCCGGATGATCTGCATGCGGCTCGCTCCCAGGGCTCGCCGGACAGCGAATTCCCGTGCGCGGATCGCAGCGCGTGCCAGCAACAGATTGGCCACGTTCGCACAGGCGATCAGCAAAACCAGTCCGACAGCACCCAGCAGCAGGAACAGTGTCCTGTCGGTATCCCCCACCAGAAATTGCTTCAACGGATAGACGGATGTTCCCAGGTCCCTCTCCGTGTCGGGATTCAGCTCCCCAATATGCTCCTGGACCGTATTCATCTCGGCTTGTGCCTGGCCGATTTCGACGCCAGGCTGCAAGCGCGCAACACAGAGGATGTTGTGGATGGTCCGGTCATTGCGAGCCAGCGGATCGCCGCGCCCGATCGGCGTATAGACATCCGCCTGCTCGTCTCCGAAAGAAAATCCCGGCGGCAGAACGCCCACGACAGTGTACCCGATTCCGTTCAAAGTCATGAGCCTGCCGACCGCCGCGGGATTGCCGCCAAGTCTGTCCCGCCACAAACGATCGCTAATCACGGCCGCCGGCATACTCCCGAGGCGGTCTTCCTGCGAAGAAAAAGCACGTCCGAGTGCCGGCTTCGCACCCAGGGTATCGAAAAAGCTCGCGGAAACTTCCTTGCCGGCAATGTGCTCGGGCGCACCAGGGCTCGTCAGATCAAATCCCAGCGACGTGAACGCGGCGATCTGCTCGAAGGAGCGGGCGCTCCGCTGCCAGTCGAGGAAGTCGGGATAGGAAAGATCGGTATCGTACTTGAGGGTTCGATTGTGGAGCGTCACCATCACGAGGCGCTCCGGTTCGCGATATGGCAGCGGCGCCCACACAACGCCCTCCAGCACGCTGAAGATTGCCGTATTCGCTCCGATGCCCAAGGCAAGGGTCAGGATCGCCGCGACGGCGTAGCCCGGGCTTTTTCGCAACGAACGGGAGGCGTAACGGACATCGCGGAGAAGATAGTTCAGCGATTCCAGGGCCCGCTGGTCCCGGCATTCCTCTTTGGCCAGCGTGACCGGGCCGAACTCGCGGCGGGCACGCCGCTCCGCATCTTCCCGGCTGAGCCCTTGCTGGACGTAGTCGCGGATCTGGCTATCCAGGTGGAACCGGAACTCGGAATCCATACGCTGTTCCCACCGCCGATTCCACCAGGACCTCCGGCTCTTCATAATGCCTAGAATATCTAGATATCAATATAGAAGATACCTACCCAAACTGTCAAAGCGTTCCTGAGCCCGGATATCGGCGTCCAGAGCGAATCGGGGAGCGGTAACCTGAAAAGAGTGGACCGATTCGCTCACTGGGGGATTCTGCTCGTCGCTTTCTGGCCCATTCCGGGCCTGGCGGCGCAAGCTCCGGCTGAGTCTTCCCAGCCGCCTACCTCGCGGGAATTGATCGACGGGATTCAGGAATTCGAGGGCAAGCTGGGAATTGCCAGGACACGGAATTTCGATCAGAACTCAGAGACCTTGCAAGCTTATTACCGCTGTTATTACACCGGACCGCTGGAACTTCCGGAATCCTATGAACGGCTCAAGCTGAAAGAGGGGAAGGAATCCGGCTGCGGGATGGATCCGCGCCGCTACGACGTATTTTTCTATCCGATCGAGGCGGTTGCCAGCGGAAAAACTCCCGTAACCAAGAGCCTGGCGGAAGCTAAACCGGAACGGGTGCTGGTGGTGGTGCCGCACGAGGATTATCACATGCGCAAGGATCTGCCGGCCTCGGTTGGCGAAGCAGCCGCAACCCTGGTGGGCTTTCTGACCGCCGCGGACTACGCGCGACAGGAGTTCGGAGAGAATTCGCAGCTTTACCGGAACCTGGCAGGGGAGCCGGAGCTGTTTCTGCGCAAATCGGCACTGGTAAACCGAACGTATGAGGAATTGAGCGGAATTTACAGCAGGATGCGAAAGGGCAAGGTGCGGCGGGAAGAGGCTTTTGCGGCCAAAGGACGCCTGTTCGCCGAATTGCGGAGTGGCTGTCAGGCGATCTCTCCGAGTCCGCGCTCCTTCAACAAGTGCCTCGCAGCCGAAAACAACGCGGGGCTCGCATTTGACCGCACTTATACGCGGTTTTATCCGTTGCTCTACGAGCTGTACGAATCGCGGGGCAGAAACGTGCGGAGCACGGTGGCGGCGCTGGACCGGATTCTCTCCGCCCGTTCGCTCTCCGAGAACAAGGCCGCCGCGCGCATTCGCGAGGCGATCGCGGAGACGGCCGCCAACGGCAGCAAAGCAGCCTCCGCCCAAACTCCATGAAGACACGCCGCGAGTTTCTCAAGACCGCCGGACTGCTTCCCGCTCTGCCTCATTCCGGCGCTGCCGCCGAACGCAAAACAGAGCCGCCGCGGCTGTGGTACTCGCGCCCGGCGGCACACTGGAACGAAGCGCTGCCGATCGGTAACGGCCGGCTGGGTGCCATGATTTTCGGCGGAGTCGCCGAAGAGCATTTACAACTCAACGAGAACACGCTCTATTCGGATGAGCCTGGAAGGCGGGACCTGCCGCTCGACATTACCAAAGATTTCGAAAAGGTGGTGAGTGACCTGCGGGCGGGCCGGTATCGCGAGGCGGGCGAGTTCGTCAGCGCTCATTGGGTGGGCCGCGCGCAAGCCTGCTATCAGCCTCTGGGCGACCTGCTGATCACCTTTCCGGACACCGCCGAGATAGACGGCTATCGGCGCGAGTTGGATCTGGATACGGCGCTGGCAGCGGTGAGCTATAGGCAGGGCGGCATCCAGTTCACGCGCGAATTCTTCGCCAGCCATCCCGACCAGGTGATTGCCATCCGACTGGCGGCGAGCCGGCCGGGCGCGCTATGGTTGCGCGTCGCCCTGCGCTCGGTTCACCGGACCGCCAAGGTATCGGCCGCCGCTGCGAATGAACTGGTGCTCACCGGGCAGGCGCCCGGGTTCGTGCTGCGGCGCACTCTGGAATGGGTCGAGCAGCGCGGCGAGCAGCAGAAGTATCCGGAGCTCTGGGACGACCAGGGGCGGCGGCGCCCACATGCAGCCCAGGTGCTCTATGGGCCGGAGATCGACGGGTTGGGTACCTTCTTCGAAGTGCGGGTACATGCGGCGACCGACGGCGGGAGGGTCCATGCAACTCCGGAGGGGATCGAGGTCCGCGATGCCGGCGAGGTAACGCTGCTGCTTTCGGCCGACACCAGTTATAACGGTCCGGCAAGGAGCCCGAGCCGCCAGGGAGTGGACCCCGCCACCCAGGCTCGCGCCGATCTGCGCGCGGCTGCGGGAAAACGTTATGACCCCCTGCGCCAGGCGCACGTGGACGACTACCAACGCCTGTTCCGTCGGGTAAAACTCGACCTGGGTAGCTCGGGGGAACGTAGCGGGATGAGCACCGAAGATCGCATCGCGCGGTTTGCCGACGACGGCGATCCGGCGCTGGTCGCGCTTTATTTTCAATTCGGGCGCTATCTCATGATCGCCGGCTCACGCCCGGGCGGGCAGCCGCTGAATCTGCAAGGATTGTGGAACGCCGAGGTGATTCCGCCCTGGGCCAGCGCCTACACCACCAACATTAATCTGGAGATGAACTATTGGCCGGCCGAAGTGACCAATCTCTCCGAGTGTCATGAACCGATGCTGCGTATGGCTGGCGAACTGGCGGTCAACGGGCGCGAAGTGGCGCGGCGGATGTATGGCCGGCGCGGCTGGGTGGCTCACCACAACACGACCATCTGGCGCGACGCGCAGCCGGTGGATAACAATGCCATGCCTTCCTTCTGGCCGATGGCCCAGGGGTGGCTGTGCCAGCACGTCTGGGAACACTACCGGTTCCGCTGCGATCGCCGTTTCCTGGAGCAGCACGCCTATCCGCTGCTGCGCGGAGCCGCGGAATTCTATCTCGATTGGCTGGTGGACGATGGCCAGGGACGCCTCGTCACGCCCGCGGGCGTTTCGCCGGAGAACACCTTTCGGTACACCGATGCGGCGGGAAGAGAGCAGTCCGCGGGGCTTTCCATGGGACCAACCATGGACCTGGCGATCATCCGCGAAGTTTTCACGCATTGCATCGAAGCAAGCGGGATTCTCCAGAAGGACGCTGCGCTGCGGAGCACGTTGCGCCGGCATCTGGCGAAGATGCTGCCGTACCAGGTCGGCGCGCGCGGGCAGTTGCAGGAATGGGCACAGGATTTCGCCGAACAGGAACCGCACCACCGCCACGTCTCGCATTTGTATCCTCTGCACCCCGGGAATGAGGTCACCCGCCGCCGCCCGGACCTGTTTCAGGCGGCGAGGCGTTCGCTCGAACTGCGAGGGGACGAGGGCACCGGATGGTCGCGCGCATGGAAGATCAGCCTGTGGGCTCGCCTGGAGGACGGAAACCACGCGTACAAACTGGTGCGCAACCTGCTACAGCCGGCCAAGACCGGCGAACAGCGCTATACCCGCGGCGGTGTGATGCCGAACCTGTTCTGCTCCCATCCGCCCTTCCAGATCGACGGCAATTTCGGAGGCACCGCGGGGATCGCGGAAATGCTGCTGCAAAGCCACAGCCGAGAGATTCATCTCCTGCCGGCGCTTCCGGATGCCTGGCCTTCGGGCAGCGTTACCGGGCTATGCGCGCGGGGCGCCTTTGAGGTGAGCCTGCGCTGGCGGGAGGGCCGTCTGCTCGCGGCCGAGATCCATTCGCTGGCCGGCAATACCTGCACGGTGCGCTATGGCGAGCGGACGCGTACTTTTCCCACCGTCCCCCAAAAGACCTATCGCTTCGACAAAAAACTGGAGCTCGACCCGCTTCCGGCAACTACCGGCTAGGCCCCACCGCACCCCTGGCGCGGCGGATATAGAATAGGAACACGTTCGTCATGCGACTCTCTGGGGCAGCCTTAGTATTGGTCAGCACACTCTCTGCGGCGTCAGCACCGGGACGTACGCTGGAATTCAACCGGGACATTCGTCCCATCCTCTCCGACAAATGTTGGAATTGCCATGGACCGGACGCCGCCGCGAAAAAGGTTCCCTTGCGGCTGGACAGCGAGGCGGCCGCCAAGGCCGATCGAGGTGGGCATCGGGCGATTGTCGAAGGAGACCCGGCGGCCAGCCGGATGATCCAGCGCATCAGCGCGCCGAACAAGGCCATGCGGATGCCGCCGCCGTATTCCGGCTTGACGCTAACGGCCGAAGAAATCGAGACACTGCGCACCTGGGTGGCGCAGGGAGCAAAGTGGCAAAAACATTGGGCCTTTCTTCCTCCGCAAAGACCCGAACTTCCGCAGGGGAAGCGGGCGGACTGGGTGAAGAATCCGATTGACGCGTTCGTGCTGGATCGCCTGGAGCGGGAAGGGCTGGAGCCTTCGCCGGAAGCCGATCGCGGAACGCTCCTGCGCCGGGTGAGCCTGGACCTCACCGGCTTGCCGCCCTCACCGGCCGATTTGGATGCTTTCGAAAAAGATCGGTCCCCAAAGGCCTACGAAAAAGCCGTCGATCGATTGCTGGCTTCGCCGCGCTACGGCGAGCGCATGGCCGCGCGCTGGCTGGATGCGTCGCGCTATGCGGATTCGAACGGTTATCAGTTCGACGGAGAACGGGCCATGTGGCGATGGCGCGACTGGGTGATCAACGCGTTCAACCGCAACGAGCCCTTCGATCAATTCACGGTGGAACAGATTGCGGGCGACCTGCTGCCCACTGCCACACTCGACCAGAAGATCGCCACCGGCTTCAACCGCAACCACCGCATCAACACGGAGGACGGAATCATTCCAGCGGAATATGCCGTCGAGTACGTGGTGGATCGCGTAGAGACCGTCTCGACCGTCTTCATGGGCGTGACCCTGGGTTGTGCCCGCTGCCACAACCATAAATACGATCCGTTCACGCAAAAGGAGTTTTACGAATTCTTCGCCTACTTTAACAATGTCCCCGAGCGCGGGCGAGGGATGAAGTATGG
>CAZMRK010000225.1:0-3074 GCA_964568355.1 uncultured Solibacteraceae bacterium | reverse complement strand
GGCTCCTGGAGCCGATGGCGGACAGAGCGTCACCTGGCGGGCTGCGACCGGTGCCGGCTTGTCGTGGATGAGTTCGCGGGCGCCCGTGAGACGATGGCCGGACTGGATGATTTGCCGGGGCTTCCCTGGAATCGCCTGGCGGCCGAGATGAAAGCCAATATCCGGCTGGGCTTAGAGGCCGGGGAATGCGTTCGGGAAATGGATGGAAAGCCGGCGAGAGTTTTGGGCCAGCCGGTTTTTCCAGGATGGCGCGCGCTGGTGGCGTGTGTCAGTATGGTGGCCCTGGTGGTGGCGGGAATCCTGCTGGAGCGTCCCACGCCCCCGGCGGCCGAGCCCTTCCAGGGGACCGTGCTGCGGGTGACCACCAACGGGATTGAACTGAGGGAAGACGGGCAGGCGATGATCCTGCTGCATAAAGCAGATCAGGAGGTGACCTACTCGGCCGGCGCTCAGGGATCCATGGGAGCGCGCTACGTGGCCGCCGATAGCGGCTACGTGACGATGAACAATGTCTATGTGCAGTAGGTTTGCCGTTCTCTGGCTGGCGGGACTGCTGACGCTCGGAGCGCAGGAACTGCCGCTGGATTTCGAGAACTCGGTCAAGATCAACCTGCCGCCGGATGCGCCGGTGAGACTGCTTTCGGCTAATCTGGGCGGCTCGCACGCCACGGCTCGGGGCAGCGCCATGGTGCTGGATCTCCAGCAGATGGTGCTTTCGCTGCAAAATTCGAGTACGCGCCATATCCGCGGTGTTACGCTGCTCGTGCTGGCCCAGGAGGTAACGCCGGGCGGCCGCGGATCGGTGGCGCTCTCCAGCCTGGACGTCCCTCCCGGATCGGCGTTTCCGGTGCGCATCGATCTGCGGCTGCTGCGTCCGGCGCAACTGAACATCGGTCCGCTGGTGCAGGTGAGCCTGGACGGAGTGCTGTTTCAGGATTTTTCGTTCTACGGTCCGAACCGGCTGGATTCGCGCCGCGCCATGACTGCCTGGGAGATGGAAGCCCAGCGCGACCGCCGGTACTTCCGCGCGGTTCTGAACACCAAAGGCCGCGAGGCTTTACAGGCCAGCATCCTCCAGAGCATCGTGCGGCAATCGGAGCGGCCGCGGCTGGACGTACAGGTGGTACGCAGCCGGTCGGTCTCCTCCGCCGCGCTGGGGCCGGAGCATACCGCCAGGTTCGCTTTCCTCGAATTCCCCGATTCGCCGGTGAAGCCGGTGGATGGCTGGGCCCAGATCGCCGGGAGTGAAGCGCGCGCGCCGCGCATCCAGGTACGCAATCTCTCCGGGCGCAGCGTGCGCTACGTGGAAATCGGCTGGCTGGTAAAGGACGCGCGGGGCAAGGAATTCATGGCCGCTTCGGTCCCCGGCGGCAATCCGGATCTTTACCTGCCGCCGGGACAAACCGGCCGGCTGTTGCAGGACACGGCGCTGCGGTTCTCCCGCAACGGCGGCGAGCCGGTGAGCATCTCCGGCATGACCGGCTTTGTAAGCCAGGTGGAGTTTGCCGACGGCAAGATCTGGATTCCCAACCGCGAGGCGCTGGAGAATGCCGAACTGTTGCGCGTGCTGGCCCCCTCTCCGGAAGAACAGCGCCTGACCGACCTGTACCGCAAGCGCGGCCTCAACGGCCTGATCCAGGAACTCCAGAAGTTCGAGTAGCGGTCCAAGGAAAAGCCCCGCTCAGTTTTCGCGCAATGCGATGACCGGATCGAGCGGAGCGCCTCGCGTACCGGACCGTCGTTTCGCTGGATAGCGGATACTCTTCAGAAGGAGAGGAGGACTATGCGGAGCCTGCACCTGACGGATTCCGGACAAGATACTGTACTCACCGAGCGGGATACCGCGCAGCCTCAGCCAACGCCGGGCGAGGTACTGATTCGCGTTTTTGCGGCCGGAGTAACCCCGACGGAGCTCATCTGGTATCCCACGTCGCATGCCAAAGATGGCGGCCGGCGGACGGGGGCCGTGCCGTGCCACGAGTTTTCGGGTGTGGTCGCCGGGCTGGGAGCGGGAGTTTCAAGTCTGTCGATCGGTCAGGAGGTCTATGGGATGAATGACTGGTTCGCCGAAGGGGCGCTGGCGGAGTACTGCCTGTCACGGCCGGAATGGATCGCGCGCAAGCCCCGGCGGCTGGATTACGTTCAGGCCGCTTCGGTGCCGATCGGCGCCTTGACCGCCCGGCAAGGGTTGTTCGATCGCGCGAATCTCCGCGCGGGAGAGCGCGTGCTGGTGCACGGCGGCGCGGGGTCGGTGGGCATTTACGCCGTCCAATTGGCGCATTCCCGAGGCGCGTATGTGACTGCCACGGCTTCGGCGGACCATCTCGCGTTCGTCGAGAGCCTGGGCGCCGACAATGCGATTGACTACCGCACCGGAACATGGGAAGGCGAGGCACGCGAGGCCGACGTCATCTTCGATGCGGTCGGCGGCCAGACCCTGCGGCGCTCCTGGGATATGCTGAAGCCGGGAGGACGACTGGTCACGATCGCCGCCGACAGCGAAGGAACCAGGGACGAACGAACGCAGCAGGCGTTTTTTATCGTCGAGCCTCGCCGGTCGCAACTGGCCGAAATTGCGGATCTGATCGATGCGGGCACTCTTCGGGCAGTGGTGGATGCGGTGGTGCCGTGGGCGCGGGCTTCCGATGCCTTTGCGGGCAAAGTGGAACGAACGCGGCGCGGAAAGATGGTGGTCGCGGTCGCGGCCGCCGGTCAGGGAGTCGCCTCGAAGAGCAGGTTCTCATGACGCGGCGCGCCGCCAGCATCGGAATGATCCTCGCCGCGATGTTTCCTTCCGGTTTGCGCGGTGAACCGGACCAGGCGGCGCTGCTCGAACGGGCCCGCGCGAAGATCGTGGAAAATATCCAGCGCCTGCCCAAGTATGCCTGCCTTCAGACCGTGCACCGGTCCCGTTCGCAGACCATTCCCTCCGTGAAGATGCGCAGTTGCGGGGATTGGGACGACCGCGCCAAAATGCGCTGGCCGCTCATGCTGGCCTGGACCGACCGGTTCAAAGCCGACGTCACGGTCTCCGGCGGCACGGAGGTCTTTTCCTGGGCCGTGCCGCAGCGTTT
>CAZMRK010000224.1:0-11725 GCA_964568355.1 uncultured Solibacteraceae bacterium | reverse complement strand
AAAGCCCTTGCGATCAGTGTTCTGCTTTCCGCAGTCGCCTTCGGGGCGGCTCCGGAAGCAATGGTCCCGCCGGTGATCGAGCTCGTCTCGCCGAACCAGGTGACTCTCTACGGCGGCATTCTCGGAGCCGCGGTGCAGGCGAGTTGCCAGGGCCGGGTAAAGCACTTCATCCAGTCGCCAAAGAGCGAGCCTATCGCGATCTTCAGCGCGCAAGCGGCCTCCCGGAACTTCGCCGGGGACTGGAACGGCGAGCACGCCGGCAAGTGGCTCTACACGGCTGCGCGCGCAGCATATCGAACCGGCGACAAACAGCTTGCCGCCGCCGTCCGCCAGGTGGCCGATTACCTGGTCAGCCGGCAGGAACCCAACGGATATCTCGGCACCTATGCCCCCACCGCCGAGTCGCGCATGACGTCTGCGAACGTCGCCGGAAAGCGTACGTGGGACCTCTGGGTGCACAGCTACGTGATTCTCGGGCTGCTTGAAGTAAACCGTTATGATCCGCAGGCCCGCTACCTGGATGCCGCCCGCCGCGTGGGCGACCTCTGCTACGACTTATTTGTCCGGCAAGGCCGGAGTACCGCCGACATGGGCAACCATCTCGGCCTCTCCGGCACGATCCTGCTTGAGCCGGCCGTGGAACTATACCGCGCGACGGGAGATCGGAAATACCTGGAACTGGCCAAGGCCGTTGTATCCCAGATGGAAACGCGCCCCGGTCTCCAGATCGTTTCCCGGAGCCTTGCCGGACGCGACGTTCAGGAGATCGGCGACGGCAAGATTTACCAGCTTCTGTGGAACTATGTCGGCCTGGAAAAGCTCTTCGAAGTGACCGGCGATTCCCGGTACCAGCGATCCGTGGAGTACGCCTGGAAGAATGTCCTGGCAGATCATCTCACTCCCGGAGGCGGTCCCTGGGGCGGCGTTGCGGGTCACTACGAGGTATTCAATCCCAAGGGCTATTTCCATCCGGGCGGCATGGTCGAAACCTGCAGCACGATGTCCTGGATTCATCTCAACCGCGACCTTCTGCGAGTTACCGGCGATTCCCGGTACGCCGATCAGATCGAAAAGACCCTGTACAACTCCCTGATTGGGGCGCAGGATCCGAATGGCGAAGACTGGTCGTACTTCATCTTCCCCAACGGCAGGCGCAGCAACACATACTACTGGGCTTGCTGTAAATCGAGCGGCGCTCTTGCTCTTGAAGAGATTGCGCCCCTGGTCGCGGGGATACGGCAGGGCGGTGTCGCGGTCAACCTTTACACGGAGGCCCAGGCACGCCTGCGGACACGCGATGCCGGCACGGTCACCCTGGGGATCCAAACGGACTACCCGCGGAGCGGCCAAGTCCGGATTCGCGTCCAGCCGGAGAAGCCGGCTGCTTTTCCGCTGTTCCTGCGTGTACCGGAGTGGGCGGACGGCGCGACCATTGCTGTGAACGGAACCCGCATCCCCGAACCCGTGCTTTCCGGCAGCTACCATCGCCTGGACCGGCCCTGGAAGAACGGCGACGAAGTTTCGCTCGACCTTCCGTTGAAGCTCAAAGTCGAGTCTAAAGCGTACTCTCTCGATCACCATGGGCAGGAGATCGCGCATACCGACTACATGGCGGTCACTCGCGGGCCGCTCCTCTACGCCACCGGCTTACTGGACGGTTACAAGAAGGAGGAGACGCTCAAAGTTCCGAAAGCCACGGCGGAGTTGCTCTTCTCTCCCACAGCAACCCCGGCCGGATTCGACGGCCCCGCGTTTCAGTTGACCCTGCCGGGCCGCGATCCGATTCTGTTCCTTCCCTATTACGAAGCGGGTGGCCGCAGCGAAGGAAAGTGGCGAACGACATGGCTGCAGGTCGCCTGGCAATAATCGCGGCGCTCGCTGCGCCGCTCGTTGCCGGCTCGATTTCTGCCCGGCTGGACGAATATGTGCGCGCGGGCACGATCGCCGGAGCGGTGACGCTGATCTCGCTTCCGGGGCGCTCCGATTGCATCGATGCGGTGGGCTATCAGGATCTGGAGCGAAAAACCGCGATGCGGTCCGATACGATCTTCCAGATCATGTCGATGACCAAGCCGGTCACAGCGGTTGCCGTGATGGCGCTGGCCGACGAGGGCCGCCTCGCGATCGACGATCCGGTGGCGAAATATTTGCCGGGCTTCGACCGCCGGATCACCATCCGGCACCTGCTAACGCACACCTCCGGGCTATCGGAGAATGACCCGCCGCCTTTGCGGGATGACGCGGTGAAACGCGCTCACACGCTGGCTGAGGTGGCGAGCTTTATCGCGCGAGAGCCGGTCGAAACCGAGCCAGGCACGCGTTCGCAGTACAGCGGCCCTGGTTTTGCCGTGCTCGGCCGGATTGTGGAGATCGCATCGGGACAGCCGCTCGACCGCTTTCTCGCCGGACGAATCTTCCGCCGGCTGGGTATGCGGGACACGGATTTCTTTCCCCCGGCAAGCCAGCGGAATCGGATTGCGAAGGTATACGAGATGCGCGATGGCAAGCTGACCGCGGCGGCAGTCGACCTGTACCGCCAGAATGCCCGGTATGCGAACCCGGCCGGCGGCTTATATTCGACCGCGGCCGATATGGCCCGCTTCCTGCGAATGACCCTCACCGGGCGCGCGCCCGACGGCAGCCGCATTCTCTCCCCGGCAGCGGTGGCGGCGATGCGACGCCCGCAGGCAAATCTCCCCCAGCCTGCCGGCCCCTGCGCCGCCTACTTCGCCCTGGGATGGCAGCTCCTGCCAGATGCACCGGACTGCCGGCCGCGCATGGGGGCAGGCTCCTACGGCCATGCCGGAGCCTTCGGCACGTTCATGTGGGCCGATCCGGCAAAGAAGATGGTCGGAGTATTCCTCATTCAGCGGATTGCAGCAGGCAAAGCGGAACGCGAAGTTTTTGTATCCATCGCGGAAGCAGTCCGCTAAAGTCCATTCCCTTCCGGCCGTGGTTCCGTGGCGGCCACTGAATCGCACAAGCAAACGGCTGAACCGGCTCGGCTTGACACCCGTCTCGATTAATATCACAATGTATGAGTAATTCGATGCCTGATCTCTCTTCGCGGCTCGCTATGCATCTTGCCGGCCTCCTGCCGCCTGCCGAGCGTGAAGCTGTCTGCGGAGATCTCGCCGAAGCTGGTGACTCCGGCAGGCAAGCTCTAGTGGGTGTCCTTGGCCTGGTTCTGCGCCACCAGGCCGGGTTCTGGAAGAACTGGCATCCCTGGCTGATTCTGGCTACCCTGGTTCTCCCTCTGGCCCTGCTGCTCGGCAACCGCTCGCGCCAGATCGCGGACCATAGCGCCATCTACATCTGGCTCTATGCCGCAAACTGGGACAGCAGCGTCCTCGCGAACCCAGCCGCGCGAAATGACCTCCTCGGCTTTGCCGGGAGTGTACTGTTCTCATACGTCCGCCTGGCCGGCTACGCCTGGATCGCCGGCCTGACGCTCGCGGTAGTGTCTCGCCGCAGCCTCCCCGTTATCGCTACGCTATTCTGCCTGCTCTTGCTGTTGACGCACGTTTACGGGGTGCCCTTTCCTTCCGGCGACCCGGGCTTCCATCGCGGCCGCGATTTCGCCTGCAATGCCGCCGTATTTGCATCCGTTTTCTATCGAGCCGTTCTGCCCCTAGCCGTATACGCCGCGCTGGTGGTGCTGCCATCTCTCTGGGGGATGCGCCAGGGCTTCCAGCTAAGAATGATCAAATCCAAACCAGAAAAGGAACGAAGATGAACTCGACGCCGACCCCGCATGTGTGGCTCCCGACTCTGTTTTTCACTCTGGCCGGTCTCGCCGCCGGCGCATCTCCCCAGGTTCGCGCCGAACTGCAATCCGCCGGGCAGCGCCGCGCGGCGCCCACCCTCGCGCTGCCGGACGCGTCCGGCAAAGTCATGCGCCTTGGGGATTACAGCGGCCGGGTGGTTCTGCTCGATTTCTGGGCCACCTGGTGCCACGGCTGCAAGCAGGAAATCCCGTGGTTCTCGGAGTTCGCCCGCCAGTATGCCGGCCAAGGCCTCTCCGTCGTGGGTGTGTCGCTCGACGAAGGCGGTTGGAAGGTGTTGAAGCCCTTTCTCGAACAAGTGCCGATCTCCTATCCGATCCTTCTGGGAGACGGCTCCACGGCGAAAACATATGACATCCGCAACATGCCGGTCACCCATCTGATCGACCGCCGCGGCCGCATCGCCGCCACTTACGTCGGTCTGGTGGACCGCGCCAATGTGGAGAAAAATATCCGCGCCCTGCTGGCCCAGCCATAGCTGGAGCGCCGCCGTCTGATCGAAACAGTGTGGCAAGCATGGCCGCTTAACCGCTTGCGGGTGTCTCGCATCGCCGGGAGCAGCCCACCACTTGTTGACGACCGGAGGGCACTGCGCGTTTAGTCCATACGGCACATCCACGCCGCGTCCCGCCAATCTGTTTGCACCCGGAAGACCGATCTTGCGTCAGTGTTTGAGAGCCTTTGATCAAAATGCGCAAATACCTGGTCTTCTCGCTGGCGGCGCTCACGCTGCGCGCGGCCATGATTCGGGGCACGGTCGTTGAGAACCAAATGGGGCATCCGGTGGCGCGCGCTACCGTTCGCTTGCACCCCGTGACCGGTTCTCCGGGCTCACCACGATCCGTTCGCACGAACTCCAGCGGTTATTTCGAGTTCACAGAGCTACCTGCCGGCACCTACCTGCTGACCGCCACTCGAACCGGGTTCGCCACAATGCAATACGGTCAGAAGCGATGGCGGTCCGCAGGAGTTCCCGTCGTGGTTGCCGAGAACGATTCCCCCACGCTGGCGATGCGGCTCCCACGGTTTGGGGCAATCGCGGGAACCGTATTGGACGAAAATGATGTCGGTCTGCCGGATCACGACGTGGTGGCTTATCGTAATACCCACCCTCCGCAATTTGTGACACGCGCCACCTCGGACGATCGCGGGATGTACCGCATCTCCGGCCTTGAGCCGGGTACGTATCTGGTTCGCACCGCCGGTAAAGCATATGAGGACGGCAACTACTTGCCCACCTTTTCCAAAGAGACACAAATCCCGGATCAGGCATTCCTTGTGGAGGTCGATCTGGACCGGCAGGTAGAACAGGTCGATGTTCGACCGGTAACTGGCAAACTTTTCACCTTAACGGTATCGGCGGCGACAATCCCCCCAAATCCGATTCGCCCTCTACCGGTTACCATCACGTTAGTATCCGAGTTAGGCAGGCAAACCGTCCATGCCAGCACCTGGACCTTCGGCCCACTGCCGGCAGGGCAATACGACCTGTTTTCGGAAGCCCCGCTCGAACGCGGGCCAGGGCTACAATCCGACTACCGCCGGATTACGGTCAGCCAGGATACGTCTGCCAGCTTCGTGCTGCATGAGGAACCGGCGCTCGAGTTCGCCTTCCCGGGTGCTCCAAGCCAAGCCATCGAAACGGGAGCGATGCGAGTGCTGGCAAGGCGAAAGGATTTGGCAGGTGCTGATGCCACCCACGTGCTGGAGCTGGTCAACAACAGGTTCCAACTTGCCACAGGGCCATGGCAGCTCGCGCTTGAACCTCCCTCCGGCTACTATGTATCGGCATTCTCCGGCCCGGGACATCAACCCCCACCGGATCTCCGCGCGGACTGCTGGAACGACATGATCGTGAGCAGAGGCGCCGCGGGCGTCCGTTTCAGTATCTCGGGAAGCAGCGCCCTCCTGCATGGAACGGTGAAATCGAGCGGCGAGGCCGTCGCCGGGGCGCCGGTATTCCTCGAACCGCTGGACCTGGAGGCGTCCCGGCGGGTAACCGAGATGTTGGTTGCCAGGACGGACACACAGGGACAATACCACTTCACCGGGCTTGCTCCCGGCAACTATCGCATCCTGAGCTCATTTGAATACCTGGCTCCCGATTCGGAGGATATGTCGAATGCCGGGGCCAAGGCAATCAACCTGGCGGCGAATCGGAATCTGCAACAGGATCTGGATCTGTACGTCGTTCGCTAGTCTTTCTTCCGCAGAATCAGGTTCGGCCCGGATCCCTGCGTGATTTTATAATCCGGTGGGACCTGGAAGAGTAAGGCCGGCGGTTCCGCGCGGTTGATGTTGGTCAGACGATACACCGTTTCGCCCATACGCGGGTCGCTCTGCTTCATCAGAACCATGGTGTGCAACTCGGGCGAGTACCAGGTCTCGGAGACGACTTCGATCGGCTGCTGATTGCCCACTTGCCCTGCCGGAATTGTCAAGATGCTGCGTTTGCCTTGTGCCAGGACGCCTTCAATGGTCGTCGTACCCAAGTCTTCAGTTCTGGTCTTGGATTTATCGACTGGCGGCGGCTGGACGAAAGGCGGGTAGACGATGGCTGGTGTGTCGCCGAGGATCGAGGGCACGCTCCGAAAGACCTGCTCGAAATCCTGTGTGGTGACCGGGATGTCCACTTTTTTGCCATCCCGGTCCAGATGCAGGTTGACCACACTGCCTCCCGAGAGAGCCACAATCCGTTTTCGCAGGTCCGCGGAATCCGCGAGAGGCTGGCCATCGATCGCCAGGATGATGTCGCCGCTCTGCACACCGGCTTTTTCGGCCGGGCTGCCTTTCATCACCCCGCCCACGAATGCCCCGTGGTCGACACCCCGCGCCTTCAGGATTTCCGCCTGCCGTTCCGATGGGAAGTATGTAACTCCCAAAGAAGCCGCATGCGGAGAAGGGGGCGGCGGCAACGGCGGCAGCGGTCCCGTCTTCTTGGCCGTGCGTGCTTTCTGATCGAGCATATAGCTTGTCCTGGTCACGGGATCCGAGATCAGCACAATCGATATATCGCTCGAACCGAACAGGACCTCCTCCCGGCGCTCTCTTCCCTGCCCGTCGCGATACCGCATGGACGACGCGTGCAGCTCGATCCGATTGCCGTCTGCAAGCGCCTGCGTCCGGTCGATCAGCGCCTTCGCGGAATATGGCGAGCCGGTGACCGGCCCCTCCAGCATTTGGCCGCCGAGAACCACTTGTGGCGTGGCGCTCAACTGGGCCAGCAGCGGCACGTTCGTTGCGAACAAAAACAGGATGGCGGTCTTCACAAATTTGTCCTTTCCATGAACGGTGCAGAACTTCAAAACATCACTGGTTGACACCCACAAACCGGATCGCCCGCGGCAGTCCTTCTTCTCCAATCAGGACGTCGGCCTGCACTTTGCCGTCGAGCGCGTCCTCCCTGACCCGCAGCCCGACGGACCGCATCGCGGCCGCGGATACCACCACCCGAAGCACCGCGCCGCGACCAAGCGGCATCGGAGCATCCATCAGCGGAAAAAACTTGGTCACTACTTCTTCGGCGGGCCGGGCGGCCCGGCGCCCCGCGCGGATGGTGGATAGAGGACGCTCCAAACGACGAGCAATCGGATTCGAGGCCGGCTGTTCCACCGAATTGCCTTGCACGCTCGATGCGGATGGCGGAGCCGGCGAGATGATGCGAACCACCTCGACCGAATTCCCGCGTCCGGAGAGATCACGAATACGAGACGCCACCTTGGACACTCCGAAACTACCAAGAAAAGCGGCAAGTCCGATCGCGGAGGCCGCGGTCACCAGGCGCGCCGGAGGAGCCAATATCCAGCGCCAAGCTCGTGGTCGCCGAAACTCCTGCTCATAGGCGGTCCGCACCCGCTCATGGAACCGCGGAGTGGGCGGAGGGGGTTCCCACGCATCCCGAATGCCTTCCAGACCCGGATCTCGAATCTCGTCACTCATCGGCATCCTCCCTTTTCCAGCTCAATGCCGCGCGCTGCGGGTCCAGCAGGCGCTTCAACCGCTCGCGCGCGCGAAACAGCCTGGCCTTGACTGCATTCGGTTCGATGTTCAAAATCACGGCCGTCTCCGCCAGGCTCAGACCCTCAAATTCGAATAGGAACAGGGCTTCTCTCTGAAGGCCCGGCAGGAGGTCCACGGCACGGCGGACCGCATCGGCCCGTGCTTGCGTCATCAACTCCTCCTCCACGCTCTCCCCCATCTCGCCGCTCTCTTCCTCTTCCGCGGCCTGGCTTTGCGGAATCCGGCATCGCTGCAGCATCTGATTCCGAGCCACGGCGAGCAGCCAGGTCCGCAGTTTTGCGCGGGCCGGATCGAAGGACTTAGGCCGGCGGATCAGCGCCAGGAAGCACTCTTGCGTGACGTCCTCCGCGTCTGCAACGGAGCGAGCCAGGAGCCAGGCGTATCGATAGACTGCCTTCCAATGCCGTTCGTAGAGGTTGCCAAACGCCGCCCGATCGCCCCTGGCCGCCCGCGCTAGGATCTCTTCGTCTGTCATCGATGGCCGCTGCTTATTATTAGCGCCAGGGAGAAAAAGGTTACGGCACTCCCGGGGCCGATGCCCCATCAGGCCGGCAGCTTCGATACCAGTTCGCGCAATTCGGCGATCAGTGAAACATCGGTCATGCTGTCCAGATTGACGCGCACATTGGCCATCGCGCCATTGAACGCCGCCTTCGCCAGCTCCGCCGCCGTTTCGATGTCCGAGGCGAACTTCGCGGGCGAGGCCAGGGCCAGGCGCCGCAGTTCTTCTTTGAGCGCAGCGGCGTGCTCGGCCACCTGCAGGGGTACGCGCGCCGCTTCGTAAAGAGCTCTTTCGACCACGGAGTGGCCGCCTTTGTGCTGCTTGTGCGCCGCAACCACAGCCGCATAGGCCGCGGCGTCGCGCTTCACCGCCTGTGCGAAGAAGCGCCGCGAGGCCTCAAACCGCTCTGCCGGCAGTTTGGCGAGATGCGCGATCATCACCCCCAGCGCCGCGGCCATTGCGCCGGCCGCCGCAGCCGCGCTGCCCCCTCCCGGCGTCGACGTGGGCGCCGCCAGTTCGTCCAGAAATTCGTCCAATCCCCCGCCCATCCTCGCCTCCGCCAAGCGATTCTCCAATATCACACGCGGATGGAAGTTTTCCACCCGCAAATACTCCGCCGCGGTCTGCTCCAGCGCCCGGCGCGGCACGAAGCCGATGATTTCGCTGCCTGCAATCTCCACGCCGTCGCGCGCAGCCTCGGCGCGTACCGCCTCAAATACGCGGTAAAGCGAGGTCTGCTCGAAATCGGTCAGGTTCATGGAAACCTGGGCCAGATTGCGCGACGCCAGCAGCACACCCATGGCCTTGACACAGGGAAGGCCGCCCGAAGACATGCGGATGGTTCGCGCAATCCGCCTGGCAATCCCCACATCCGGGGTTTGGAGGTTGATGTTATACGCCAGCAAAAACTTGCGCGCTCCCACCACTGTGGAGCCGGCGGTCGGATGCAGTTCCGGCTCGCCGAAGTCCGGCCGCCGCTCCGCGTTCTCGCGGACCTCTTCGCGAAGCCCTTCGAACTGCCCTCTCCGGATGTTCTCCAGCCTTACGCGCTCCGGCAGACACGCGGCAGCCTCGTAGAGATATACCGGCACTCCCAGTCTTTCCCAGATCTGGCGGCCGGTCTCCCTCGCGATGGCCGCGCAGTCCTCCAGGCTCACCCCTTCCACCGGAACGAACGGTACCACGTCGGCCGCCCCGATGCGCGGATGGACTCCCCGATGCTCGCGCAGGTCTATGAGCGCCACTGCGCGCTCGACCCCTCGCAGCGCTGCTTCGCCGATTCGCTCCGCCGGACCGGCGAATGTCACGACGGACCGGTTGTGATCCTGGTCCAGCTCAAAGCCCAGGACTGCGACCCCTTCCACCGAGCCGATCGCCTCTACGATGGCGCGCACCTTGGCCGCGTCTCGCCCTTCTGAAAAATTCGGTACGCACTCTACAATGGTCCGGCTCACCGGATCCCCACACCGCTGATTCGCACGTCGTTTCTTCTCCGCAATACCAGAGTACCTTGCCGGATTCCATCAGTTTTCCTGCGGAAGGCTCTCCACGCGGCCTTCCTGATAGAGCACCACACCGCGCTTGATCGTGAGATGAACGCTGTTGACACCGAAATAGTACGGCATCTCGCGATAGTCGGAAACGTTGAGCAGCAAAAGGTCGGCGGACTTGCCGTGTTCGAGCGATCCCACCCGGCCGGCGCACCCCAGCGAGTGCGCGCCGTTGATGGTAGCCGCGGAAATGGCCTCGCCCGGCATCATGCCGAGCTGCGAGCAGGCCAGCGACAGGATCATCTGCATGTTGCAGGTGGGGCTGGTGTGGGGATTGAAATTCGTTGCCAGGGCCACCGCCGCTCCCCCATCGATGAGCGCGCGTGCCTGGACAAAGCGATTCGTTCCCAAATGAAAGGCCGGCCCCGGACACAGCGTGGCGATCGTATCGGAAGCGCACAGCAAGGCCAGGTCTTCCGCCGAGCTATGCTCCAGATGCGAGACTGCCATGGCCTTCGCTTCTACGGCCAGCGGTACCGCTCCGCTGCGCTCAAATTGGTCCGCCTCCACCCGCAGCCGGAAACCCAGTTTCACCGCGGCCTGGAACAGCCGGACGGCATCATGCAGGGAGAACCCTCCCGGGCCGCAAACAACGTCGGCCATACCAGCCAGCCGGCGCTGGCGCACCGCGGGCAGGATATCCTCACAGAGCCGGTCCACATAGGCGGAGCTTTCCTTAGCCCGAAGCACACCGCCCGGAAACGCGGCCAGAAGGCTGGGAACGACGTCCAACGGCTGCTGGTTCAAACGCGCCAGCAGGCGCAGAACCTTCAACTCGTTACCGGAATCGGAGCTGAACCCGCTACTCGAACCGATTGTGGTGGTACCGTGCCGGATAAAAGTATTCAAACTGCGGCGTACCCGCAGTTCCATCGTCTTGAGAGAGGATTTCCGTAGCCATTGGCTGCTGGCCAGGTATCCGGTCGCTGCGTCGAGCGCATCGCTGCCCGCGATCCGCATTTCAAAGTCCTTCAGCCACGGAACACCGTAAGCCAGATGCGACTGGGCATCCACAAAACCCGGCATGACGACCCGCCCGGTGGCATCGATTCCAACAGCCGCTCGCGCTACCGAGAGATTCTCCACGCGCCGGCTCGGCCCCACTTCTTCAATCACGCCGTCACGAATCAGTACCGACCCGTCATGAATCAAGCCGAGATCGCGCAGGGCCGCGCCGCGCCGTGGTACCTTCGGGCCATGCAAGGTGAGTAGTTGCCTGGCCCCCCTGACCAGAATCAACCCTTTCACGATGGACTGGCGGCGACTCGATGGAAGCGAATGTGCCAATGTCGCAGGCTGCCTCCGCCAGATCGTGCGGAGCGAATGGATCTACCTTGCCGGAAAGGGAGAGCCCCGGAACCGAAGCCCCGTCCGAGTGTGGCGAACGCATACTCGCGAAGGCCGGCCAGCCCACGCGACAATGGCGAATCCGATATCCAGTGTGGTTGGAACGCAGGTCGAACCCCCAGTGTACAATCTGCGCTCATCCTTCCCCAAGATAAATTCGGGGAATATACCCTAGGAAAATCGATAGATAGTGAATCCGGACAGCAGCTTGGGATAAAAATCTGTCGACTTTTGCGGCATCACGCCGCCGCTAAAAGAAATTCCGGCTACCTGCTCCACCGATGTGGCTTTCACCAGGAACGCTATTTGTGCCCTGCCTTGGCGCGCTGCCTCGCGCGCCGCTTCCAGACCGCGCGCGTATTGAAGGTATCGCTCTTCCCGCACGGCTTCTTCCCCGATCCCCAGCACCCCGCCCAGCAGATCTCTGTGGAGCACCACTAAATCCAGTTCTCCCGTAGAGTTGCGGGACTCGAGCAGGTATAGCTTGGCCCCCACTGCGGCGCCGAATACAGTATCGCCGG
>CAZMRK010000223.1:0-5327 GCA_964568355.1 uncultured Solibacteraceae bacterium | reverse complement strand
GGGGGCCTCGGGCGCCGCGGCCGGGGCGGCGGACGGATCGAGGCAGGCGCGGATTTGCGCCAGCGCGGCGACCAGGCAGCGCTGGTTGAGCTCGGTCCAGTTGGGGGCAGGGGCGCTCATCAGATCAGCAGCTCCAGATCGTGGGAAGCGTGGCCATCCACCTGGACGGCGACGGTGTGGGGTCCGGGAGCGAGTTGGCGGCCGAGCGTGATGACCAGCGTGGCGGCGTTGAGATTCTGGCCGGTCTGGTGGGCGACGCCATCGATGACGACGCGCACATCGGCGCCGTTCAAACGGGCTCCGTTGAGGGTGAGGCGGTGGACCTGCTTGAGGCCGGCGGTCACCACGGCTACGCCGATGGGAGCGGTGAGCAGCGGAATCACTTCGAGCGGCCGGGTATTGGAAGCCTCGTTGCCCGCTAGGACCAGGCGGACATTGTAGGTGCCGTTGACGAGAGAGGCGGGCAGCGCGACGGTGGCCTGTGAATCGGTGCCGCCGGGGTCGAAGGTGGTGACCGTGACGAGCACGGAGGCCGGCGGACTGGCGGGAGGCGGCGGCGTGGCCAGTTCGAAGCGCACGGCCGCGGGGCTGGTGAAGCCGGCGCCGCCAAGGACGAGCCGGGCTCCAGGCGCGGCGAGCGAGGTGCGCACGGGCGTGACGCTCGAAATCCAGGGAGTGACCTGGAATGCCAGCGGGATGCTGACGCGGCCGTTCAGAGAGACGGTGACATCGGCCTGCGGCCCGGCGGCGAGATCGGTGGGAAGCGCGACCACGAGATGCTGATCGGTGGGCGCGGGGACGGACTGGATCGCGGCGATCTGGCCTCCAACGCGGGCGATGGGGCTCGAACCCGGAAAGCTCATGCCGAAGCCATCCACGGCGAGGGTGTTGGGGACGACGGCTCCGCCGGTGATTTGGGCCAGCGCGCCGCGGGAGGGCGTGAGCGCGGTGAGGCGAGGCGGAGCGATGGTGATGACCTGGAGACCGGTGGAGAGAACGATGCCGCCACCGGAGGACGGCGGTGTGGCGGGCGTGATCTCGACCAGCGAAACGTTGTAGGCCACCGAAAGGCGGTAGGGCTTGTTGATGGTGGCCCAGATCTTGGAGAGGTCGTCGATGGTGGTGGGCAGCAGCGAGATTTTGATGCGCTCGAAGCTGTCCTGGAGGGAGGGAGGCAGGACCAGATCGGCATCGAAGCCGGGGACGTGCACGTCGTTGAGCACGGGATTGCTTTGCAGGGTGCGCATGGCGACGCCCAGCATGGTGTGGGCGTCATCACCCTGATCGAAGGCTTCGTCGGCGGGCTTTTTGCCGAGGGGGGTGAGGAGGTAGAAGAGTTCCAGATTGAGCGCGGGCTGGTTGGAGGGCGGCGTGGAGCGATCGCCCGGCCAGGGCTGATTTTTGAAGTAGGGGCTTTCGATGACGCGATAGAGATAGAGGTTGACGCCGGAGACGTCGGGCAGGTCGTCGCCGGGCGGATGCAGGGTGACCACGGCGGCCGCGCTGGAGAGCACGAGCTGGCTGTGGAGCAGCATGCGTAATCCTCGGGTGACCTGGAACACGGCGTCGTCACTCATGATGGCCGCTCACAATCGGAACTGGAACCTTTCGAGAAAGCGGGATTCCAGAAATTTGCCGGACGGGCCCGCCGGCGCCGCGGGGCGCGGTTCGGGCCGGGCAGGAGGGGTGTTGATCACCTGGAGATCGAGGTGTGCGATGTGCAGGCGCGAGGGACGCTCGGGCGCCGGGGCGGCAGGGGCCACGGGCGCGGGCGGCGGCAGCGCGGGTGGTTGCGGGGCAGGTGCTTGCGAGGCAGGTGCTTGCGGGACAGGTGGCCGCGGGGGAGCCTGCGCGGGCGGCGCGGCGATGATTGGCGCGGTTGCCGGCGTTGGCGCTTGCGTTGGGGCCGGCACATGCGGTGGCGGCGGCGCTTGCGAGGCGGCGGGCGCGGGTTCGGATACGGGGAGATCGGAGGCCGCCGGCGCGGCTTGCGGTGGGCGCTCGGCGGGGGCCGCCTGCGCGGAGCCCGGCTGGGCGGAGGACGCGAGGGGCGGCAGGCTTCGGGGCAGCCGGACGGTGATTCCGGGCGCGAAGGAGGGAAAGGTATAGATGGCGGGCTGCGGAGGCGGCGGGGCTTCGGGTGTGGGGGTGGCGGGTGTGGAAGTGACGGATGCTCCGCTTGCGGACGCGCGCGGCTCGGTCAGCCTGGTGACAGGCGCGATGGCTGGGGGGATGACAGGCGGCGGCGTGGGACCGCTTGCTGACGCGCGCGGTTCAGTGGGTGGCGCGGGTTGGGGCGGCGGGGTGGGGATACTTGCGGAGACGCGCGGCCCGGCAGGCGGGATGGGGTGCGATGCAGGCGAGGCCGGGCGGACGAGGACTTCGTCTACTTCCAGCGGACCTACCGGGAGCGGCGGAGCGGCAGCGGGCGGGCGCGCACGCACGGTGGATCCGGCGGCCGACATCGCAACTCGTTCCAGGTAGTTGGGCACAGGCATTTCCTCGTTACGGGCGCGTGGCGTCGCTCAACAGCTCCAGATAGGCGCGGCGGCGGGATTGCACCATGCTCAGGATTTCCGCTTCGCTCCAGTGGTAGTGCAGGGCGAGCGAGTGGACTTCCCGCAGCAAATATTGGCGGCGGCCGGTCATCTCGCGCAGAAAGAAGGCCGTGGTGTCGAAAGGCACGACGGCGGAGTGGCTGCATTCGGGACAGGTGAGATCGAGCTCCAGTTCGACCAGCGGGGCGTGCTCTTCCATGGCGGCGATGACGGCGTCGCGCTCAGCGGGAGCAAGCGGCGCGCCTTCGAGCACACAGCGTTCTAATAATGTTTCGACCGCCTCAGTCGTACCCAGGCGGGCGACGGCCTCCTGGTCGGCGCCGTTGGGGAGACGGAAACGGATGGCGCGGTCCGGGCCGAGCGCGAGAGTATAGACGGAGCCGGTTTGCGGGCGGCGCTCGACCGGCACGTCGGCTGCCTGGAAATCGATATCCATCTTGGCGCCGCAGCGCGGGCATTCGAGAACGGCCTGCACGCGCTCGCCGAGAGTGAGGCGGCGAAGCTGGAGTATGAGGTAGTCGCGATCACCGGCGAGCAGGCGATTCGCTACATGGGCCGGCTCGACGATGCAGGCATCGAGCAGGACACTGACGGCGAGGGCCGCCGGAGCATCGGGGTGATGGGCGAGCCATTCCTCTTCCCATCCGGTGAGCGGACGTAATGCGACCGAAGTAAGCGGGGGGCCGCCGGACTGCGGCAACCCGCCGGGCAGATCCACGGCGGCGGTCTCCGTGTATGGTCGCATGCAGAGGCACTCGCGCTAACCGATACGTGCGGGTCCTTGCGCCTCGCTGACGTCCAGGTCGCGGGTCCAGGATTCCACTTCCAGCTTCATGGTGGTAATGGCTACGGCGTTGGCGCCGGCGTCGAGATCGGGCAGGGCCTGGTACTCGGAGACCCAGCAACGGAACAACTGATACGAGAGCGCTTTCTGGCCGGCTTCGTTGAAGACATCGATGATGATGTTTTTGCGAAACTCGCCGAGGCTGGTGATGCTGTGGCTGGCGAAATCGTTGACCAGGTTGGCCCAGTCTTCGAAGGCCGTGTCATAAGTCAGACCGGCTTCGAGGGTGACGGCCTGATAGGTGGTCTTGCCGGGCAGCTTGCGGCTGGTGATGTTCTCGCCGGCTTCGCGGAATTCCACCATCTCCGTGGTGCGCTTGAGCGCTCCCATCTTGGTGAGGCCCGCGACGTACTGGCCGTCCCACTTCACCTTGAAGCGGAAATTGCGAAAGGGATCGAAGCGATTGGTTTGAGGCGTGAGTCTGGCCATGAGTTTCCAGTGCTCCTTGCGTAGTGAATGGAGCCGGCTATTGCGGCTGCTGATTGACCTTTTGCGTCAGCTTGAGAACGACGAACTCGGCAGGTTTCAAGGGTGCGAAACCGACCAGGATGTTGACCACACCGTTGTCGATATCGGTCTGGGTGGTGGTGGTGCTGTCGCACTTCACGAAGAATGCATCGTCGGGCTTCGCGCCCTGGAAGGCGCCCGAGCGGAACTGGGTGAGCATGAAAGCGCGGATGTTGAGGCGCAGGCTGGCCCAAAGCGGCTCGTCATTGGGCTCGAAGACGGCGAACTGGATCCCGTAGTAGATGCTGACGCGCAGGAAGATGGCCATGCGGCGCACGGGAACGTACCGGTACTCAGCGTCGGAGCCGATGGTACGCGTGCCCCAGACGACCAGACCGCTGCCGGGCACGCTGCGGATGACGTTGACCTGCACGGGATTGAGCGAATCCTGCTCGAAATCGCTGACGGTGGTCGCGGGGGCGATGGCGCCGGCGAGACCAGCCTCGATACCGGCGGGCGCTTTGAAGACGCCGCGCGAATTGTCGGTACGGGCGTAGATGCCGGCGACGTATCCGGAAGGAGGCGCAAGGATGCGCGGGTTATTGCCGTTGCCGATGGGGTCGTTGGTGAGGACCCAGGGATAATAGATGGCGCCGTAATCGCCGGCGGATTTATCGAGCTGCGTTCCGGGAGGCGCGCCGACGGTGGCGAAGTCGCGGGCATCGCTGACGCGCAGCACGTCGGTGGCGGCGTTATCGAGCCGCGCGGCATCCACGCTGGTGACCGAGCCGATATCGCCGATGTAGAAAACATCCTGCAACTGGCGGATGTTCTTGCAGTAGGCCATGCCCGCGTTGATGGTGCCGACATCGCCCTGGCCGGGGATGGCGATCAGATTCACGTCGGTGATTTTGTCGAGCGCGCGCAGGCCGGTACCAGTACGGATGCCATCCACCGAAACGGCGCCGGTGTAGTCGGTGGGCGTGACGGGCGCGCCATCGGAGCCGCCGGTGAGGCGACGCGGGGCGAACGGCGCGGGCAGGGTGGTGAGCGGCGTAGTGGGCGAGAAGGCGATGTATTCGGAACGGCTGTTGACCAGCGCGCCGACGTAGTTGGCAGGTATGGGATCGGCGGGATTGGCGCTCATGACGGTGACATTGTCATAAGCCTCGACGACGTTGCGGGAGGCTTCCGCGGCAGTCGAGACGAACATGACGTTGAGCTTGAAATTGTTGGGGTCACGATCGGAACTGGCAGTGACCGCAATCCAGATGTTATTGCCCCAGAGGCCTTCGTTGGCGGCCGAGATCGGGAGAGTCCCTCCGGGAGGGCTGAGCGGCGGGCTGCCCGGACCGAAGGAGGCGAGCGAGGCTCCGTTGGCCACGCGCACGATATAGGCGCGGCGTCCGCCGTTATCGTAGAAGGCTTTGACGGCGTAAGTGAGAAAACTGTCGCGCCGAAATCCGCCGAATTGCCGC
>CAZMRK010000222.1:0-4964 GCA_964568355.1 uncultured Solibacteraceae bacterium | reverse complement strand
GGACTTTGCGGCCAAAGACCGAATCGAAGAAATCGATAAAGTTCTCCACATCCTCCGTCGTGGTTTCGTGCTCGCCATCGCGGAGATGGAGCCATACGTTCTCCTCGTGCCCCAGGAAGCGGTAGACGCTGCGCACCGAACGATAGGCCTGCTCAAAGCCGAAGGGATTGCCCGCCGATTCGCCATAGCCTGAGTACATCATCAGGCCGCGCGGCGCGATGGCCGCCATCAACATGTTCTGATCCACGGGCAACTTGTCCTCACGCCCCGCGAAGAAGCGCAGCCGCGGGTGGAACCAGTGCGGTTGAGCGCCGGTGAGGAGTTCGATGCTCTCGTTCGCGAACATATCGGTGGTGTAGCGCCAGGGGTCGCACTCGCCGGTGTTGCCGCTCGAAAGGATTACCGCGCCGATGCGTTCGTCAAAGGCAGCCGCCACCAGCGATTGCTTACCATTGCGCGAGTGCCCGGTCAGCCCGATTTTGGCGTGATCCACTTCTGGAAGGGTGGTGAGATAGTCGACCGCGCGGGAGGCGGCCCAGGCCCAGCGCGCCAGGCAGGAGAAATCGTACTGCGGGTAGATCTCGATGTAGCGGTCCGAGTCGTCCGGGTCGCCGTAGTTCGGGTCGGTTGCAGCGTAATAGCACACGATATAGCCACGGCGGACTGCGGTATAGAGCCAGGGCCGGTTGCGCCCGTGATTGGTAAGGAAGACCGGAAACGGGCCCTTGCCGTCCGGAATGATCAGTTGCAGCCGCAAGGTGGCGCGGTGGCCGGGACCGAATTCCAGCCGCACCTCCCGCACCGTAGTGGTGCCTTCGCGGCGCGTGGCGGTGACCACCGCGCGCAGGTTATCCGGGCGGGGTGGCATGGTGCCGAAAATCCAATGTTCGGTCTGTGCTCGAATCCATCGCTTCTGTCGGTTCCAAAGCTCTTGATTGGTCACCGGGATGGCGCGGCCGTTCTCGCGCAGGATCAGCGGGTCCGGCAGATCGGGGTAGGACGGCATCGCGTCCAGGTCGGGCGGCTGCTCGCCGGTCCGGTGGATCCAAGCCTCCCAGGTATTCTCGTGAGCGCTGAGCCTGCCGGTCTGCGGAACGCGCGAAGGCGGCAGGACCCGCAGCAGCAGGTCCAGTGTCTGGCGCCGGCCGTCCTGGGCTAAGGCGCACAGCGGCAGCAGGCAGACGGCTGCGAGGTGAAAAACTTTCAACATTTGTCCTCGGAGTATATCTGAAGTTCCACTGAGATAAACTGTCCCATCATGATTCGCTATTGGAGCGCCGCGGCGCTGGCATGTTGCGCGGCCATCGCGGCAGGACAGCCGGGAGCGCCTCTGGCCGGGACAGAGCCGCTCGACTGGCAGGGCGATCTCTCGGTCCGGATGATGGACGGAGCGCATCGCTTCGTGGAGCGCAAGATCGCCGAATCGATCGCGGGCCGCCCGCGCTACTGGCACCGCGATCTGTCGTCGCCCGCAGCCTATGAAAAATCCGTGGAGCCCAATCGGACGCGCCTGCGGAAGATCATCGGCGTAGTGGATGCGCGCGTGCCGGTCACCATGGAACGCTTCGGCGATGAGCGCAACCCCGCGCTGGCAGCCGAAGGAGGCACCTATCGCGTGTACCAGGTTCGCTGGCCAGTGCTCGAAGGGGTCCACGGCGAGGGGCTTCTGCTCGAACCGAAAGGCGCGGCGCGCGGTTCTGTCGTGGCCCTGCCCGATGCGGACCAGACTCCGGAGCAGATTACGGGGCTCGCGGCCGGAATTCCCGCGGAGAGCCAGTTTGCGCGGCGCCTGGCGGAGAATGGATTCACCGTCGTGGTGCCCGTGCTGGTGAGCCGCGGCACCAAGTGGTCCGGCCATCCGGAGATCCGCATGACCGATCAGACGCATCGGGAGTGGATTTACCGGCAGGCATTCCAGATGGGCCGGCACATCATCGGCTACGAAGTGCAGAAAGTGCTGGCGGCGGTGGACTGGTTCGCCGCGCGCGGCGCCGGCAGGATCGGCGTGGCGGGATATGGCGAGGGCGGGCTGATCGCCTTCTATGCGGCTGCTCTGGATCCGCGCATCGGCGCGGCCCTGGTGAGCGGCTATTTCGATTCGCGGCAGCAGGTGTGGTCGGAGCCGATCTATCGCAACGTGTGGGGACTGCTGCGGGAGTTCGGCGATGCCGAGATTGCCACTCTTATCGCTCCGCGAGCCCTCACGATCGAATACTGCCCGGTGCCGGATGTGCACAACCAGAAGGGCGATTTGCAGACGCCGCCCTTCGAGCGGGTGCGGGCCGAGTTCGCCCGCATCGACGCTCTGACCCGGCCGGGCTTTGGATCGCGGCAGTTGCTTTCGGGCGGGCCGGGATCGAAGGCGGCGGTGGATGCGTTCGCCCGATCGCTGGGCGCGGATGCCCCGGCGGCGCTCGCGGCGGCTCCCCGGGAACTGCGGCAAAGCTTCGATCTGGACGAGCGCCAGAAGCGCCAGGTACGAGATCTCGAAAGCCATGTGCAGAACCTGGTGCGCGGCGCCGAGCATGTGCGGGAGCGGTTCTTTCTCTACAAAGTTGCGCCCGAACTGGCGGACGATACGTGGACCAGGGACATGCAGCACAAAGGCTATCCGGTGGAGAAATTCGTCGCGGCAGCTAAACCCTATCGCGACTATTTCTGGAAGGAGGTGCTGGGCAAGTTCGAGGATCCCTTGTTGCCCTTCCACGCCCGCACTCGCCAGATCTACGACACGCCCAAATACACCGGCTATGAAGTGGTGCTGGATGTGTGGCAGGACGTCTTCACCTGGGGCATTCTGCTGGTCCCCAAAGATATCCGGCCGGGCGAGCGGCGGCCCGTAGTGGTTTGCCAGCACGGGCGCCAGGGCATTCCGCGGAATGTGGTGGAAGGCGATGACGCCTACTACCACAACTTTGCCGCACGTCTGGCCGAACAGGGCTTCGTGACCTTTGCGCCGCATAATCTCTACCGCGGCGAAGATCGCTATCGCTGGCTCAGCCGCAAAGCCAACGGAGTCCAGGCTTCGCTATTCTCGTTCATTCTGGGGCAGCACGATCAGCTTTTGCGGTGGCTGGGCTCGCTGCCCATGGTGGACGCCCGCCGCATCGGTTTCTACGGCCTGAGCTATGGCGGCGAGACCGCGGTCCGGGTGCCGACGATTCTCGAAGGCTATAGCCTCTCGATCTGCTCTGGCGATTTCAACAGTTGGACCCGCAAGGTCGCCGCCACCGATGAGCGCTTCAGCTTCATGTACACCATCGAGTGGGAGATGCCCTATTTCGACATGGGCAGCACCTTCGACTATGCGGAAATGGCCTATCTCATGGCGCCGCGGCCGTTCATGGTGGAGCGCGGGCATCATGATCGCGTTGGCCGCGACCAGTGGGTGGCGCACGAATACGCCCGCTTGCGCTGGCTCTACGTCCAACTGGGCCTGGAGGACCGCACGGAGATCGAATTTTTCAACGGCGGCCACACCATCCACGCAGAAGGCACGTTCCGCTTTCTGCACAAGTTCCTGAACTGGCCGGAACGGTCCGGCCGGTAGACCGTCCGCATTCTATTCGACGAAGATTGCGCCGCTCGTCGAATAGGACGTCTGGTCCCCACCGATGATCAACGCGACGTTTTGATTCGGGTAGCCCGGAGAAACAGGGCTGTCCGGCAGGTTCGCCGGCACACGGAAGTTCACCTGGACGGTACCAGCCAGCAAGCCGGGCGCCGCGCCAGCATACAGCACTTCCGCAGGCACCGGCGATGCGGAGCCGATCAGCACCTTCACAGGCAACACCAGCAGCGCGGGCGCCGTCGCGATCTGGCCGTCGACCGATGGCGGATTCGTTTGCCCGCCGCCCGAGGAAAAGATGGTCACGATCGAGCCTTTCCGCGCCGGATGGTCTTTTGAGTTGATGCTGCCATCCTCGTTGATCGCCGCAATCGCGCCATTCGCCTGCATGATGATGTTGCTGGCGTCAGCCATGGATACCGTGGCCGACGTGGAATTTCCGTTATACGTCACCACAACCGACGAGGAACGCCGGCCCGCGGCCGCAAATGGAACAATGGCGTTGATCTGGCCTGCCTGCGCGTAGAGCAGAGGGGCGACCGTGCCATCAAAGGATACGGAGACTTCGCCCAGGCGGAACGGAAGGCGTCCGGAGACATCGTAGGAGGCCGCGACACCTTCGGCCGGACCGAGACTGCGGCCATAGATGCTGACAATCTCGCCCGGCGCCACAGCCGAGGCCATGAATTCCGTGGCGCCCAGAACACAAGTAGCCGCCATGGACGGATTCCGGGAGAAATCCTGCTTCTCCATCGACGTGGCGCCTGCCAGGTAGACCGCGTCGGAAGCAGCGATTGCCACCTCGTTTCCCCATGCGCTCGAACCGTAGCGCACGGTTTTGCCGTCGGCCTCCAGGCGCAACAGGAAGCTGCCGGTGGTGTTGCAGGTAGAAATGGCGTCGGCCGTGAACGGGGCATTGAAAATCTTGCGGCCCAGCGCAGTCACGCGACCTTGCGAATCGACCGCGATGGAGGAGACGGTATCGAGCACCTGATTGTTATAGAGCGTCGCCGCGCCGTGCGGATCGATCTTCGCCAGAAGGCCATGGGGATTGGAGATCCAGACTATTCCTTCAGACAGGCTGATGGGCATCTCGGAAACAGCTCCGGCCAGATAGGCGTTGCCGGCGGCATCCACCGCCAGATCGTTTAGCATCTCTCCGTTTTCGCCGCCGAAATAGGTGGCGTAGACGGGCATCGAACTGTCGGGCAATAACTTCACCAGGAAGAGATCGGTACCGCCGCCATACTCCGGCTGCAGCGCGCCGTTCGAGACGGGAAAATCGGCGGAGCCGGTGCTGCCGGCGATGTACACATTTCCAGCGGAATCGAGCGCCAGCCTGGTGGCATAGTCGGTTCCGGAGCCGCCCAGATACCAGGAGGCCAACAGCTTGCCG
>CAZMRK010000221.1:0-3633 GCA_964568355.1 uncultured Solibacteraceae bacterium | reverse complement strand
TTTCTTCATTGCGTTCTCCTTTGGGATGCGACGAAACGATTCGTCTTCGAGTATCATACTCAAACCTAGATGAAATGAGCCTTAACCCGTAATTAAAATCACTTCATGTGTACGAGTTCACTCGCTTTTCTAAATTCTTCCCAAAAGCCATCTAACTGATATTCGGGATGTTAGATCCGAAGCTGCTGGCTTGTAACAGAATTGCCGGCCGCTCCGCTGCTAGCATGGAGGCGGGATATGAAGAAACCGGAACTGGCCAGGCGCCTGGCCCGGCACTCCGGCGTCTCCAAAGCGGAGGCCGCCGATCAATTGGACCGCATTGTCCATCACATCTTGACGAACTTGCGCAAGGGTCACGCCGCGGCGCTGCCGGGCCTGGGCAAGTTCACTCCCGACAGCCGGCGGGGATTTCACTTTCAACCAGATCAGCCCAAGAGGAGCTCCGGCGATGGGCGCCGTTAGCCGGTCGAGCGAAGGCCAGGTGGCGCATATTCTGCGCCAGTGCCTGCGCGACGGCCGGCGCGTGGAGATCGACGGATTGGGTGTCTTCCTCCCCGACCGCCGCTGCGGCTTCCGCTTTCTGGCGCGAACGCAGCCCAAAGTCTTCCTGGCCTACGTACAGGAAGATGGAGAAATTCTGGATGCGCTGTTCGACGCCCTGAAGCTGGCCGGCTTCGATCCCTGGATGGACCGCCGCAAACTCCTGCCCGGCCAGAACTGGCCGCGCTCCATCGAGGAGGCGATCGAGACTTCGGACTTTTTCATACCCTGCTTCTCGCATCAGTCGGTGACCAAGAAGGGGGGCTTCCAGGCGGAGATCCGCTATGCGCTCGACTGCGCCCGACGCGTTCCGCTGGACCAGATTTTTCTCATCCCCGCGCGCCTGGATGATTGCCGGGTACCGGCGCGGATCCAGAAAGAGTGGCAGTACCTCGACCTGTTTCCCGACTGGGACCGAGGCCTGCGCAAACTGTTCTCGGTCATGCGGCGCCAGATCGCCCACCCGGCGTCCGGAAAAAATCTGAAGCGCCGGGGCGGATCCTCACATCTTTAGGAGGATGACCAAACTACTGCTACTGGCAGGAGCCATTATGTCGACTTCACTCTTCGCCGCATCCAGTGTTCACGATTTCACCCTGAACTCGATCGACGGCAAACCGGCGCCGCTGGCTGCATATAAGGGCAAGGTGCTGCTGATCGTGAACGTCGCCAGCCGCTGCGGATACACCCCGCAATATACCGGGCTGGAAGCACTATACGAACGCTACAAGAACCAGGGACTGGTGGTGTTGGGATTCCCTGCCAACAACTTCGGGGCGCAGGAACCAGGCACCAACGAAGAGATCAAAACCTTTTGCTCTTCCAAGTACAACGTCACCTTCCCGATGTACGCCAAAATTTCGGTGAAGGGCGACGACATCGCGCCGCTTTATCAGTTTCTGACCTCCAGCAACGGCGGCGACGTGAAGTGGAATTTCACCAAATTTCTCGTAGATGGCAACGGCAAGGTCATCGGGCGCTTTGAATCCAAGGTCACACCCGAGTCCCCCGAACTGACCGGGGCCGTCGAAGCAGCCTTGAAACACTAACATCTCTCTTCCCATCCGGCCGGGTGTCGTCAAAGCGGCACACCCGGCGTCTTAGGTGCAGAGGATCGGCGGACAGATCGCCGGTCCCCGGGAACACCTATGACGCCAAGAACCTCTATCGCGATCCGTCTTTTCTCTCTCACCGCCGGAGCTCTGCTCTCCTCTGCGTTACCGGCTCAGACACCCAGCTACTTTCCGCTCCAGGTGGGAAACTCCTGGCTCTATCGCCAGACCGATATCACGACCACATCGGCCACGCCTGCCGACCCCTACCGGTCGATCTCGGTGCAAGGCCAGGAAACGGTCGGGGACCGGCAATATTTCCGCGTCCTTTACTTCGGGCGCTCGGTGCTGTTGCGGGACGATCCATCCTCCAGCACGTTAGTGGCCCTGGACCGTCTCTCTGGAGCCGAACAGCCGTGGTTGTCACTCGGGCTGGATGTGGGCGCAACCTTCCCGACCACGCTCGACCACTGCAGCCAGACCGGAAAGATCGAGTCCCGCACGGCCCAGCCGGAGACACCTGCGGGGAATTTCAACAATGCCGTAGAAGTCAGTTTTCAGGGAAACTGCAACGACGCGGGAACGACCCGGGAAATCTACGCTCCCTACGTCGGTCCGGTCCTTCACGAGGAGACCAGCTTCGCGGGGCCGCGCCGTTTTGAACTGGTTTATTACCACGTCAGCGGGCTGAGCGGGAGCGGATCGGAGATCTCCTTCACATTGGGTCTCGACTCGCCCCAGTACCCGATCGGTGGGACGCTGAATGCCCGCCTGACCCTGCGCAGCACCAGCCAGACTCCGGTCACCCTCCATTTCCCCAGCGGCCAATCCTACGACCTCATGATCTACAACGAGAAGGGCGATACCGTATATACCTGGTCCGCCAACCGGGCGTTCCCGTTGATCGTGCGGCAGGAGACGTTCGGTCCCGGCGAACATACCTACGGGGTGACCGCGCCATTGACGGCTCTCCCGCCGGGTCCATACAAAGTGCGTGCCTATCTGACGACGCAGCCGGTGATGTATGTGGGAGAAGTCTCATTCGAAGTCGTCGGGCCTCAACCCGCCGCCCAGTAAAGGAGGAAACCCAAAGCCTCGTTCTCTGCCGGCCTGCCATGGATCTCCTACACTGAAGGGAGAAAGCGGGCGCCGGGCCCGAGCGGGGATAAATGAAGGAGCACCAGGCACAGGTCACACGTGCATTTGAAGACTCGCGGGAAGACGTGTATCGATACCTGCTTACCCTGGGGCTTCCGGCGCCGCAGGCACAGGAAGCCACGCAGGAGGTTTTCCTGCGCCTGCATATGGCGCTCAGGAAAGGCGATCAGATCCAGAACGTGCGTGCCTGGATCTTCCGCGTGGCCCACAATCACGGGCTGGATGTACGGGCCAAGGAGCAGTTCCGGCCGCTCGAACCGGGCCTCGAAGCAGTCTTGCGAGACGGCCACCGGGGCGTCGAAATGGACCTGATCGAAAAACAAAGGATGAACCAATTGGGGGACGCCTGGAAGACTCTTTCTCCGAAACAGCAGCAATGCTTGCATCTGCGGGCGGAGGGATTGCGCTACCGGGAGATCGCCGAGGTTATGGGCATCAGCATTTCGACCGTACGGGAGTTTCTGAGCCGGGCCATTGGACGCCTGCAGAAGGCGGTATATGACTAGCTCCCGACTGCCCCATCCTGATGCCGAAATGCTGCTGCGGTTGGTCGACGATGACCTGTCTCCCGCCGAGCGGACGGAGATTGAAGCCCACGTCCAGGGCTGCGAAGCATGCGCGGAGCAGGTGGAAACACTGCGGGAGGCCCTCGGAGGCTACCTCCAATTTCATGAGACGGTGCTCAAGCCCTCGCTGCCGCCTCCGCCGCGCCAATGGCGTCCGCTCAATCTGCGCGAGCCGGTTCTGCGCTTCCCTTCGAAAGCATGGCTGGCCGCCGCGGCGGCTCTGGTGATGGCGGTGCTCCTTCTGTGGCGCTTTGAGCATACCCCCGCGGTCAGCGCGGCCGACCTGCTGCACAAAGCCGCGGCCGCCGAGCGCTCCG
>CAZMRK010000220.1:0-5493 GCA_964568355.1 uncultured Solibacteraceae bacterium | reverse complement strand
CCTGTAGTTGCACCCCGCGGCTGGTCGGGGAAGCAGGACAGGGCCCGGGTTTGCATCATGGACCAGTCCCTGGCCCGTCAGCAGTTCGGAACGGTAAATGCAGTGGGACGCCGCTTCTGCTACCCCGGCTCCGATTGTTCCAGCGACAAAAGCATTGAGGTTATCGGCGTGGTGAAGGATGTGCGCTATTGTGAAATCACCGGCCCGGACCCGATGGGGACTATCTACGAGCCTAGTTGGTCAAACGGTGCCGAGGCGCGCTGGCTGGCGGTGCGGTTTGATGGGAGCGCCGCCCCGGTGATCGCCAGGATTCGCCGCGCGCTCCAGGACCAGGACCCTACCGTCCCCCTACTGCACGTCCGCTTGATGGAAGAGTACATCAACCGGCGCCTGGCACACGAGCGCCTGATCGCGTACCTATCAAGTTTCTTCGGAATCCTGGCGCTCGGCCTCGCCTCGCTGGGGATTTTCGGCGTGCTGGCCTGCGTGGTGACCCAACGGACGCGAGAAATCGGCATCCGCATGGCGCTCGGAGCACGGCGCGAAGACGTGGTCCGGATGATTTTGCGCTTCTCCCTCATGCCGGTGATGGCCGGACTGGTGATTGGGGTCGTGGTGGCATTTTCCTGGGGCCTGTTCCTCGGCAGCCTGATCTACGGCATCGATAGTTTCGATCTTGTGTCGGTGTCGCAATCCGTCGCCGTCTTGCTGGCCGCTGCGCTGCTCGCCGCCGCCATCCCCGCGCGCCGGGCGACCAAAGTCGATCCCATGGTGGCGCTGAGATACGAATGAGCGCATCCCGAGTTTCAAAGGCGAGTGCCGAACGCGGATCGCCGTTTTTATCAGGAGTGCTTGAGTTGCTCGATGTGCGTTGGGTCTGCCTTTACGGCAACTACTCCGGCGCGATCACCACAAAGACCAATTGCCGGTCCACAGAACCCATGCGGCAAGTAAGGCGTTCGTCGTCGCATGGGCAACAATGGCGTCGACGACTCGGCCACGTTTCAGGAATGCCACGGCATAGAGCAATCCTGCTGCGGTACCCGCTAACCAGTGGCTGCCGTGAAGGAGACCAAAGGCGATCGAGGAAACCAGGACAGAAAAGTACGTATACGCCTTAGGACTGAGCGATTCGAAATCGCCGGAGATCAGGCGCCGGATCAGAAAGCCGCGAAACGCAAGTTCTTCGGCAATTGGAACGGTAATCACCGCGGCGGCAATTCGACATGCGAACCACGCGATGCCGGCAGCACGGGGCCAGGATGCGAGTTCCGATGGCATGCCGTTGCCGGCGTGAGCGCCGGAGAATGAGCCCAGTGCCAGCCAAATTGCGAATACCACGCCACCCAGGAGCAAAGAGAACGAACTGAATCTCCGGTCCAGGCCGGCATATTGGGACCGGAAGAGCCAGAGCACTGCTGCGGCGGCAACCAACCGTAGCGGGTAAAGCCACTCAAACCCGCCGGAAGCGGCGCGCGAAATCATCCCCGCCGCCAGTATCGTGAGGAATGGCAACAGGTAGGCAACCGTGGCACTTTTCGCAAATGTCTTTTGAAGCCGTGGTTCGGACGCGCGCATCGATACCCAGGAAATTTTCCGGGCAACCACTGCGAAACCGATCGCGACGCAGTTAAATGCGATCCAGCCGGCTTCGGAGTGAAATCCATTCATGGCTACACGCGGCGCTCCGGCAACACCGATCAGGATCAGGACAGTGATCCTCACTGCGTTGGATATCCACATAGTGGCCATGGCAACCGGAACCAGGAGAAATGCCTGGGGGAAACGAAATTCCCGCCGCCCTATGCAGAGCCAGGAGACGCTGAATACCAGCATGAGGGCCGTCCCTTCCCATCCGCTGCACCCAGCCATGATCGTGACTGCGAAGTCCGGGCTGCCGATCGTCATGGTTGCCCGGTCGGCGACTACCTGCGGGAGAAAGAGATGAAGGAATGCCGCAACTACGTAAAATGTCAGGTCAGTCGCCGGCTTCCAGAAAGGTCCGTTCCAAATGGCATCTCCCTGTTCCGGTGGAACGCTCATCAGTCCCCACGCGAGGACTCCTACCGGTAACGCGAAGGCCCATGCCATACGGGCATTGCGGATGAGTTGCCATACCAACTTTGGAGGAATCAGCGCACATCCGGCGAGTCCGACCACCAGGACCGCGGCAACGTAATGGGCCGGGACGAGTACATAGGCGGGCACTATGCCTGCAGCATCTCCGGACGGCACGGATGACAAAAGAACGGATAGAAGGAGATACGCAAGCAGGGCACAAATGTGACCGCCCAGGAAGCGCCAGCCAATCGGAGCCTTCTCTAACTCCTGGGAAATCGACCGGAACGAAGCGTATCCCAGAGCCAGAAAAATCGAGCCACATACAACCGCCAAGTGGAACGCGAAACGCCCTCGTGCCCCAGGAGGAAAGAGCTGCAGCATCGGGATCCACTCTGCTGCAAATAAAAGGGCAAATAATGCGATGCGTTGGGTCGCGCCCAACGAGAAAACGTCTCTTGAGATCTCTAGCGAAAACCTCCCCGCAGATCGTATCGCTTCACGGGAAGAACTCATAAGAGCAAAAAATTGCGGAGAGAGCCGGTGCTCGCAGAACGGTTTCAGCAACCCGGCGCTGCGTGACTACTTCTTTCGGCGGACGATCAGCATCGCTCCGGAAAGAAGAGCCAGTGCGCCTGCCGCCTGACTGGGATTGATTTCGGGCGCTTTATTTGGCCCGTCATTCCATCTCCAGCTCCCATTCCCGTTGTTGTCATTCCTGCCGTTGTTATGGCCATTGTTGTTATGGCCATTGTTGCTATGATTGCCGTTCCGGCCACCTGGCTGGCCTAAAGCCAAGCCAATTACTCCAACCGTGAGGACGATTACCTGGACCAGTTTCCGCATAGCATACCCTTTGGCCCCTTGGGGCTTCGCTCTGTATGGTTATTGCAATCTTGGGGCCAGAGCTCGAGGAAGGCATAAGTCCAATGTATGCAGTCGGCAACAGGACGCACGCGAGAGCTGCAAATTGGATGTGAGGTGCGGATAAATCTCCACAGGTCCAAGGTCTTTACACAAAATCCCAACAGGCCGCTAGTGCGATTCGGACCGCAAACTCCGCTCATACGTGCCGGTGATTCCGGACCGGCCGGGCGTGGCGGCACCATGTTGCCGGGCCGGTTGGGGACAGGAAAGTCGGTTTTGCGCCCATTACACTACTGCTTTCAATCGAAATCATGGTTCGGCACAACACTACCCCTGGCCACTGGACTCGCATACAATCGAAAGAGCGGGTGCCAGGAGGGAATTTTGTCCCGAACGATTTTAACTGTAGGCTTGCCGGCGATCTGGCAGTCTGTCGAAATGCTGTCCTCGCTTCCCGCGGCAACGCGATCAGAACGTGCCGCCGCGGGTCTTCAACCCGGTATGCGATGGCGCGGAGATCATCTGCTGCTCTCCGTAGGATTGCGATCCGTGAAGTATGCGGCGGGCAACGCCATCTGCGAGCAGGACATCGATGGCTTCCTGCGGGAGCAGGATCCGGTGGTCGAGTCGCAAGGGAGGCAGCCGCTCTGGATGCGCGGCCTTTCGCGCTACGATATCCCCTTCTGCATGAGCCTGGCCGGCGGCATGGCGATGGCCTGGGGGACTAATCTGGCCGTCTGCCCGTTTCTCGACCGATTCAGTGTTTTCTACCGCAGCAACCGCACCCACCTGGAACTGGCCGCCCGTGAGTTACGCCTTGTGCTGGAGGGCTTGTTTGCCGTGCAGTCGTGGCCGGCGCTTTTCGGCGTACTGCTCGACGCAATGGGAGAGGATGCCGCATTCAGCCTGCCGCGCGGCGCTACTTCCACGGATATCGCGTCGTTTCTCGGGCGCCTGCTGGTGGGCACCGGCCCCCGGGAAGTTTCCGTCTCGAATCTTCCCGAACTGCTGCACACGCTGCTCGAAATGCCCACCGGGCCGGCGGAAGCCTGCCTGCGTATTCCCCATTACCGGCGCATTCTGGAAAGTCTGGAACATTCCTCACAAAGAGTCTCCCCCGTGCTCGCGCAGTTGCGTGCGGCGCTCTAGGCCAGGGCGTATGCTGGAAATCGATGTGTCTGATCGCGCCCCATTGCCATGCGTAGCCGCGCTCTGATTCTGCTCTTCCTGCTTCTGCCATCCGCGCACGCGGCCACGACGGAGTGGCTCGACGTGCCGTTTGTGCGGCAGGTGCGCGCCGGCTGCGGCGCCGCGGCGATTGCCATGGTGATTCAGTACTGGGCGCGCTTTCAGCCCTCGCTGGCGGGCGCGGCCGCCGATACGGAGCGCATCGACCGCATGCTGCCCGCCTCCGCCAAAGGCATTCAAGGCCAGGCGCTGAAACGGTACCTGGAAGCTAACGGGTTCGACGCGTTCGTCTTCCGTGGGGAGCGCTCCGATCTGGTGGACCAGTTTGCAAAGGGACGCCCGCTCGTCGTTTGCCTGGGCTACAAGGGCGCATCGGGATGGCTGCACTACGCGGTCGTTGTCGGTATCGACCGGGAAGCCGTCTGGCTCAACGATTCCGCTCGCGGCAAGTTGATTCGCGAGGGCCTGGACCGTTTCGAAACAGCCTGGAAGCAAACCGACTACTGGAGCCTGCTGGCCGTTCCCAGGCAAGCCCGGTGAACGCCCGTTCGTCCGCAATTACCGGTGCGGCTCTTTTTCTTTTCGCGCTCGGTGCGATGTGGGCCCAGGGCGAAAGCCCGGCAGCCGCGCAGACGGCGCTCGATCAGGCCATCGCTCTCGGCCGCGCGGGCCGATGGACGGAAGCCGAGACCGTGCTCCTCGAGGGCCGGCGCAGGTTCCCTTCCGACTCCCGGTTTCCGGTCGAGCTTGCCGGAGTAGCGTACCGCCAAGGCCGCTTCCACGCGGCCAAAGGCTACCTCCACGACGCGCTTCGCCTCGACGCGGAAGATCGATACGCCACTGACTTTCTGGGTACCTTGTACCTGCTGGACGGGAACGTAGCGGCGACCTTGAAGTATTGGAATCGAATTGAAAAGCCTCTCATCCAGCACGTTCTGTTCGTGCCCCCGCCGCCGCTCGACCCATTGCTCCGCGATCGCACATTCGACATCTCCGCCGGCCAGGTCTTCACTTATCGGCGGCTGCTGCAAACCGAGGCGAACGTGGCAGCGCTGCAAACGTTCTCCGAGTGCCGCTTCGCCCTGGCTCCGCAATCCGACCAGCAGTTCGACCTCACCATTCGCACCGTGCCCGCGGGTCAACCGCTCCATGGCTGGATCGGAACGGCCGCTTCCCTGCTCCGCGGTCTGCCTTACCAGACTCTTTTTCTGGATTTCTATAATCTGCGCCGGAGGTCGCTCAACCTCAGCGCACTCTGGCGCTGGGATGCGCAAAAGCGCCGGGCGGGCCTGGACTTCTCCGGCCCGCTGCGCGGCTGGCGATACCATCTGGTCGTGGACGCCCGGCAGGAAAACTGGGACCTGACCGGCACCTATTTCG
>CAZMRK010000219.1:0-6032 GCA_964568355.1 uncultured Solibacteraceae bacterium | reverse complement strand
CGAGGCAGCCGCCGGCCACAATCACCTTCGAGGCCAGCACCGAGCCTTCGAAGCCCCATCGGAGGTCTCGGAACGCGATGCGATAGGCACCGTCCTCGGGCGTGATGGAGAGGACCTTGTGCTGGGAGTAGACTTCCGCGCCGACACGCTCGGCGAACCACACGTAGTTGAGGTCCAGCGTGTTCTTGGAGTGGGTATTGCAGCCGATGAAGCACTCGCCGCAGTTGGAGCACGCGAATTGCGGTGGGCCGCCCCAGCCGTAAGGATCGGGATGGAGCACGCCGGGCTGGCTGCCATTCTGCCCCCAGTAGATTGCCAGGTCGAGCAAGTGGAAGCGGGCGCCGTCTCCGATGGCCGCCGCGCCCGCCTGCAACGCACGAGCCTTGAGATTGGGCTCGGGCATGGGGGTGGGATGAAGCATCTCCTCCAGCCGCCGGTAGTAAGGCGCGAGTTCGGCTTTCCAGTCCCCTACCGATTGCGGCCAGCGGGGCGAGCCCTCGGCTTTGCCCTGCTCGAAATCCGAGTCGAAGGCGTTGATCTGCACGTCCAGATAGATCAGCGAGGTGCCGCCGACTCCACATGCGCTGCCGACGGCAATGTTATGAAAGGTCCGATAATCCACCAGGCCGTTCCAGCCTTTTTCCCCTTCGTTGCGCCAGAACCACTCCTTGGCGCGCGCCAAATTGCGCGGAAATTCTCCGAGATTGTAGCGCTTGCCCCGTTCGAGCACGCAGACCGAGACTGGCTTTCCGGCAGCCTGCTGAGCGCGGGCCAGGCGCATAGCCGGAATGGCTCCGCCGAAGCCGGACCCGATAATCAGCACGTCATAGGCAGGCCGCATCACTGGTACCCCTGCTTCCTGGCAAAGCGTAGAAACATGATGAACAGAACCACAAAGACCAGATCTCCGATGACGGGGATCAGAAAGAACGGGGGGATTTCTCCAGGGTTCGCATAGTAGCCGTAGAGAAAAATCACGGCGAACGCGAATTTGCCGATCGCGCCCAGGCGTATGATATCGCGGTTCCGGTACATATCCCGGTAGGCCAGGTAATATCCCAGGCCGAAGGTCATGAACAAGGCAATCCAGGACCAGTAATAGACGCCGGGCTTCGGCACCACCAGTCCCGCCTGGGAGAAAATCCAGGGCGTTGCCAGAATCACGAACGTACCGCCCGCCAGATTCCACAAGGCTCCGGCCAGCAGCATACGCCGGTAAGCGGCCTCACTCATCTCGCTTTGCTCCACAAAGGCACGCTGGGGAATCAGATATGGACATACTCGCCGTATCCGCGTCCTCGAATCGGGGTTCCTTTGTAGGAACCCTCGTATTCGAAGTGATAGTAAGTCATGTTAGAGGCTACCGGAGCCGGAGGCCATTCTCGCGCGCCGGTATAGCTCAGCAGCCCTTCATCGGTGCGTGCCTCGACGGTCCAGCGGCGATAAAACGTGACCGGCGGACGCCCCGGGCAGTGGGCCGCCATCTGCTCCGGCGGCGGTTCTTGATGGTATTTGATCTTGACGCTATGGATCGGAATATAGCGGCCGTCGAGATAGATTCCGCCGCGGTTGCGCACCTTGATGCCGAACGCGGATGCCTGCATGAAGCCTCCGTGATGTCCGCTCTCGCCGATTACCATTTCGTAGTGGTAGCGGATGGGCCGGAAGGAGGGCACCAGGCGATTGATCCAGCGGACGGGGAGAAACAGGGCATCCACGCTGAACAGTTTTCGGGCGAAGCCGTGCTCGAAAGCGCCGGTGCCCTCTATGGAATACGTCTCCGGCTGTGAAGGGATCTGGTGAGGATCGGGCTTGATCGTGCCCTGGCGATATTGGATCGTTCCCTGGTACCGTCCAAAAGCGGCGAAGTAGGTGAAGACTCCCGGAACGTCGGCCCACCAGATCAGGTTCTCCGCGCGGAAGTGGAGCTTGACCAGAATCTCGCTTTCCGGGTTCATTGCCTCAAACTGGTAGTCCGGCCACGTGCCCCGCATCCGGCCATACTGAAGGAAGTTAGTATCTTCGGATAGATCCTCGCCGGCCATGGCCGTATCCAGCTTGTCGGTTTGTATACGTACATCAAACTGCTTCGGCAGATAGTGCTGCGAGAAATTGTTTCTCCGCTCAATTCCCGAAGGCGTGCTGACCGCGGTCGGAATGAGCGTCAGGGCTTCAGCGGCTTCGAACGTGGAAAGGCGCAGCAACAGGCGGTCATAGTTGTCGATCCCTTCCAGCCCGTAGAGGCCGGTCATCAGGCTGGCGCGGACCATGCGCGTAGGCAGGCCGCGGTCATCGGGGAGCACGAAGAAATACCAGCCGTCCCAGCCCGGCCAGCGCGCGGCGTAATCCACCGCACCGTCCGGTTTCAGCTTGTAGTAGCGCGGCCGCTCGTAGTCCGGAGGCAAAATGTCCCGGCCGTTGCGTGTGGCGCGATCCCATATCCGATAGATCCACAGATCGTTGAAGCGAAGCAGTAGCACGACCGCTACCAGGAGGATCGCTCCCACCGCGATTGCAGCAGGCATGTTACTGTCCGACAGCCTTATACATCTTGTCCAGGTGCTTGCCTTCGTTCCAGAGTTGAACAGCAAAAACCACGAGGGCGATACCCCAGACCAGCAAGGTGAAAATCAGCATGGAGAGGAAGGTCCGGTCCTCGTAGAACCAGGGCGCGACTCCCGCCTGCCACTCGCCATAGGTTCCGAGGCGAAACGTGCGGCCTACCTGGCCGAAAATCCAGACGCCGGAATAGGCCAGAATGCCAAGATACACTGCCCGATTCGTCCACAGGCGCCCGCGCTTTACCAGCGCGTAGCCGAGCAGAAATCCGAGATTGGCGGCGGCGAAGAAGACCACGAGGAAGATCGGGATGTAGAACGGGTAGGCGGCCACCGAGTCCGCGTGCCACCACATATGGGTCGTCTCCCAGCCGAAATAGTTGAGCAGGAAATAGACCGGAATCCAGCTAAAGAAGAAAGTCTGAAATAGATTGTTCCGGGAGAATGCTCGAAAGTAATACTCCGGCCTGCCGGTGCTCAATTGCCGGCTGGCGGCATCGGCAAAGAGGCTGCCTGCTCCAAATGCTATCGGTACGTCGATCTGTATCATGAGCCCCTCCGATCAGGACGATTATCGCGCTCACTAAGGAAATGTCAACCCAAATCACGAGAATCAGGGGCCAGTACTCCAGTACGTACGGGTAGTCCGATTTCCAGACCGTTCTTGCGAATGTGACAGAGGTCAGCATATAATCCGACCCGTATTTTTGCGCATATGCCTACTCCCCTTCGTGAACAAGTGGTCGTGATCTGCGGTGTCGGCTCCGGAATCGGCCGGGCGGCTGCGCGGCGCTTTGCTCGCGAGGGCACCCGGCTGGTGATCGGCGGACGCAGCCCTGAGGCGGTGGCCGCGATTCTCGAAGACGTACGGGAAGCCGGGGGCCAGAGCGTGAGCTATCCGGTCGACGTAACTTGCCGGGACCGGGTGGAGCGGTTGGCAAAATTTGCCGTGGAGACCTATGGCCGCATCGATACGTGGGTGAACAATGCCGGCGTTTCGATCTATGCCCGTGTCGAGACAATCGGCGAGGAAGAAGCGCGCCGGCTGTTCGATGTGAATTTCTGGGGCACGGTATACGGCGTGTGGGCGGCAGTGCCGGTCATGCGGTCGCAAGGCGGCGGCACCATCATCAACATGGCTTCTGTTGTGGGCAAGCGCGCACTACCCCTTCAGAACTTCTACAGCGCGTCGAAATTTGCGGTCGTGGGGCTGACCGAGGCGCTGCGAACCGAATTTGCAACCGAGCGCTCGAATATCCGCCTGTGCGCCATCTGCCCGCCTTCGATCGATACGCCCTTCTATGACAATGCCTTGACGCGGATGGGCTTCACACCTCGTCCGCTGCCGGTAGTGCTTCCGGCCGATCGGGTGGCGAAAGACATCGTCCGGTGCGCGGTCCGGCCGCGCCGCGAGGTATGGGTGGGATGGGTCGGCAAGGCGTTTGTCGGTCTGAGCGTGCTGTTCCCGCGCATGATGGATCGCTTCATCCTGAGCCTGGGCTTCCAGGCTCAATTGACCCGGGAACCCAAGTCGCCTACGGATCCCGCGGGTCTGTTCCAACCCACCGCGGCGAGCAGCGTCGAAGGAGATTGGTCCGCCTGGGGGAGGCGGAGAGGCTCCGGAGTATGACCCGCCGGACGCGGCGGCGCGAATGTGGGTCAGGCGAGGACGTACGGTGGATCGAATTCCGCCACACCGGCGTGCCGGGCGGCGATCCAGCGCAACACATAGACCTGGCGCGGGTCGGACAGAGAGCCGATGATCGCATGGGTGGCCACCTCCAGCAGGGCGTGCGCCAGCAGATCCTTGTAGTAGTCCATGTCCGGCTCCACCATCACGCACTCCACGCCCCCGATGGTTTTCCGGTCGTTTTCGTGGAAGGTAAGCTGGATGTTCGCTTCACCAAACTGGGTCTGCTTATAGCTGGAGGTTGCGCCCGGGTGAAAGGCGCCGGGATTGAGTTCAGGAGAGAAGATGCCTTTCGCGGCCGCTTCGCGCACCCGATCCACCAAAGCATGGTCCGCCCAGGCGAAAAAACGGTCCTGCTGCATGCGGTCCCAGATCAGCTCTCGGAAAAGGCCCAGTGGATTTCCGGCGGCCGGGGGAAGTTGCGCGATAGCCGTTGCCAGGTTGAAAAAGCACGCAAGCACGGCCGGTTGGTCTTCCATAAGCTGGGAATAACGATCGGCCGCAGCGCTGCCGTCGGCCAGATCCGCCGAGAGCAGGCCGGTGAATTGCGGATGAGTTGCCCGCAGCACATCCCAGCGCGCCGCGTGGAAATTGAACGTGGCATTATTGCCCAGCAGCATCACGTCGAGCGAGGCCGGAGCGGCGGGAGACACCTTTACCGGAGTAAAGCCCGCTTGCTTGTAACCCGGCGCCCAGGACAGTGCCGTGTAAGTATCCCCAATGTTGTAATAGGGCAGGTTTTGAATGGTTCGGGTAAATCCCCTGGTAAAGTCTCGATAGACCTGTTTCTGCCGGGTGTCCTGAAGCGTGATCAGGATATCGAGAGAGTCCGGAGCGGGCTGGCGCGAGCCGTCGTAGATATTTATAGTAATGGCGCAAGTATTTGCTGCGGCGCTGGGTGCGGCCATGGAATTCTCCTCGCGCAAGGAATAGTAGCATGGAAAGCCGCGAATTCCCGGCACATTTTGACGCGGCAGTCCCAGAGAAAATGCAGATCGGTCCTACGCCCGCACGGTATTTTCGATACCCTCCCTGGTACCGTACCTGCTTGCAACGGTACTTTCGCTGGATACACTATTCTGCTGAACCGAGGGACGCTCGTAACTCCGGGCTGGAACACCGCGCTCGAACTTTGCGCGACTTCAAGCCGGCTCCTGCCTGATATTCCCCCGGTACTCAGCTTGCCGTCCTGATGACAAGCAAGGAGGTGGGATGAAATTCGACGGCGTCCGCGCCTGGATCCGGCGGCATCCCGTGCGGCTCGTGGTCTATCTGCTGCTGCTGGGCGGCGCGGTCGCGGGGTTGCTCGTGTTGCGCGGCGCATTGGCCGGCAGGCAGGACGCGCTGCTCTCCAGACTTGCACGCTGGCCTGCGTTGCGCCAGTGGATAGAGCATAAAGGCATTGCGCGCTACGCGGTGGACGCCGTGCATATGTCTCCCGGAGAAGCGGGATGCGGCCTCCGCATCTCGCTCACCGGGGCTACGTTTTCACTCGTTGCGCCAGGCACTTTCCGGATCCACGCGAACCGCGTTGATCTGTGTACTGCCCTGACCGCCGAAGCAGAAGGCCTGCAAGTGGGCACCGGAGCACAGCCGGCCATCCTCGACACGGCCAAGGCGCAGGCGTCTCTGCGCGAGATTCGGCTGGAAGGCGCGCAGTGGAACCACCCCGCCGGATCTCCTCTCCTCGCCGCCGGTGAGTTGGCCGGTACCCTGACGCCTTTGGCGGGCCGAATTGCCCGCACGCGGCTGCTTCCGGCGGCCGATGCGGCTCTGCTCGAAAT
>CAZMRK010000218.1:0-17943 GCA_964568355.1 uncultured Solibacteraceae bacterium | reverse complement strand
CCTTACGCTGAGCGCCGCGGGCGGCTCGGAGACGTCGCATTTCCTCCAATTCCTCACTTGGCCAAGCCGCTTCTGGTCGGTCGGACCGACTCTGGCTCAGACCCTGTTTGAGGGCGGCCGCCGCCGCGGGCAGGTCAATGCCGCGGAAGCCAACTACGACGCCACCGTGGCAGGCTATCGTCAGACGGTGCTCACTGCCTTCCAGCAGGTGGAAGACAATCTGGCGGCGCTGCGCATTCTGGCCGACGAGGCCGGCGTGCAGGCCCGGGCCGAAGCCGCCGCCCAGCAATCGCTGACCATCTCCACGGCCCAGTACAAAGGCGGCGTGGTCAGCTATCTGCAAGTGATTACCGCCCAGACCACGGCTCTCGAGAACCAGCGCACCGCGCTGGACATTCTCACTCGCCGCATGGTCGCCAGCGTCTCGTTGATCCAGGCTCTCGGCGGCGGGTGGGATGCTTCACAATTACCGCAAGCCAAGGATCTCATGGCCAAAGGTAAGTAGTAAGATAAAAGGCGGCGGAGCCGCGCAGGATGCCGTTCGGTGCGATACGAGCAGTCTGGATCAGCCTTCGGAATACATGGGACAAGCACCGCCGGGCGACGGATGCTAAACCTATCGTCCTCGCCCTGACTCACAGTCCTCATACCAAGATCGCTCTGCGCCTTTCTATGTTCCGCGAGGAGTGGCAGTGCGTCATTGCCACCTCGCTCGACCAGGCCGTCCGCCTGCTCGACCGCAGCCCGGTCGAAACCCTCATTTACGATCTGGATTCGGGTGAAGGCGACTGGCACGAGCTATGCGCCAGGGCAGTGGATGCCGGCATCGCCTTCCAGTTGATCGCTACTTCTCCGGATGACGACCTGTTCTTTTCTGTGCTGGGGGCCGGTGGCGCGGGGGTGCTCGCCAAACCGGTTACCTCGGAGCAACTAGCCGCCGCGATCCGCTTTTGCCGAGGTCTTTCCGTACCGTCTGCCGCAGGCGATCGGGTACACTGGAGGTAAGTCCGTCCCGGGTGGATACCGGGTCGGCATGACTCGTGACGTATCGCCTGTTCCTCGCATTCATTTTCATTCAGGTAGCTCTTGCTCTGGACCCCAGCAAGACGGTCACGCAGTATACTCACCGCGTGTGGCAGCAGGAACAGGGGCTTCCTCAGCCCACGGTCTATTCCATCTGCCAGACCCACGAAGGCTACCTCTGGTTGGGGGTACAGGGCCATCTGGAGCGCTTCGATGGGGTGCGTTTCACGGAGTACGACGGCTCACCCGGCGCCCGGTTCGGCAACAGCCCGGTGCGAGCTCTGATTGAGGATAATCACCACAACCTGTGGATTGGGTCGAGCGGCGGGGGGCTCACGCGGCTCTCCGGCGGCGTCTTTACGCGGCTCTCCGGCCTGCCCGATGACAACGTCACCAGCCTTGCTTCCGACGGCCACGGCAACCTCTGGATCGGCACCTACGGCGGCCTGGTAAAGCTTGCCGGGGGTCACTTTACCGTATACACCACGGCCCAGGGCTTACCGACCAACCGCATCCGTGCAATCGCCATCGGCCGCGACGGCGCGCCGTGGGTGGCCGGCGAAGACTTCGGCGTGGCCCACTGGAACGGTGCGCATTTCGAGCGGATTCTGTCGGAACCTGCCGGCGTGCACGCCGTCCTCAGCGCCGGCGACGGGAGCATATGGGTAGGCACCGAGCAGGGTTTGCTACGCCGCCGCAATGGCCGGATCGATTCCTGGACGGTGGCGCAGGGTCTGCCCGACAATTCGATTCTGTCGCTGGCCGAGGGTTCCGACGGCAGCGTCTGGATTGGAACGACATCCGGTCTAAGCCGTTGGAAAGACGGTGAGTTCGCCAATTATGAGGCACTTGATGGACTTTCCCACAGTACCGTCCTTTCGCTGTTCTGCGACCGGGAAAGCAACCTCTGGGCAGGTACGAAGAACGGTCTGAACCAGTTTCTGGACGGCAAAGTCACTCCATACACCACCCGGGAGGGACTGCCGAGCAATGACATCGGTCCGGTCTACGAGGATCGCTCCGGCCACCTTTGGGTCGGTACGCGCGACGCCGGACTGGCTCGTTTCGATGGCCGCCGTTTCCACGTCTTGACCCGGGAGCATGGCCTGACCGGAAACGCCATCTCCAGCCTCGGGGAGGACAGCGCCGGCGACCTCTGGGTCGGAACCAGCGCCGGACTGAACCGCCTTCATAACGGACGCGTCTCCGCCACCTTTACCACCCGGCAAGGCCTGCCCTCCGACCAGATCGAGAGCATCTTCCTTGACTCCCACAATCGCCTGTGGATCGCTACCGTCAGGGGGTTGGGCTGGATGGAGAAAGGTCGATTCATCGCCGCGCCGCCGTCATCCGGCCTGGCCGGCAAAAAAGTTCTCAGCCTGGGGGGCGGCACCCGCGTGGAGCTGTTCGCAGCCACCGCGGACGGCGATGTCACCTACCTCAAAGACGGCCAATTCGGCCGGATTGACCTCTCCCGAGCCCGCCTGCCGCAGGCCAGTTCCTTTCTTGCCGCTCCCGACCATATCCTCTGGGTGGGCACGCTGGGCGGCGGGCTGCGGCGCTGCCAGGACCGGAAGGTTATTTCCTATTCCGTGCGCGATGGCCTGTTCGACGACGAAATCTACGCCACCATCCTCGATGACGAGAACAACCTCTGGATGGCTTCCAGTAAAGGTATTTTCCGGACGCCGTTGCAGGACCTGGAAGCCTTCGCCGCCGGAAAATCCAAGACCGTTGCCAGCTATCCGCTCAGCACCGGAGAGGTACGCTTCGAGTGCCGCCCGGGCGCGCAGCCTGTCGTCGCCAAGACCCACGATGGCCGTTTATGGTTTTCCACAGATAACGGCCTGATCCTGGTGGACCCCTATCGCCTCCGGCGTGACGCCCAGCCGCCGCCCATCCTGATCCGGGACGTGATGGTCAATAACCGCCCGGCCGAGTCCAGCGAACTGCTTTCACTGCGCCCGCGCGAGAACAACCTGCAGTTCCTCTTCGCCAGCCTCAGCTTCATCGCCCCGGAGCGAGTCACGTTCCGCTATTACCTGGAAGGCTACGACAAGGGGTGGAGCGAGCCGCGCAACTCCCGCGTAGCCTCCTACACCAATTTGCCCCCAGGCCACTTCCGGTTTCACGTCACCGCTTGCAGTGCTGATGGAATTTGCAACAGTACCTCTGCCGCAGCCGGGCTGTATATCGTGCCGTATTTTTACCAGCGGCGATGGTTCTACCCTGTCCTGGCGGCTTTCCTGGCGCTGCTGGTCTGGCTGGCCTATCAGCTACGCATCCGGCGCATGGAAAACCAGTTCACCCTGGTGCTGGCCGAGCGCACCCGCATTGCCCGGGAGCTACATGATACTTTACTTCAGGGTCTCTCCAGCATCACTATGCAAATGCAGGGCTTGTCGAATCGCATGCCCTCCTCCGCGCTAAAGCTGACGCTGGACGACATCATTCACGACGCGGGCACCTGCCTGAAAGAAGCCCGCAAATCGCTCTGGGGGCTGCGCAGTCCTTCCAGCAGCGCCACCGAGCTTCCCGAGCGGGTCCGCGCACTGGCCCGCCGCATCACGGAGGGGCACCCGATTCATCTGGAATTGGACCTGCCCCGCGATCTCGGGATGGTGCCCGCCGAGATCGAATCGCACCTGGTCAGCATCACGCAGGAAGCGCTGCTCAACTCGGTGCTTCACGGAGGTCCCTCCACCATCGAATTGGCGCTGCGTCCCCTGCCCGGCCAAATCCGTCTGACGATCGCTGACGACGGACGCGGCTTTCCCGCCCAAGCCCCACCCCCTCCCGGCCACTATGGCCTGCTGGGCATTCGCGAACGCGTCGCCGAGCTGGGGGGAGACTTCGAAATCGACAGCGAACCTGGAAAAGGAACCCGCCTGCGCGTTACAGTGCCGGTCCCCAAGTCACCCGCGCGCGGGCCGGATAAAGCCCATGCAGATCATCAAAGTTCTTTGCGTTGACGATCATCCTCTGGTGAGGAAAGGCGTCGCCGCCATCCTTGCCAATGAGCCCGATATCGCTCTGGTGGCCGAAGCCGCCACCGGACGGCACGCTCTGGAACTGTTCCGCCGGCACCAGCCGGATGTCACCCTGATGGACTTGCGCCTTCCGGACATGGATGGCATTGAAACGACCCGCCGCATCCGCCAGGAGTTCCCCGAAGCCCGCATCCTGGCTCTCACCTCCTACGATGGAGACCAGGATATCTATCGCTCGCTCGAAGCCGGCGTACGCGGCTACCTGCTGAAAGAAATGGTGCATGTGGAGGTGCTGGACGCCATCCGCGCCGTACATGCGGGCAGGCGCGTGATTCCCCCCGAGGTGTCCGAGCGCCTGACCGAATACTTTCCGGAGGCGCCCCTGACAGCCCGGGAGGCCGAGGTGCTCTACTACGTGGCCAAAGGGCTGTCCAACAAGGAAATCGCCGCTCACCTGGGCACTGCCAGCGGAACCGTCAAGATGCATCTACAGAACATCCTGAGCAAGCTCGGCGTCACAGACCGCACGCACGCGGTCACCATCGCCCTGCAACGAGGCATCCTGCACCTGGAAGCCTGAGAGACCGCCGGCTACATAATGGCTGTCGGAGGAGCCGGCTCGTCCGGACGCCCGGCATTCGAGAGCGGCACCTTCACCATCACGAACCCCAGCAGGGCGAGCACCGCCATGCCGGCCAGGGCGGAAGGTTCTTTGAAAATCTTCGGCAGCGACCAATCAAAGAAGCTGAACGCCGCCACCAGCAGCCCGGTCAGTGCCTCTCCGGCGATTAACCCGGAAGCCGTCAACACACCGGCGTTTTCCACACGCGCCCTTTGCGCCTCATTGAACCCGCGCCGGCTGCGGAGAGTATCCGTCACCCACCGAAAGATTCCACCGACGAAAATCGCGAAGGTGGTTTCGAGCGGCAGGTACATGCCCACCGCGAACAACATGGGGCTGCGGACCTCCACCATGATCAGCGCAAAGCCCATGGCGATGCCCACCACCACCAGCGGCCAGGCCATCTCGCCGCCCACAATACCCTGCGCCAGGGCGGCCATCAGGCCGGCCTGCGGCGCCGGAAGCTGACGGTCGCCGAAGCCCACCCCGCCCGCGCGGATGTTGCCGTAATGCAGAATGAACAGCGGGAAGTAGAGCACGGCGCTGGCCACGAAGATTCCCAGGAAGTCACCGATCTGCATACTCCGCGGCGTACCACCGAGGATGTGGCCGACTTTCAGATCCTGCAGCATCTCGCCGGCCACCGCCGAAGAGACGCAGATCACCGCCGCCACGCCCAGCACCGCCTGCACGCCGCTGGTTCCGGAGACACCGATCGAGATCATGAGCAGGGCCGCGACGATCAGCGTGGAAAGCGTGAGCCCCGAGACCGGATTATTGGAGGAGCCGATCAGCCCGACCAGGTTGCCCGACACGGCGGCGAAGAAGAAGCCCAGGATGATCATCACCACGGCGGCCACGATCGCGCCGGAAAGCACCTGGGCGAAGTAGAAATAGAGCGCGATCATGCACAGGAAGGTCGCACCCAGTCCGGCGAAGACGAATTTGGAGCTGAGGTCGCGCTCGGTACGCTCGGTCGCCTGGGCCTGCACGCTCGATTTCTTCAGATCGGAGACCGCCCGGCGCATTCCCAAACCCAGGCTCTTGCGCATCCGGAACAAGGTGTAGCAGGCGCCTACCAACATGCCGCCCACGGCGATCGGCCGCACGATGAATTTCCAGACGCTTTGGCTGAGATCGTCCCAACCGGCGGTTTCCGAGCCGGGTGGCAGGGTGGCCCGCAACTGCGGTCCCAGGAAGTAGATCATGAGAGGCACCAGCAGCCCCCACGCTAGCACGCCACCGGCGAAGTTCAGGGCAGCCAGACGCGGGCCGATGATATAGCCGACGCCAAGATACGCCGGACTCACCGCCGGCGCCGAGACGATGCTGATGCCGCCTGCCGGCACACGGATGGCATCGTCACCCGCGCCCAGGCGGACGCCGCTTCTCCCCAACTCTCCGATGTGGAGGAGGAAATCCTTGCTGGCTGCGTAGAGCTTCAGCGCGCCCAGGAAATAGATAGCCGCTCCGAAGCCCATCGCCTTAAACAGCAGGGTGGCCGCGCCGCTGCCGGTCTGGCCGGCCTTATGGATTTCCGAGGCCGCCACCGACTCCGGAAACGGCAACTCCGGATCCTCTACCATCACCCGCCGCAGCAGCGTGACGAACAGGATCCCCAGGATCCCGCCCACCATCATGAGTACCGTCGATTTCCAGTAGGCCTGTTCAAAACTGAAGGACGACCACGATTTCGACAGCACGAAGGCCGGAATCGTAAAGATTGCCCCTGCCGCGACGGACTCGCCGATGGAGCCGACCGTACGGGCGATGTTCTCTTCGAGCAGCGAGCCTTTCATCAACCGCAGGACCGCCATGCCGATCACCGCGGCGGGGTAGGTGGCGGCGATCGTCATGCCGGCTTTCAGTCCCAGATAGGCATTGGCAGCCCCCAGGATCGAGGTCATCAGCAGCCCCAGCAGGACCGCCCGGAAGGTGAATTCCGGCATCTTGTGGTCCGCTGGAACATAGGGGCGGAACCGTTTCTGGGAAGTGGGGGCGTCAGGGGGCGTCATTGTAATCGGGATCTCACTTTTTCGCTCAGGGACTTGCCGTCTACGGTCTTACCCTTCAGCTTGCCCTGCACGGCCTTCATCACCAGTCCCATCTGCTTTTGGGTAGTGGCGCCGGTCTCCTCCAGCGCCGCGGCAATGGCCGCCGCAATCTCTTCCTCCGAGGCGGCCGCCGGCAAGTAGCTCTCAATCAACCTGCGTTCCGCGTCTTCTTTTTCGGCCTGCTCCGGCCGGCCGCCTTTGCGAAACATCTCGGCGGCGTCCAGCCGCTGTTTCACCAGGGATTTCAACACCTGAATCTCGGTGGCCTCGTCCAGCGGCTTGGCTGCGTCCACTTCGGTCTTCTTGAGAGCAGCCTTGATCATGCGCAGCGCGCTCAGCCGGTCTTCCTGCCGAGCCTTCATGGCGGCGGTCATGTCTCTCTGGACCTGATCAAGTAAGGGCATGATGTTTGCTATTCTAGAAGACTAAGCCGTCTCATGCACATCAGAAAACAAAGATTGCTCACTCCCGGCCCGACCCCTCTCTATCCGCCTGCTTTGCACGCGATGATGGCGTCGGACATTCACCACCGTACCGAAGATTTCCGCAAGGTTTACAAATCGGCCCTGTCGGATCTGAAAGAGGTGATGGGGACCTCGCATGACGTGTTGATGTTCGCGGCCTCCGGTACCGGAGCCATGGATGCCACTGTATCGAACCTGTTCTCCCGGGGCGACAAGGTGATCGTGTGTTCCGCCGGCAAGTTTGGCGAGCGCTGGGTGGAAATTGCGAAAGCGTATGGCCTGGAAGCCACTGTACTCTCGGCCCCTTATGGGGAGGTGGTCGGAGTGGAGCAGGTGGAAGCCGCTCTGGCCAAAGAGCCGGCCACGCGCGGAGTCTTCGTGCAGGCCTCGGAAACATCGACCGGCGCCGCGCATGATGTCCGCGGCATCGGCGCAGCGGTGGCCAAAACCGACGCGATCCTGGCAGTCGATGCTATTACCGGCCTCGGCACCATGCCGCTCGATATCGATGGGTGGGGGCTTGACGTCGTCATCGGCGGGTCGCAGAAGGCTTTCATGATTCCTCCGGGCCTGGCTTTTTTGTCGCTCAGCCCCAAAGCCTGGAAGTTTGCCGAGACCGCCAACCTGCCGCACTATTACTTCAATTTCAAGAAAGAAAAGGAGAGCGGCGATGCGGGTGAATCCAGTTGGACTCCCTCCACGGCGCTGATCCTGGCGCTAGCCGAGGCGCTGCGGTACGTGAAACAGGTGGGCATGTCCCATCTGATTGAAAACGCGCAGTTGCTGGCGCGCGCGACGCGTCTGGCGGTTCAAAAGCTGGGGCTGGAACTGTTCGCGCCCAGCTCGCCGGGTTCGTCGGTCACGGCCGTTAAAGCCCCGAAGGGCATGGATTCCGGGGTAATCGTCAAGGAATTCCGCAACCGTTTCGGCGCCATCATCGCCAACGGCCAGGGCTCCATGAAGGGCCAGATTTTCCGCATCGCCCATCTGGGCTATTTTGATTTCGCGGATCTGTTTGCCGTGATCGCCGGTCTGGAGATTATTCTCCACGCCAATGGCCATCCGGTGAAATTTGGTGCGGGCGTGGCCGCCGCCCAGGAAGTTTACGCCGAAGCCGCTGTAGCTCCGCAAGTTGTAAATGCGTGAGGAAAAAGGGTTAGAGGGCGAGGAGCACGGGATAACGGACCAGGTTCCGGCATCCCGCGCTCCGAACTCTTACCCCTCGTCTCCCAATCCCTTCTTATGAATATTCTGATTGCCGAAAAACTGGCTCCGGCCGGTGTGGAACTATTTCAGTCCCAGCCCGGTTGGAACGTCATCGTTTCGACTCCTAAGGAATACGCTCAACACCTCGCCTCTGCCGATGCTCTTCTGGTCCGCAGTGCCGTGCAGGTAACCAAAGAAGTGCTTGAAAAGGCCCCGCACCTGCGCGTCATCGGGCGCGCCGGCGTGGGTGTCGACAATGTGGATCTGGACGCCGCTACCGCCGCGGGCGTGCTGGTGATGAACACTCCCGGGGGCAATGCCATTTCGGTGGCCGAGCACACGTTCGCGCTCATGCTGGCCATGGCCCGGCGCATCCCCCAGGCCACCTTCTCCACGCGCGCCGGCAAATGGGAAAAGAAAAATCTGACCGGCAGCGAACTGCGGGGCAAGACGCTCGGCATCGTCGGCCTGGGCAGCATCGGCCGCGAAGTGGTGAAGCGCGCCCGCGCCTTTGAAATGCGCATTGTAGGCCACGATCCCTACGTCACCTCCCAGATCGCCAAAGATCTCGGCGTGGAACTGGTGGATCTGCCCGGCCTCTATGCTCAATCCGATTACATCACGTTGCACGTCGCCCTCACTCCGGAGACGGAAGGGCTCCTCTCGACCGAGGCCTTCCAGCAAATGAAGCCCGGCGTGCGCATCGTCAACTGCGCGCGCGGCGAACTCATCAACGAAGCCGCCCTGGAGCAGGCGATCCAGGCGAAGATCGTAGCCGGCGCCGCGCTCGACGTCTTCTCCGCCGAGCCGCCTCCGCAGGGATTTCCGCTGTTCGCCTTCGAGAGCGTTTTCCCCACGCCGCACATCGGGGGCTCCACCGAAGAGGCCCAGGAGATCGTGGGCGTGCGCATCGCCGAGCAGGTGGTGGAGTATCTCAAGACCGGAGTGGCGATCAATGCGGTCAACATGCCGGCGCTTTCGCCGGATCAATATCGCGCGCTCGGCCCCTACATTTCCCTGGCCGAGCGGCTGGGGAATTTCGCCACTTACATCGCCGCCGGCAATCCGCAGACCGTGCGTCTCTCCTACTACGGCAAGATCGCCGATCAGAACACGAGCCTGCTGCGCAATGCGGGGCTGGCCGGCGTCCTCAACCGGTCGGTCACGGAGAAGGCCAACCTGGTCAATGCTCTCCAGATCGCCTCGCAGCGCGGCTGGAACGTAGTGGAGCATCACGAGAACCGCACCGGCATCACGGACACGATTCGCATCGAACTGGAAACGGATCGCGGCGTGCTTGCCGTCGAAGGCGGTGTGCTGCTGGGCAAGCCGCGCCTGACCCAGGTGCATGGCATCTACTGCGAAGCTCCGCTTTCCGGCAACTTGATTTTTATGATGAATCAGGACGTGCCCGGCGTGATCGGGCACGTAGGCACCGTACTCGGACGCAACAACATCAACATCGCCAACTTCTCGCTGGGCCGCCGCGACGGATCGATTTCCACCGAGGAGCCGGCCGAAGCGGTTGCCGTTGTGTCCACCGACCAGCTTGTGCCCGAGCCCGTTCTGGCACAATTACGCGAAAACCCGGCCGTCAAGATTGCGCGGTCCGTGCCGTTCCGCTTCTGATTGTTTCGAACCCCTCGCGCGTCACCCGCAAGCCGGCCTTCACCCGGGCCGGCTTCGCCCTGCATTCAAGCGGGCTCGAGGCAGCCCATTTTTTCCCGATAGTGCGCCAGAAGCGCGTACTCGTCGAAATCAATGGACCGCGCATATTGCCGGATGTAATTCGTGTCGTAAATTCCACCCGGTAATTTCTCGAATTCGCCAGCTTCAATCGCGCGGAAAAACCGTAAACCAATTTTAGTGCTGTGCGCGATCTGCTCCAGCGAGACGCCGCGGTTCTGCCGAATCTCGGCAATACCTAGAACACTGTTGCCGCACTCCATGGCTAACTGCCTTCTCTATCAGCAACTGTACGATAAAACACAAGGAGGCGCAAGCCCGAAATTGTCGAGAATTTACACATATTACTAAGAAATAAAAGACCTGAGTTTATGCGAATAATGTTCCGGTGAAAATCCGGCATCCCGCCCCTCATTTCTCCCGGAGCCCTGGCGTAAGCCGGCCGAGGCGCGCTTTGATCCTCTCGGCGCGGCCCTGATCGAGATTTATTTCCAGGGCAAATGCGCTGGTTAACGGCCAGTTGCCCGCGACCAAGCCGGTCCATGCCGCCGAACGCCGCCACGACCGCGCGGGAGTCACTCCTGGCGGAGCGCGACGGTTGGGTCAACCCTGGTGGCTCGCCAGGCTGGGATCAGGCTGGCAAGTACGGCAACCGCCATCAGGAACAGGGCTGCTCCCGCTATGCTTAGGGGGTCGGCCGGACTGACACGGTACAACAGCGGGGCGATCTGCGGCGTCGCTGCCAGGGTGATGGCGAGCCCGGCAGCCGTCCCCAGTAGCGCCAGCAACAGGCCTCGTTTCATAATCATCCGGAGCACGTCTCCGGGCCTGGCCCCCAGCGCCACGCGGATGCCGATCTCCCGGGTCCGCTGACTCACCGAATAAGCCACCACTCCGTAGAGGCCTACGCCGGCGAGCAACATGGAAATGCCGCCGAGCACTCCGAGAAACAAAGAGGCGAGCCGCGGCCCGAACCAGGCAGCCGAGATGTATTCCGACAGGGGCATGGCCGTCAGGCCGGCGGAGTTCGGATCGATGGCCGACATCTCCCGGCGCAGTACGGGGATGAAACCGCGCGCATCGCCGCCGGTCCGGGCATAGAGGGCCACCCCGCCTTCGCCACTGCCGTTGTGCACCTGGCCGAAGGACATATAGAAGTATGGCTGCGGCGCTTCAGACAGGGTGGAGTACTTGCTGTCCTTCACCATTCCCACAATCGTGAACGGTCTGCCATAGATCCGCACGCGGCGCCCCACCGGATCGCGTCCGTCGAAGAAGCGCCGCGCGAAGGCTTCGTTGACGATCATGACGCCCGGCGCCTTTTCGTTGTCCTCCGGCCTGAAATCGCGTCCGGCGAGAAGCGGCACCTTCAGCAGATCGAAGTAGCCGGGTGACACCGAGGCGTGATGCACATCCAGGTTCTCGCCGCGCCTCGACGCATACCCGGGTAAGACGTTGCGCAATCGTCGCCGCTTCCGCATTTGCTTCCGAGACGCTGACACCGGGCTTGAGCCTGACGATGGCCCTGAAGTGCCGCGCGGCGCGCTCGCGTTCGCCGGCCAGTGGCGCCGGAACCCAGCCGTCAAACGCGATCCCGGGAATGTCGCCGCGAAACTCCGGGGGCGCCACCCCGACGATGGTCACCCGTTGCCGGCTAATGCGTACCGTGCGCCCGAGAATGGACGGGTCTCCCTGGAAATAGTTCCGCCACAACCGGTAGCTGATGACCGCCGTGAATGCTTTGGTCTTGTCGCCATATTCGTCGCGAGTGAACGTACGGCCCAGAACGGGTTTTACGCCCAGGACTTCGAAGTAATTTCCGGAGACGAGCTCAAACCAAGCCGAATAAGCCTTCTCTCCGTCGCCGACGGAAGCGGGAGCCTGCTGGTTCAATGCCAATCCAGAGATGCTCCGGAGGCTCGCCTGGAAGTCCTGGCAGTCGGCATACGAAACGTTAGGATCCTCAATGCCGCTGGCGCGGACGGATTCGAGGACAGCGAGTCGTCCGTCATCGGTGGCGCCGCGGAACGGGTGCAGGACCATGCCGTCGATCCAGCCAAAGACGGTCGTGGTGGCGGCAATACCCAGCGCCAAAGTGAGCACGGCGACGGCTGTCAGTGCCGGGGTCCGGCGGAGGACTCCCCCCGCGTACCGCAGGTCGTCCAGAATACCTCGCATGTGGTTCGGGATTTTCGTGCAACTTGGCTTCCGGCCGTAAGTACTTGATTCTATTTAAAGGGGAGGGCAATCCATGATCAATTTCGGGTAAATATGTCCGAAAATGAGACGTCGGATCCTACCCTATCGATATGTTTCAAACCATACATTCAGAAAATTTTGGCAAGCCCCTGTCACAGTGAGATGGCACAATGAGGAACATGACGAACCAGGCTTCCCTCCAAGTCTTTGCGCCCTCTCTCGCGATGCTCGCACTCGGCTGCGCCTCTCTGGCAAGTGGAGCGATCGTTGAGCAACGCGCCCAAATTACCGGCGGAAACGGTGACGGCAAGTGCACCATCGAAGTCCGCGTGGACGGCTCCGCCGAAGTTCAGGTAATGGGCGACCGCGCCCGCATGCGTACGACGGAAGGCCAGCCCGCCGAATGGCGCCGCTTTGTGTGCAACCAGCAGATGCCGCGCAATCCCGGCAGTTTTCGCTTCAAGGGCATCGATGGCCGCGGATCGCAGCAACTCGTCCAGGCGCCGAGCGGCAACCGTCCCGCGATTGTCCGCATTGACGATCCGAAGGGCGGTAGTGAAGGCTACACCTTTGACCTGATCTGGCGCGGTGGCACTGCCTGGGGTAGTAGCGGGCCCGGCGGATGGGGAAATCAGGGCTGGCAAGGCAACTGGGGCAACGATCGCCCTGGTTACAACAATGGCAGGCCCGGATATGGCAGCAGCGGGCCAGGATACGGCAGCAACAGACCCGGATACAGCGGCAGCTATAGCGAAGTGCGCTTCAGCGGCAGCGGCAATGGCTACTTTCGCACCGGCAACAACTCCAATAACCACTTGCGCGATTGCCAGGTGAATATCGATCGCAACGGCAACCTGAACGTCAATTTTCGCGACGACCGGAATTCCACACTGGGCCTCTCCGGTCGCGTCACAGACAACCAGAACGGCCGGCTGACCGCCCAGGTCACCGGTTCCGGTATCAGCGGCACCATGTATCTCCGCATGGACGGCAACCGCGTGCGGGAGATCAGCATGGACGGCGGCGGCCGCCAGCGTACCCAACTCCGCTGGAACGGCAACTGATCGGGTGCTCCTGGCGCCCAGCAGCGGTTTCACCACCGCGGCCTGGACCAAGCGGCATTTGCGCAGGAGGTCTTGCCCTGCGACCAGAGTGATTGTGTGCCTGCAACGGGCGGCGCTTTTCCCGCACTACACGATGTATCCGAATATTTTCCCGAAAGGACGTCTCTATGGCTTATAAGATCATCGACCTGGGTGCACGGAACGGGAACTTCAGCCGCGCTGCGGCAATCAATGATTGCGGGCAAATTGTCGGCGCCACCGGAAATTCCGCTTATCCCGACACACCTGCCAGCCCCGCGCCATTCCTCTGGGCGCAAGGGGTCATGACACTGCTTAGCCTCCCCGCACCGGCGCGGTATGGCCAGGCTCTGGCCTTAAACAAGTTCCAGCAGGTCGTCGGCTCCATCTACAACGGCACAGCCGATAAAGCCGTCATTTGGACCAATGGCAGCTATGCGCAACTGCCTTTTCCCGGCGACGGCCCAGCCGCCCGCGGCATCAGCGATTGCGGCTTTGTCGTCGGAGAAGGCGGAGCGCCTCCCGCCGGCAACACTCAGGCGTACTCCACGCAAAACGGTCTGATCCATCTGCAACCCATCCCCCCGACCCCGCCGAACGTCCTTCCCACAGATCGCTATGCCCGCGCTTATGCGATCAACAATGTTGGCCAAGTTGTTGGCGGGTCTGACACGGGCACACCGATCCCTTTTCCGAAAGCGTATGCCCCTCCCGTACCTGGCATTCACGCCGTTCTTTGGGAGAACGGAATGGTGACCGATCTCGGTCCCCTACACCCGGGCGAAGGCAGCGAGGCCTACGGGATCAACGATCGGGGCCAGGTCGTCGGCCGCTCCGGCAACCGAGCCATACTGTGGAATAACAGCGCCAAAACCGACCTTGGCCCAGGCGCTGCCCTTGGCATCAACAACGCCGGTACTATCATCGGGGACTCTTTTCTCTGGCGCCCGAACGGCCGCGTGACCCTGGCTTCGCTGCTGCCCCCGTCATCCGACTGGTCCAACCTGACTGGAGCCGATATTAACGACCGGGGCGAAGTCGTCGGCACCGGCACACACAATGGACAGACCCGAGCTTTCCTGCTCGTACCCTGACTCGCTGCGTACCCCCACAATGGGCGATCGGCGAAAATGAATCGGATGGATCCGCGAGAAGCCGCCCGCTATTGGGAAGGAAACGCTTTTGCCTGGACTCGGCTGTCGCGACAAGGCTGGGATGTCTATCGCGATGCCGTGAATACGCCGGCGTTTCTCGATCTGCTGCCTGACGTGGCCGGCAGACGAGGTCTCGACGTTGGTTGCGGCGAAGGGCACAATACCCGCTTGTTGGCCCGGCGCGGCGCCCGCATGTGGGCCGTGGACGTAGCGCCTACATTTGTTCGCTTTGCGCGCGAAGCGGAGTGGGAGGACCCATGCGGCATTACCTATGCGGTCGCCAGCGCGCTGCAACTGCCGTTCGCCGTGAGCCAGTTCGACTTCGTTACCGCCGTCATGAGCCTCATGGATATTCCCACACCTGAAAACGCATTGCGGGAGATTCATCGTGTCCTTCGACCAGGCGGCTTCCTGCAATTCTCGATCACCCACCCCTGTTTTTCCACTCCATATCGGAGACTCCTGCGGACGGCGCAAGGAACTCCTTATGCGGTAGAAGTCGGCCGCTATTTTGAGCGTACCGATGGCCGGATCGAGCGCTGGCTGTTTTCCGCCGCACCCGCGGAAGTGAAAGCCGGGCTGGAGGCATTCGCCGTGCCCGTTTTTCACCGCACGCTAGCCGAATGGCTGAACGCGCTCCTCGAAACCGGCTTTGCGCTGGAGTGTGTCGCCGAACCACGGGCGGATGAAGCCACCGCCGGCCGTCTGCCTACGGTTGAAGACACGCGAGTGGTGGCCTATTTTCTCCACCTGCGCTGCCGCAAGCCGGGTACGGCGGCGTGAACAGCAAGTTTTATCTGATTCCCCGCAAGTGCCGCGCGTTAAGAACCAGCTCTGTCGCGGGCTGCCAGATGCAGTTCCCGTCACCATCCGGATCCTCGATCGGGCCTGTGGCCGGGCGGAGCAACCGGCGGCGCTAGTGCCTCGCGCCCGAGACGCAGCTTGATTAATCGGTAGTCGTCATCCCGGTTCAGTTCGTGGGCCGGCCAATCCAGGCCGAAAAGCTCATCCCCGTATTGAGACGCAAGAAAGAGGCTCAGGCCCACCATCGCAAACGGCGTCACTACGCAGACCAGAACCGCCAGCATGTCACTAGCAATTGTATCGACTCACCGCTTCATTCGCTAACGAAAAACCGGGTCGCTCGTCTACCCGGTAGGGTAGCTTATCTACCAACAAGATGGCGGATTGCTTTTCTAATGCCTGAAATACGCTGGTGGCGCCGAAACCGCGACGAAGACCTGGAGAGAGAACTGCAGGCGCATCTGGACCTCGAAAGGGAGGAACAGCAGCAGCGCGGTCTCGATGAGCGCGAAGCGAGCTATTCCGCCCAGCGGGTTTTTGGGAATACCGCTTTGATCAAGGAGGATATACGCGCCATGTGGGGATGGACGCTGCTGGAGCGGCTTGGGCAGGATCTGCGCTACGCGCTGCGCGCCATGCGCAAAAGCCCGGCCTTCACCACGGTCGCCGTGATTTCGCTCGCCTTGGGAATCGGCGCGAATACGGCTATCTTTACGTTTGTCAATGCCGCGCTCCTGAAGCCGCTGCCATACCCGGACTCGGGGCGAATTGTGGCAGTGGAGCAACGCTCGCTCAAATCGGATCGCACAACGCTGGTACATCCGCGCAGCTTTGTCCCCTGGCATGACCGTTCTCAATCCTTTGCAGCCCTGGCCATCGCGCAGCCACTGTCGGTGAACACCCAGGGCGCCGATGGCCCGGAGCAGGTTCCCGGCCTGTGGACCACGCCGGAACTATTCCGCGTCTTCGGCGTGGAGCCGGTTTTAGGGCGGGTCTTCACAGACCAGGAAGGATTCAGCCGCGCCCGCGTTCGCGGAGAAGCGCAATCCGGAAGCTCCGTGATTGTGCTGAGCTACGGTTATTGGCAGAGGCGGTTCGGAGGCGACTCCGGCATTCTGGGCAAGACCCTCCCGATCGGCCGGGGCTCTGCCGTGGTGATCGGCGTGCTGCCCGCCGGGTTCCGGGTGGGGACGCTGAATGTGGATGTGTATGTTCCCCTTGCCATCGACCGGAACAGGCCGGGATCCATCGGCTCGCGCAGCTTTCTCTGTTTCGGGCGGCTCCGCGCCGGCGTAACCCTGGCAGAGACCCGTGCCGAGATGGCCGTAATTGCCGGCCAGGTGAGCCGCGAGGATCCGAACGAAAAAGAGTTCGGCGTTGCCATCACTACGCTACGCGACTATCTCGTGCGCGACAGCCGCTTGGCGCTGCTCGTGCTCGCGAGCGTGGTCGCTCTGGTCCTGCTGATCGCGTGCGCCAATCTGGCAGGGCTGCTGCTCACCAGAGGCGTTGGGCGCCAGGGCGAATTGGCGCTGCGCGCCTCGCTCGGCGCGACGCGCTGGCGCCTGGTCCAGCAGTTTCTGGCGGAGAGCATCGTTCTCTCTGTAATGGGTGGAACACTCGGCCTCCTTCTCGGTTTATGGACCAGCCGCGCCCTGGTTTTCCTGGCAAAGGACGCTGTGGCGTTCGGGCAGGTGGCGGACGCGCATCTTGATTGGCGGGTATTGGCCTTTACCATCGTGCTTTCCCTGCTCACCGCGATCGCGTTCGGACTGGCGCCGGCCTGCCAGGTCACACGCACCAGCCTGCAGGCGACCTTACAGGCACAGGGCAGAAGCGGTACTGGCAGCCGCGGCCAGCGACGATTTCGCTCCGCGCTTGTGGTCGGCGAAGTAGCGCTGGCCGTCGTGTTGCTGGTCGGAGCCGGTCTGCTGCTCCGAACCTTTTCCCGGCTCCTGGAAGTGAAGCTCGGTTTCCAGCCCAAACAGGCGCTGACGATGCGTATGCTGATCACCGGTGAACCGGCGGCGCGGTCGAATCTCGTCGAAAGCATTCTCGACCGGATCGAGGACTTGCCGGGTGTGCATGCAGTGGGCACGATCCAGTTTCTTCCGCTCAGCGGCTGGACCAATAACGGCCCGTTTCATTTTGTAGGACGGCCTCTCCCCGCCGACCCGATGAGCATGGAGTCCGACGTCTCGACAGTAAGCCGCGGATACTTTGCCGCGATGGGCATTCCCGTTCTCCATGGCCGCCCTTTTGGGAGGCAGGACCGTCTGGAAGGCCCGCGCGTGGCTCTGGTAAATGAGTCATTCGTGCGGAAGTACTCGCCGGACGAAGATCCCATCGGCCGCATCATCCTCGGCGACTGGGCTAACCCCAAGCTAACTGAAATTATCGGAGTCGTCGGCGACATACGCCACAACGGCCTGACCGCCGAGCCGTGCCCTACGGTCTTCCTGGCGCAGTCTCAGGTGCCCGGTTACTACACCTATATCGTTATCCGGACGGCGGTGGAGCCGAAGCAGATGGCTGCGGCGGTTCGGGGCGCCGTCCGCGAGATTGATCCCAGGCAGCCGGTGACCACCGTGCAGCCAATGGAGCAATACGTGTCCAGCGCGCTGGCCAAGCCGCGATGGTACGCCGTTCTCCTGGGCGC
>CAZMRK010000217.1:0-2985 GCA_964568355.1 uncultured Solibacteraceae bacterium | reverse complement strand
GCCTGGTCCAGAAGAATTTCAAGGACGTGGGGAACACCGGGCTGATCACGGTGATGTTGATTGCCGCATTTCTGTTCCAGCCGATCCGGGACTGGATTCAGGAGCGCCTGGACAAGCATTTTTACCGCGACAGCTACGACTATCGCCGCACGCTGGTGGAGTTCGCCCGGGAACTGGCTTCCGAGACCGACCTGGACGCTATGATGAAGTCGGTGGCTGAGCGGATGATCCAGACGCTCTCGATCCGCCACCTCTCGTTCTTCCTGGCGGACGACCGCTGCACGGAAGACGCGTCGAAATTTCATTTGAAGATGTCCATGGGGGCGCGGCGCAAGCCCATTTCGGCGGACGACGACCTGGATTTGAGCTTTCTCAACTGGGACCTGCCGCAGCCTTACCTTTTCTTTGAGCGCACGCGGCACCAACTGGACGCCGTTTCGCGCGGCTGGCCTGCACCGGTGCGGCGCACGATCTCGGATCTGGATCTGACCTACTATATTCCGTGCAAAGTCCGTGGGCGGACGATTGCCTATCTGGGTGTCAGCCGGACCGAGGACGGCGATTTTCTGTCCAGCGTCGACGTAGAACTACTGGTGATGGTGGCGGGATATGTGGGGATCGCCATTGAAAACGCCAGTCTCTACCAGTCCTTGCAGCAGAAGGTCGAGCAGTACGAACGGCTGAAGGAATTCAGTGAGAATATCGTGGAATCGATCAACGTGGGGATTCTGGCGGCAGACCTGGACGACCGGGTGGAGAGCTGGAATAACCAGATGGAGCAGTTGAGCGGAATTCCACGCGAGCGGGCCGTTGGTCACCGCCTGGCGGAGCTATTCCCGCCCGAACTGGTGGAGCAGTTTGACCGCGTCCGCGCCGAGACCGGCATCCATCACATCTATAAGTTCACCTTGCCATCGATTTCCCTGGTCCCCCGCACCTCCACGGGCAGCGAACTGGCGGCGGTGTCAGCGGCTAACGGCGGCAGTCATGGGTATTCCAACGGCCAGAATGGCCACAACGGCTTCGCGGAGATCGAAGGCGGGCTGGTGGAGCGGCGTTCCAACGTGATCGTCAACATCGCCATTGCCCCTCTGGTCTCGAAGGATCAGGAACAGATCGGCAGGCTGATTATCTTCGATGACATTACCGACCGCTCCGAGTTGGAGCAGCGGCTGGTGCAGGCCGACAAGCTGAGCAGCATCGGCTTGCTGGCCGCCGGGGTGGCGCACGAGGTGAATACGCCTCTGGCCGTGATCTCCACGTATGCCCAGATGCTGGCGAAGCAGGTGGCCAACGACGATCAGAAGTCCATCCTGCTGGAGAAGATCGCCAAACAAACCTTCCGGGCGAGTGAAATTGTCAATTCGCTGCTGAACTTCTCCCGTACCTCCACGACCACGTTCGGGGAGGTGAATCTGAACCGCGTAGTGCAGGAAACCGTGTCCCTCATGGAGCACCAACTGCAAAAAGCGGCGGTGCAGGTGACGCTCGATCTGGACGCGGATCTCGCCGGAATCAACGGGAACGCCGGCAAATTACAGCAGGTGTTTCTGAACCTTTTCCTGAACGCGCGCGACGCGATGGAAGGTGGAGGCACGCTCACGGTGAAAACGTGGGCCGGGGAGGCCGGCGCCCGCGTCGAAGTGAGTGACACGGGCCGAGGCATTCCCGCCGAGCACATCCATCGCATCTTCGATCCTTTCTTTACCACCAAGGGCAGCCGCAAAGGCACCGGCCTCGGTCTGGCAGTGACCTACGGTATTATGCAAGAGCATGCGGGTTCCATTGAAGTATCCAGCAATCACGGCGGTACGCGCTTCTATCTGGAATTCCCCTGGTTCCGGAACAGCGCCTCGAGGAAGCCGGTGAATGCGGCCTGAGATGTCCTCTCCGGAACTGGCCAACCCCGAGATCAAAGGCAGAGTGCTCGTTGTAGATGACGAGCCCGACATTCGGGAAAGCCTCACTACTCTGCTTAGCCTGGAAGGCTATCGTGTCGATGAGGCACAAAATGCGGCCGAGGGGTTGCACAAGATGAGCACCCACGGCTATGACATGGTGCTGCTGGACCTGATGATGCCGGACCGGTCGGGGATGGAAGTGCTTCAGGAGGTCCGCGAGCGCGATCGCGAGACGCCCATTTTCATGATCACGGCCTACGGCTCCACCGAGGCCGCGGTGAAGGCTCTGAAGCTGGGAGCGAACGACTACTTTTCCAAGCCCTGGGACAACGAAAAGCTGCTGCTCGAGATCGACCGGATGATTGCGCGGCGGCGCCTGGAGTATGAAAATACCCACCTCAAGCGGGCCCTCAAGCAGCGCTACAGCTTCCCGAACATCATCGGAAAAAGCGACCGGATGATCCGTATGCTGGACCTAGTGGCGCAGGTGGCAGCAAGCCGGTCCACAATCCTGATCACTGGTGAAACGGGCACAGGTAAAGAACTGGTTGCCAAGGCCATCCATGCCAACTCACCGCGGGCCGACCACCTGTTTATTGCCGTGAACAGCGGATCACTTCCGTCGGAACTGCTCGAATCGACGCTGTTCGGTCATGTCAAAGGAGCGTTCACCAGCGCGCTCCAGACCAAGAAAGGCTATTTCGAGGTCGCCGATCAGGGCACACTTTTCTTCGATGAAATCGGCAATATCAGCCCGGACATGCAGGCCAAGCTGCTGCGGGTGATTCAGGAGAAGGAGTTCATCCCACTCGGCTCTACCGAGCCGGTGCGCGTCGACGTACGCATCCTGGCGGCCACCAATTCCGACCTGCGCAAACTGGTAGAAGAGGGTAAGTTCCGGGAGGACCTGTACTACCGCCTCAATGTGATCAACATCGTACTACCGCCGCTGCGTGAGCGTAAGGAAGACATTCCACTGCTGGTCAGCCATTTCTTCACGAAATATTGCCGTGAGAACGGTAAGTTCCTCGACGCGCAGAATCAGTCGATACTGAGCTTCCAACCTGAGGCGATTCAGGTGCTG
>CAZMRK010000216.1:0-3444 GCA_964568355.1 uncultured Solibacteraceae bacterium | reverse complement strand
GCTGGGTTCGACAGCCGAGAAGAGCTTGGTTTTTTCCTGGACAACCTGAGCAAAGCCTTTTTCCACCAGGCTGTCCAGCACTTCATAGATTTTCTGGCGAGGAACGTGAGAGCGCGCAGCCAGCTCCAGGGCTTTGAATTTCGGGTGCCCGAGCAGCACCAGGTAGGACCTCGATTCATAGGCATTCAGGCCTAATTGCTGCAATCGCCGCCAGAATCGTTGGAATTCTACTTCAGGCAATTCTTCGCTCATCGGTCGTCCTGTCTATCCCTTGTGTTGAATACCCTGTCAGATTATCAAAAACGTACCCGATTGACTTAGTACTCGTGGGACTCTAAAATTGGTGCAGAATAGCGGAACTGTATGAGCGAGAACAGTATCGGAGCAAACGTGACTCTCTCGACCGCCGGAGAAGCCACAAAATCCAAAATCCGCATCGTCGTTGCCGACGATCATCCGATTTTCCGGGATGGTCTTTGCAAGCTTCTGGCACTCGAACCGGACTTTGAAGTTGTGGCGCAGGCGCAAGATGGTCATCAGGTTCTGGAAGTCCTGCAAAAATTCGATCCGGACATTCTGCTCCTGGATCTCAAGATGCCCGGACTGGACGGGCTGGCGACCTTGCAGCGCCTGCAGGCCGCCCGGCAGCGCACCAAGGTGATCGTCCTCACAGCCTCCGAAGACAAGAACGAGTTTGTACAGGCGATGAAGTTCGGCACCTGCGGCATCGTGCTGAAACAGACCGCCACCGAATTACTGATCAAGAGTATCCGCAAGGTCCACGCCGGCGAAATCTGGCTGGACTCGCATACCACCGCGGCGGTGATGCGCCAGTTCGCCGCGGCCGAAGAGCCGGCGATTGCGCCCGCGCTGCCGCGGGGCGAGCGCGAACGATCGCCATTAAGCCAGCGCGAACGCGAGATTGTGGCGCTGGTCGCCCAGGGGTTCAAGAACAAAGAGATGGCGGAGAAGATGTTTATCAGCGAGCAGACGGTAAAGAACCATCTGCACAACATCTTCGACAAGCTCGGAGTTTCCGACCGTTTGGAACTCGCGCTCTACGCGATCCACAACAACCTGCACACCGGAAAATAGGATTCGCCGCTCCGGTTCCGCTCCCGGCCGCTTCTTTACGCTCCGGCTCCAAACTCCTTGTTCGAGCCGTACTCTTTGAGCTTGTTGTGTAGCGTCTTCAGGCTGATCCCCAGGATCTCAGCAGCCCGGGTCTTGTTGTTGCGGGTGTGTTCCAGGGTGCGCAGGATCAGGCCCTTTTCGGCTTCTTCTACGGTGGTGCCGATGGGGAACCGCACCGAGTCCATATCCACCGCGGCGGCGGCTTCGGGCGCTCCCTCGGCGGGTGCAGCCGTGGAAGGCGCGCCGGCGGCGCGTCCCTGCAGGAAGGCCGGCAGATGCTTCAATTCCACCGTACCTTCGCCGGCCAGAATGACCGCGCGCTCCAGGACATTGCGCAGTTCGCGCACGTTTCCGGGCCAATCGTGCTGCGCCAGGGCGCGCGCGACGTCCGCCTGCATGTCGCTGACCTTGCACTCGTGCTTGCGGTTCAGGTCGGCGATGAGCGATTCGGCGATGGAGGGGATATCCTCGCGCCGCTCGCGCAGAGGCGGCAGATGGATGTGGAAAACGTTCAAGCGGTAGAACAGGTCCTCGCGCAGGTTGCCGCCCTTCACCGCCTCGTTCGGGATTTTATTGGTGGCGGCTACCACGCGCACGTCCACTTCGAACTCGTTTTTGCCGCCCAACCGCCGGACCCGGGAATCTTCCAGGATGCGCAGCAGCTTGGCTTGGGTAGGCATGGGCATCTCGCCGATCTCGTCCAGCAGCAGCGTGCCGTGCTGGGCGATCTCGAAGCACCCCGCGCGGCGTTCCGAAGCTCCGGTGAAAGAGCCCTTTTCATGCCCGAACAGTTCGCTCTCGATGAGCGTTTCCGGAAGGGCCGCGCAGTTGATGGCGATGAACGGGCCGTTGCGGCGCGGACTCAGCTCGTGCACGGTCCGGGCGACCAGTTCCTTGCCCGTGCCGCTTTCCCCGGTGATCAGCACACAGGCCTTGCTCGGACCCGCCTGCTGGAGCAGGGTGAAAATCTCCATCATTTTGGGTGAGGTGCCCACCAGCCGGCCCAGCGAGCCCTTATAGACAAGCTGGCGCTCCAGATTGCGCTTCTCGGTATGCAGGCTGGCATGGGCGCCGGCCCGGCGCAACAGCACCTCCAGTTCGCGCGGCTTAATGGGCTTTTCCTGGTACCAGTAGGCCCCCAGCTCGTGTACAGTCCGGACCGCGGTCTCGATATCCCCGAACGCGGTCAGCACGATGGTGGGCGGCATCTCTCCGGACTCCCGCAGTTTCTGCATAAAGCCGAACCCATCCAGCCCCGGCATGTTCAAGTCCGTCAGGATGACATCGGCGGGAAACTGGTTCAGCTTTTCGATCGCTTCGTTGCCGTCCGCGGCAGTCTCCGCAGTCATACCCCACGCTGAAATCATCTGATTCAGGCCGGTACGCTGGCTGTGGTCGTCTTCTACGATCAAAACTCGCAAGATTTTATCCTTCCGGAGGGGATCCTCCCTCCATTGTACGGCCACTTTACGAATTTCTGGGGCGAGTCACCGGGCCGCGCACCCGGGTTCATTCTTTAACAGGACGTGTTTTGGACCGGAAGTGATACGATAGAAGGCAAGAGCATCCGGGTACTCGGCACGAATTCCCGGAGAAGTGCTATTCCGCACGAGGCATAATGGTTCTCGAACTCGTTCGCCGGGCCCGCCGCCGTTTTCTTTCCAATGAGATTCTCGCGCAGTTCGCCTGGGCACTCAGCGCCGGCTTCGGAACCGTCATCCTGCTGCTACTGCTGGGCACGGAAATCCTGAGCTGGCACTGGCTGGTACTTCTGCCGCTCGGGACACTGGGCCTCGGCCTATACCGTACCTGGAACCGCCTGCCTTCGCTTTACCGGGTGGCGCAACTGGTGGACCGCCGCCTGGAACTGGCCGACACGTTTTCCACAGCCCTGTTTTTCGCCGAGGAGCGGGATCGCCAGGTTTCCGAGGAGATCCGGCAGGCACAGCGGGCCCAGGCGGAGCGGCTGGCTGCGACGGTCACGGTGGCTCAGGCGGTGCCGCTGCGGGTCCCCCGCGCCGTCTATGCCATGATTCTCTCGGGCTTTGTGGCTTCCAGCCTGTTCGCCCTGCGATACGGGCTCGACCGGCGTCTGAATCTGCGGCCTCCGCTGGCCCGGGTGGTGATGGACGCGTTTGGCATGAGTCCGCGCAATCCGGAAACCGCCCAGGCGCGGAAGAAGCGCATGGAGCAGAAGCGCAACCCGCTGGAAAATGCCCAGGGTCTTTCCCTGCCGGACAACGAGCAGAAGACGCCCGGGGCTCTCGATCCGGCGCCAGACTCCGCCCTCGATACGGTGGGCGATCCCGA
>CAZMRK010000215.1:0-12422 GCA_964568355.1 uncultured Solibacteraceae bacterium | reverse complement strand
CGCTACGCGGTGGATGATTCCGCGCAGGGGCTGGCTGCCTTCCCACAGCAGCAGCGGACGTGCCCACCACTGGTCCGGATACTTCAAGGCGAAGCCGGTCCAGGCCAGCAGGCAGAAGGAAAGAGTCAGCAGGACGTGCTGTACCCGTTCGAACGGCAACATGCGCAGGTTCGGGCGGGCTGGAAGCTCGTCGCGCCGGGCCGGCAGCGGCCGTCTGCGCATGCGGATGGCTTTGCGGACCCAGTCGCCTCCGTTGTGCAGGAGCATCAGGCCGATGACCAGTGGAATCAGAAGCAGGTAGAGTTGCCGGACCCACTGAACGGCCGGGGCCTCGGTGCCCGCCTCCGTGATGTGCACCGGACCGATCCGGAATCTCTGCCCGGCGCCGGGGTGGCAGTGGCCGCAGGTAGCCGGCAGATTCTTGGCATTGATCATCGATTTGGGGTCCGACGAGGGCAAAATATTGTGGACGCCGTGGCAACTGGCGCAGTTGGCTACGGTCTGCGAACCGGCTTTCGCTGCCAGGCCGTGGAAGGAAGCGTCAAAGCTCACCAGCCGGTCTGTGGGCAGACCGAACTTGCGGTTCAGGCGCACATCTCCGTGGCAACTGCCACAGGTCTGGCGGATATTGCCGGAATGTACCGGGGAAGCGGCGTTGGTGTGCGGCAGAATGGAGTGCTCGCCGTGGCAATCGGTGCAGAGCGGCGCTTGCACTACCCCGCGCGCCAGCGCCTGCCCGTGCACGCTCGCCTGGAACTGCTGTACGACCTCGGTGTGGCACATGCCGCAGGTCTCCGGAACCTTGCTCCGGAACTCCACGGACTTGGGCGGCAGCAACTCGTGGGCGCTTCCATGACAGACCGCGCAATCCGGTGCCCCCGCATCGCCCTTCCTTGTCGCCTGGCCGTGGACCCCGCGCGCGTAATCGCCGGCCTGGCTTTCATGGCACGACGTGCAGGCCGGCTTCGCCACACCGGCGGGGTGAGGGTACTTCTCGTGGTTCTCGTGACAGGTGGTGCAGTCGAGTGCGGCGTGAGCGCTCTTTGCCAGCTTCTGCCCCTGATCGTGGCAGGATGTGCAGGCTGCTTCCGCCGCGGCTTGCGCCCGCAAAGTGCCGCCCGTTACGCCGAAAAGAAGGCAGAACAGCACGAAGCCGAGCTTCAGGAAGGAATGGTATGTGGCCCGGCTCATGCGTTTACCGTCCCATGTAGTTGGAAGCTTGTACCCAGTTCTGGTATATGTACGACACTCCGACAGCGACGCCGTACACCAGGGCTACTACCGTGAGCGTTTTGCCCCACCGGTCGATTTGTTCCAGTTTCTTCGCGATTGAAACCTGCTGGGTAATTGCATCGCTTCCTTCCAGGACGCGCAGCGTGTCGTCTTCCTGATGGGCCACTCTGCGGCGGTACACGATCAGGAAGATCACGATCGCGGCCAGGATGGCCCAGATGACGGCGAAAGGAAGTAAATTCAACGTTTCGATTTTCATCGCTAATCTCCTGTTGTATTTCTCTACAACTGCGTAAACGGGTTCGGGGACATGCCGATGGCGGCTCTTTGGGAATCGAGGCCGCTCCGGTCGAACTTGCCCCCGGTGGCTTCTTCAATGGCTTCTACGATCAGCACCAGGTAGGCATCGAGTGCGCACTGCACCTGCCGCCGCGTCTCGCAGCTTCCGTCCTGCGCCTGGTTGACGCAGACGGAGCAGACCTGGCTGCGGATCGCCTGGATATAGTCCCGGATATCGACGCTATCGGTGGACTGGATGGCCTTGGCCACCAACGGGAATAATGCGAACAGCGCACACGCGGAAGAGTCTTCGAGACCGCATTGTCCATCTATCGTGCGGTCCGAACAGACGCCGCAGATTTTCGTCCGGACAATGGCTTCCAGATCTGCCAACGATCGGTCCATGATGAACTCCTTTCCCGGAATGGAAGCTATTGCACGCCGGGGACCATGGAGAATTAGGGGATTTTAGACCTTTTTAGCGTGGAATTCAGATTTTCTGGGGAAATTGGCGCAGGCGCCTCAGGGCTACTGGGGGATATACCACTGAGAATTACGGCGGCCTGTGCCTTCGGCACGCGGAGGGCCGCCGCCATGACAGCCAATAGAACAGTATTCGGAGCATCGTCCACCGACACCACCGACATGATGCCGGCATCCCAGGCCTGGGACAGATGATGCGGGTCCTTGCGCGTGATCAGCACTACGCGCTCGGGATTGGCCAGCGGCAGACTCAGCCGGTTGAATGCCTCTTCGTCCAGGACCAGGACGCAACGCTGGCTTGGCTCCGGATCCGGCAGACATACCACCTGCCAGGGGCCGCTCCGCGTCAGGGCTTCCCGCAATGCCGCTGCGTACACGGCATCAGCGATAACGAGCTGAACCGTTTGCATATTCCAGACTCCGCTCCTTGATCCCGGCTATTTCGCGCTCTTGTAGCCGTCCAGGGAGTTATTGTGTTCTTTAAAATATTTGCCGGCCTCGGTCAACTCCTTGGGCTTCGCTTTGGCATCCACGTGGCAGTATGCGCAACCTTTTTTGGTTGTCTTGACGTACTCTGCCTTGCCGTACGAAGACGTAGTCGAGACCAGAACGCCGCCGATCAGGATTGCCGCCGGGAGAATGAACTTCAGTTTCGACATGTTGCCTCCACTTGGCGGAGTTGCAATTGCGTCGCCAACGATTCGGCACCTGCTGACGCGCGGAACGGACTAGCGTTCTCAGGGGCTTAGCGCCCCCTGCCAAAGGCGATACGGGGGATTTGGCCCCGCTTTTCTCTTGGGAATTGGGCTAATTGACGCAGACGGACTGTTATAATCACAGTTAGTGGTGTGGATATCCCCATGTCGAAATTAAGTCCGGAGTGGCAACGCACCAGCTTACTGGAGACAGTCTTTGACCAGCTTTCGGACGCTCTCGTCCTGTACGACCCGGATTTTCGCATCACGGGGGTGAACCGAGCCGCGGAGAAGCTGTTTGGCATGGTTGCCGAAGACATGGTGGGCAGGCACTGCCAGGAGATCTTCCGCTGCGGCGTATGCGAGCCTGGCTGCGGCGTCCTGGTGGGGCTGAACCAGGCTCCGGCGGCCCCCAACTGCACCGTCCGCCTGCACACCGACAATGGCATGGAACGCCTGGTGGTGATGCGGACGACACAGATGTTCGATCCCGACGGCCGCCTGGAAGGGGTGGTGGCCACGATCAAGGACATCACCGAAGAGGCCGCTCCCCAGAAGCGCGAGGTCATCGCCGAGTCGCCGGGGATGCGCGAGGTCCTCAACTTTGTGCGCCGGGTGGCTTCGAGCGAGGCCACCACGATCCTGCTCGAAGGCGAAAACGGTACAGGTAAAGACCTGATCGCGAAAACCTTGCACTACCAGAGCCTGCGCCAGGCGGAGCCGTTCATCGCCATCAACTGTGCCGCCATCCCGGAGACTTTGCTCGAAAGCGAGCTGTTCGGCTACGAGAAGGGCGCGTTCACCGATGCCCGCTCGCAGAAGCGCGGGATCTTCGAGCTGGCCGATAAAGGCACTCTGTTTCTCGACGAGATTGGCGAGATCCCGTTGATGTTGCAGGCCAAACTGCTACGAGTGCTGGAAGAGCAGAGCTTCCGGCGATTGGGCGGGCTGAAGGATATCCAACTGGATCTGCGGGTGATTGCCGCGACCAACAAGAACCTGCGCGAGGCGGTCAAAGAGGGCGCCTTCCGCCAGGACCTCTACTTCCGGCTCAACGTGATCCAGATTTCGATCCCGCCCCTGCGCGAGCGGCCAGAAGACGTCCTGCCGATGGTCAAGTTCTTCATCGAGCACTATAACCGCAAGTTCCGGCGGAATATCGAAGGGATCAGCGACGGCGCCCGCAAGCTGTTGCTCAGCCACGACTGGCCGGGGAATGTGCGCGAACTGCGCAATGCTATCGAACGCGCCATGATCCTGGAAGAGACGTCGTTGATCACCCCTTCCAGCCTGCCGATCGCGATCACCCGGCCCGACGGCGTACATGAAGAGCCGGCCGCCACCCAGGATATTCCCGCCGAGGGCATTTCGCTGGAGGAAAACGAGAAGCACCTGCTCGCCCGGGCCTTGGAAAAGACCGGCGGTAACCAGACCCAGGCGGCACGCCTGCTGCGGATTACGCGCGACACGCTGCGTTACAAGATGAAGAAGTTTAATCTTCGCTAAAGTCTAGAAGCTTCCAGTGGGCACTCGGCCGCTGTTCGATCTTCGACATCCAGGCCAGGCTTCGCCCTTGGTCCTGTGCTGATTGTTTATACTGGCGCGGTGGGTCTTTCCGACTGGCTGCTCGCTGATCTTCGTCTCCCCAAAAGCATGCGCAATGAACCCGAGGCGAAACACCCCTGGTGGCGGGTCATGTGTCTGACCGGAGTGGACTATTTTTCCACACTCGGATATCAGCCCAGCATCGCCTTCCTGGCCGCCGGTGCGCTCTCTCCGTTAGCCACGCTGATCCTGATTCTGGTGACGTTTCTGGGGGCCCTGCCGGTCTACAGCTATGTGGCCGGCGCCAGCCCCGGGGGTCACGGCAGCATCGGCATGATGGAACGGGTTTTTCCGCAATGGAGCGGGAAAACTTTCGTCCTTATCCTTCTGGGGTTTGCCACCACCGATTTCGTCATCACCATGACCCTCTCTGCCGCTGATGCCGCGGCGCACTTCCTCCAGAATCCGTTCACTCCGGAATGGATGAAGAGCCAGATGGCCGTGACCCTGCTGCTGCTGGCTGCTTTGGGGGGCATCTTTCTAAAAGGATTCAAAGAGGCGATTGGCGTGGCGGTGGTCCTGGTGGGAATCTACCTGGCCTTGAATCTGGTGGTCGCTGTGGCCGGCATCCGCGAGGTTGTGCGCACTCCGATGTTGCTCGCGAAGTGGAAGGAACTTCTGCTGGCCAGACACAGCAGCCCGTTAGGCATGGTGGCAGTCTCTCTGGTGCTGTTCCCAAAACTGGCCCTCGGCCTCTCGGGCTTTGAGACCGGCGTAACGGTGATGCCCCTGATTCGCGGCAGGAATGCCCGCGAGCGGGTGCGCAATGCGCGCAAATTGCTGCTGACCGCCGCCAGCATCATGGGCATATTTCTCATGTCCTCCAGCATCATTACCACGCTGCTGATTCCCGCCGAAAAATTTCAGGCTGGAGGAGAGGCCAATGGACGCGCGCTGGCGTATCTGGCGCACCACTACCTCGGGAATGTATTTGGCTCCTGCTATGACGTCGCTACGGCAACGATCCTGGCGTTTGCGGGAGCCTCGGCCATGGCGGGGTTGTTGAATCTGATTCCGCGCTATCTGCCCCGCTTCGGAATGGCGCCGGAATGGGCTCGCGCCTCCCGGCCTCTGGTGTTGGTCTTCGTTGCCGTCACCTTCACGGTCACCATCCTCTTTCATGCCGATGTCGACGCGCAGGGCGGAGCCTATGCCACCGGCGTTCTGGTGCTGATTACCTCGGCTGCCTCCGCGGTGACCATGGCGGTCTGGAAAACCTGGTATCGCTGGCTTTTTCTGGCCATCTCCCTGGTTTTTGTATATACCACCCTGCTCAATATCTATGAGCGCCCGGAAGGTATCAAGATTTCCACGTTCTTCATCGGCGCCATGGTGGTCACGTCGGTGGTCTCGCGGGCGGTGCGTTCCACCGAGCTTCGTATCCGCGATGTGGTCCTTGACGATGCCGCCAGGGAGTTGCTGGTGGAGGACAAAGACCAGGTGATTCGCATCGTAGCGCGCCGGCCGCGTATAGAAACCGAGGAGTCCTTCGACAAAGCCGACCGGCACATTCGTGCGGTACACGGTCTCGGCCCCCACGAGCAGATCTATTTCTTCGAAGTCGAAGTGGGGGATGCCTCCCAGTTCGAACACACCCTCTACGTAACCGGGAAGCGGGTGGGCCGCCACGCACTGCTGTACACTCGCAGTCCCGTGGTGGCGAACGCAATCGCCGCCTTCCTCATCCACATGGAGAAGACGACGGAAAGGCTACCCCACGGCTATTTCCAGTGGACCGAGGGCAACCCCATCATGAACCTGATCCGTTTCCTCCTCTTTGGTGAAGGAGACGTGGCGCCGGTCACGCACGAAGTGCTCCGCCGCGCCGTCTCCGACCCCGCCCATCGCCCGGTCATCCACGTCAGTTGATGACGTTTTGCCTGGTTTCTGCATCGCTTCAGCATGGCCGGGAGTGTGCTAGATAGCTTCCTCACCCTTTCTCCTTGGCTTTCCCGCCCCCGCCGTGCTCACACTGATATCATGTCTGATTCGAAGGGGAAGGACTTCGCTTTGGGATCCGACGTCCACGTGCAGACCACCTCCGCGCCCGCGGGCCACGGCGCGCATCCTCATGGGCCAAGTCTACGCCGGCGGGTGATCAGCTCCGTCATTCTGCTGCTGATCTACGTTGTGGTAGCGCACCTGTTGCCGCGCCCCGCGTCGATCCGGCCGGAGGGCTGGCGCCTGCTGGGAATCTTCCTCGCCACCGTCGGCGGTCTGATCCTGCAGCCCATTCCCGGGGGTGCTCTGGTGCTTTGCGCCATCACCCTGGCGTCCTTGTTCGGCGGCTTGACAATTCAGCAGGCTCTCAGCGGTTTCGGCGATCCCACGGTCTGGCTGGTGATGGCCGCTTTCTTCATCTCCGACGCCCTGCTCAAAACAGGCCTGGCGCGCCGCATTGCGCTGATTTTCGTGCGCGCCGTGGGAAAAAGCTCACTGGGTGTCTGCTACGCGCTCTCCTTGACCGACATGGTGCTGGCCAGCGTGATCCCCTCCAATGGCGCGCGATCGGGCGGAGTGGTGCTGCCCATCGCCCGCTCCATTGCCGAACTCTACGGATCGCATCCGGGGCCTACCGCGGCGCTGCTGGGCGGCTTTCTGATGACCGGCGTTTACCAGAGCATCTGCGTAACGGCTGCCATGTTCATGACCGGCCAGGCCAGCAATCCGCTGGCGGCGCAAATCGCCACCGATACCTTCCACTACCCGGTGAGCCTGGTCCGCTGGATGGCGGCGGGGCTTCTCCCCGGGCTCTGCTCGCTGGCAATCGTTCCGCTGGTGGTCTACCGCCTGAATCCTCCGCAGATCAAGCACACCCCCGAAGCCAGTTCCTTCGCCGGCAGCGAACTCAAACGCATGGGTCCCATGGATCGCGGGCAGGGCATCGTCACAGCCGTCTTCGTTACCGTCTGTGCTCTGTGGGTGACCACGCCGCTCCATCACATCGATATCGCCGTATCGGCGTTGCTGGGCTCCGCGGCGCTGTTGATCACCGGAGTGCTGAAATGGGAAGACGTCGTCAGCAATCGGGCCGCCTGGGACATCTTTATCTGGTACGGCGGCCTGGTCCGGCTGGGCAAGGCGCTCAATGACGCCGGCCTGACCCGCGAGTTCGCCAGGTCTGTGGGCAGTCTCTTCGCCGAGGCAAGCTGGATCACGCTGTTCATCTGCGCGCTCCTGATCTACTTCTACTCGCACTACGGCTTTGCCAGCATCACCGCTCACATTCTGGCGATGTTCCCTCCTTTTACCGCCGTGCTGATTGCCAAGGGAGCGCCGCCGGGACTGGCCATCTTCGCCTTCGCCTGTTTCAGCAACCTGTGCGCCGGTCTCACCCACTACGGCACGACGCCTTCGCCCATGTTTTACGCGCACCACTATGTGCCGTTTCGAAGTTGGTGGCGGGCGGGATTCGTGGTCTCTTTGGTGAACGTGGCGATCTGGTCTACCGTGGGATTTGGCTGGTGGAAGCTGATCGGCATCTGGTAGGGCCGCCGGCGCCGCCCCTCGCTTTATGATTAAGACGGTCATCTTTGATCTCGGCAAAGTCCTCATCCCTTTTGATTTCACACGCGGCTACAGTGCCATGGAACAGCACTGCGATTATCCCGCCGCGGAGATTCGCGCGCGCCTCGCCGCCACGGATCTGGTGGAGCGCTTCGAGACCGGCCTGGTGGAACCGGAGCCCTTTGTCCGGCAGATCTCCTCGATCCTGGGACTGCGTCTCGACTATCGCAGCTTCTGCAACATCTGGAGCAGCATTTTTCTGCCGGATCCGCTGGTGCCGGAAAGCCTGCTGGCCGGACTCCGCCGCAATTACCGCCTGCTGCTGCTCTCCAACACCAACGCGATCCATTTCGAGATGATCCGCGCCACTTATCCCCTCCTGCGGCAGTTTCACGACTTCGTGCTCTCCTACAAAGTAAAGGCCATGAAGCCCTCGCCCGCCATCTACCAGGCGGCGGTGGCCAAAGCCGGTTGCCGTGCGGAAGAGTGCTTTTTCACCGACGACGTCGCCGCCTACGTCGAGGGTGCTCGACAGCAGGGCCTCGATGCGGTACAGTTTCAGTCCCTGGGCCAGCTTGAAGGAGAACTGCGTGCCCGGGGCCTGGACTGGTGACGCCTATGCCTGACCTTGCCATCGCCGCTCTGGACGCTTTCCCGCTGCGTGAACCTGTTTCGCGCCGCGCGTACACGGTGCTCCGGCTTCGTACCCGCTCGGGCCTGGAGGGTTTTGGCGAGTGCCGTACGGCTTCCGCCGCGGATCTGGACCAGGCGCGGCGGATCGTGACCGGCAGGCCGGCCACCGCCTGCGAGCCGATCCGCCGGGATCTCGCCGCCACACCCGGAGTCCAGGCTGCGGTCAACATGGCTTTGCTCGATCTGGCCGGCAAATTCAGCAAGGCGCCTGCCTACCAATTGCTGGGCGGACCTACGCGCAGCAAAGCCCGGGCAATGGCCCCGCTCTCCGGATCGTCCGATGCCGAAATCCTGGCTTCTTTGCAGCGGGCGCGCTCCGCTGGATTTCGGGCGGTCTCGGTACCTGTCCTGCCTCCGGCCGCCCGCAATCAAGGCCAGGCGTATATGGCGGCCTCCCGGAAGCGCATGGAGGCCTTGCGCGAGGCCGCCGGAGATGTGGATTTCGTCCTGGATGCCGCTTCCGCCCTTACTCCCGGCGACGCTTCGGTGCTCTCCGCCACGCTGGAGCGCTTTCACCTGCTCTGGCTGGATGAGCCCTGCCGCCTGGTCAACCTGGAAGCCGTCCGCAAAATCTCGACGGAAAATGTCACGCCGCTGGGCTTTGGCCGCCATCTCCGGCAGGCGGCCGACTACCAGGAACTGCTGCGGCAGGATGCCGTCGATATTCTACGCCCGGACCTCTCCGAGCACGGAATCACCCAGATCCGCCGTATCGCCGCCCTGGCCGAGACCTATTACATCGCGGTGGCGCCGTTCCACGAAGGCGGTCCTATCGCTACCGCCGCGGCCCTCCACCTGGCTGCCAGCCTGCCCAACTTCTTTATCCAGCAGATTCCCTTTCCGGAGGCCGAGGCGGACCGGCGGATGCGCTCCGAACTGACCGGAAAGTCCGTCGAGACGGCGGCCGGGGGCTATTTGCCCCTGCCGTCCGGACCGGGCCTGGGAATCGAAGTCTCTCCCACCGTTCTCGAAAAATACCAGGAGCGTGCCTGATGCAGCGCCGCCAGTTCTTCGAAGGTATGGCCGGAGCTTTGATGGCCGGTCGGACCTACGCCGCTTCGAACCCCTGCGAGTGCGCCCTGGCGCCGGCTCAAAACGCCCTCGGCGCCGATGCCTTCCGCGGTATCGGCAGCCGTCTCCGCATTACCGGAGTGAAAGTGTTTGGCGTCTCGCTGACGCCGCAGTCCGACCGCCCTTACGTATTCGTCAAACTGGAAACCAACGAAGGTCTGGTCGGTTGGGGGGAGGGGACCCTGGAAGGAAAGGCCTCTGCCGTCATGGCCTGTGTCCAGGATTTCCGCGATTTTCTGATCGGCAGCGACCCGATGCAGGTAGAGCATCACTGGCAGTCGATGTATGTCCATAGCTTCTATCGGGCAGGTCCGGTGATCGGCTCGGCCATCTCCGGGATCGATCAGGCCCTTTGGGACATTCGCGGCAAGGCGCTCGGCCTGCCGGTCTACCAGTTGCTTGGCGGGCCGTTCGATCCTAAGGGCGTGCGCGGCTACTATCATGCCGACGGCGCCACCCTGGAGCAATTGCGCCGCTTGCGGGTAACTGCCCTACAGGAGGGTGTTTCCTGCTTCAAGTCGGGCATTCCGGGCTACTACGAGTGGATCGAGACCCACGCCGCCATTGATCGCGCCGTGAAGGCGATGCAGACCATGCGTGAAGGTCTGGGCCCGGAAATCGACATCGCTGTGGATTTTCACGCCAAGACCAGCCCCAGCGTCGCCTCCATCCTCGTGAAAGAGGTGGAACCGCTTAACCTGCTGTTCATCGAGGAGCCCTGTCCGCCGGAAAACGTCCGGGCCATGGCGCGGATCGCCCGGCGGTCGAGTACGCCCATCGCCACCGGAGAACGCCTGATCGCCGCCTACGGCTGCCGGGAACTGATCGAGACGGGCGCCGTCGATATCCTGCAAACCGACATCAACCACGTGGGTGGGATCACCGCTCTCTGGAAAGTGGGCGCCTTGGCCGATGCCTCGGGCATCTCCATGGCGCCTCATGCCTGCGAGGGCCCCATCGGCGGGCTGTCCACGATTCACGTGGACGCCGCCATGCCCAACTTCCTGGTTCAGGAAATCTGCAGCCAGGTGAGGCCGGGAAGGCAGGAGAAGATCTGGGAGGAATGGTTCGGTTTTCCCGCCATGCGCATGGTCGACGGACGGTTCCCGCTGCCGCAAAAGCCGGGACTGGGCTTTGAACTAAGCGAGGAGTCCCTGAAGAAATATCCCTTTGGGGGTACCCGTCCCATGGCACGCGTCTTTCATCCGGACGGTTCGGTCGCTGAGTGGTGACAAAAAGACCGGGCGCTTTAAGGAAAGCGCCCGGTTGAGGAGCACCTGCGGACTGCTCGGAGGTTACAGTCCGCAGGGGTGGAGGAGATTGTTACGCCAGCAGGCCGCCGTGTCCAAGGCAGGCCACTTCCCACCCAGACACGCGATAGCGGGCCAACAGCGGCGGCAACACCAGATCCACTACGTTGGCCTTGGCCGAACGGAAGCAGCCGGGTGCCGAAATAATCGGTATGTCGTCCTTATATGCTAACAGCAAAAGGTTGCCTGGTTCGACCGGGGCCAGAAATCTTTCCATTTGGCCGCCGACCTTCGCCAACGCCTGTCCGATAACATCTTCCGGTCCAGCCGGCGCGGTGGTCGAAGCAATCAGGATCACCGACGGACGGGACCGCATCAAGTGTTGCAAAGAACGCGACACGCTGGCTTCATCTTCCAGGCAGGACAGCACGTAATTGGCTGCCACACCAAAGCGCTCCAGGCGCTGCCGCATAATGTTTTCAAAGAGTTGCCTGGCGCGATCGCCGCTGAGAGGATCGCTGTAGAGAACGCCCACGGTAGGATTGCGGATGGGGCGAGCCTGCAAAATCGGTCCGCGCTCTTTCAGAATCCCGGTGACCGCCTCAAGCTGGGCTTGAGATACCGCGAATGGCGCACTCTTCACCGTCGCAATCCGCTGCCCAGGCACCGCGAAACTGAAATTCAACGAAGTGGCGATTACCACACTGGCGGTACAGTTTATCTGCTTCAGTAATTCGTCGTCAACCAAGACACAGCACTTTTCGGTTGCCAGCAGGTTTGCCCGTCCGCCCGCCGCCAGCCGGATCTCGAAGCTGCCGCAGCCCATCTCGCTCGCCACTGCACACACTGCGTCATCTTCGCCGACTTCGCCCTCCTCTAACTCGGTCACCCAGATCTTGTCCATTCCTTCGGACTCCAGGACCCGGATGTCTTCGTCACTGATCACATGCCCTTTGGCAAGTAGTTTTTTGCCGCCGGGACGGAACACCGTGCAACAAAGGACTCTGCCAGTTGAAGATTTCACGTCAACCGTTTGCGCTCTCATGAGACCTCACAAGATGTTTGCTTCCTAACCACAGTTAAGGAGTTGTTTATCCTATTTGGAATTATACACGCAATTCGGAAGGGGGCGTCGAAAAATTCTTCAAATTGGGGTGTGATCTTTTGGGGGGGCAGTCTTCCCCCCCCCGTTTGGGGGTACTCGCCGGACCTTCAGGGCAGAGGCTTGCGGACGACCGGAAGTTGAATCAGGGGTTCGGGATCCGAGGATTCGAAGGCCGCTTCCAGCCGTGGCTGATGCCAGTACTCGGGGTTCAGGACCCGCATGACTGCAATCTCATCGCAGCAATGGAATTTCGGGCACCTCAGGCAATCCTTCCATGCCTTTAGAGGCAGCGCCCCACGTTCCACTTCCTGAAAGCCCATCTTCCGGAAGAATTCCGGGACGTACGTAAATGCAAACACAGCGTGTAGCGAAAACTCTCGGGCTTCTTCCACCAGCGCTTCGATCAACTGCCGTCCGACCCCATGCGTCTTCCATGCCTCATCCACGGCCAAAGAGCGGATCTCGGCCGTCGTGGGACTGTAAAAGTGCAACGCGCCGCAC
>CAZMRK010000214.1:0-4122 GCA_964568355.1 uncultured Solibacteraceae bacterium | reverse complement strand
CTGTACGGCACCGGACAACTACCTAAGTTCGCGGAAGATTTGTTCAAGTGCGAGAAGAGCGACTTCTGGCTGATTCCCACGGCGGAAGTGCCGGTGACGAATCTGTTCCGCAACGAGACGCTGGAGAGCAGCCGCCTGCCGGTGAAACTCTGCGCCTATACCCCCTGCTTTCGCAGCGAGGCCGGTTCCTACGGCCGGGATGTGCGCGGCATCATTCGACAGCACCAGTTTCAAAAGGTGGAACTAGTGAAGTTCACGCACCCGGAGGAGAGCTACAACGAATTGGAAAAGCTGACCGCCGACGCGGAAGACATCCTGCGGCGGCTGGGCCTGCCGTTCCGCACGATGGCGCTTTCTACCGGGGACATGGGATTTGCATCGGCCAAGACGTACGATCTGGAGGTATGGCTGCCGGGGCAGAACGATTATAAAGAGATCTCGTCCTGCTCCAATTTCGAAGCCTTCCAGGCGCGGCGGGCCTCGATCCGCTTCAAAGGCCCCAAGGGTAAGGCGGAGTTTCTGCACACATTGAATGGCAGCGGCCTGGCGGTGGGGCGCACCTGGGTGGCGATCGTGGAGAACTATCAGCAGAAGGACGGCAGTGTGGTGGTGCCGGAGGCACTGCGGCCGTATCTGAACGCGGAGGTCATCCGGCCGCGGTAGGTGGTCCGCTCGCTTACGCGCGCAAAAAATGCGGGGACACAGCTGCCGCGCGTTGCAGGGGAAGGGAATTCGAGACGCTTGCCCGCAGTGTCCCCGGATTTTTTCATCGGCCGCGGTAGGTGGGTCCGCTTGCTTACGCGCGCGGTTCCGTGGCGAGGTGTGGTGGGGTGGGCGGCGCGCTAGAGGGGGCTGAGGGGACGGGCTTCCGAGCCGAGGCGGTAGGTGCGGGTGACCACTTCGCTGGGGGGAGCGGTGAGCAGGCGCGGCCGCACCATGATCAGCACGGCGTTGTTGTTCTTGGATTGATCGCGGTCCTTGATCAGAGGACCGAGCAGGGGCAGGCTGGAGAGCCCGTAGATGCCGGTCAGCAGACGGGCTTCCTGGGCTTGTAGCAGGCCTGCCACAATGGCCCATTCGCCTGTGTTGAGGGTGACCGTGGATTTCAACTCGCGGCTCGAAATGATGGGGATTCCGTTCACACCCGTACCGGTCAGCACCTTATAAGCGGCTTCCAGGTCCATGGTGACGTCGCCGGTCCCGTGCACTTTGGGGGTGGCCTTGATTTCGAGTCCCAGGTCTTCAAAGGTGAACGAGGGAGTGGGTGTGTAGTAGTTGGCGCTCTGCGCAGAGTTAGTCGCTCCAAAGTAGCCGGACGTCATAATCGGGTACTTGTCGCCGATGTGGATGGTGGCCGGCTGACCGTCAATGGAGCGAATTTGAGTTTGCAGCAGCATTTTGGAACGCGACTGCGTCATTTTGGCCATGAGCTGCGCATCTGCCACGGCCATGCCGATCATAGACGCCCCGCCACCAAAGACCAGCAGGTTGGTCACGCCGCTGGGCACCGCCGGCAGGTTGTTCAGGGTGTGCGTCAGGGGGAAAAACTGGAGAGAGGTGGGAAGCGAAAGGCCGAAGCTCCAGGCATCCGCCTGGCTGATTTCGAGAAACTTCACGTCGATTTCCACCTGCGCGCGAGGTTGGAGCAGGTCTTCGAAGACCTGCTGCGCCACCAGCACTTTCGAGACGCCGCCGCGTAAAATGACCACGTTACGCTGGGTATCCCAGGAGACCTTGGTCAAGCCGGTAGCTTGCTGCACCGCGGTGATTAGTCCGGTTAACTCCTGAGCGGCTGTGGGCTGGGTCAACTCGATGGTTACCGACATGTTCGGTTCCACGTCGTTGCGCTTCTGCTGGCTGTCTTTTGCCACCAGAAAGAGCTTCGGGGTCAAGGGCACCACGAAGGAGGCGGTGCTGGCCTCCAGGGCGCGCAACGCCTCGCGGTAGCCGGCCTGCTGCATACGGAAGGCGAAGGGGCGGGTGGGCTGGTAGTCCGTGTCGAAGACGCAGTCCAGGCCGTAGGCATGAGCCACTCTTTCGAAGAGGACCTTCGAATCGCCTTTGAGGTCGAAATCCTGGAGGCCGGGGGTTGCGGCCAGGGTCTGCGGTGGCAGGGGCTTGCGCGCCTCCGCCCAGTCGCGCTCGGTGGGGCTATCGAAGTGCGCTTCGGGAGTTTCGTCGGGGAGGGCGGAGTCGGTTGCGTCAGGCAGTGGTTTAGGCTTGGGCTTGGCGATCATCGCGGCGCGGGATCGCAGCGCCTGGCTTTTCAGCCAGTACCACTGATTCTCCGGCTCCAAGGCAGCGGCTTCGGCATATAAGAGATAAGCCTGGGGGATCTGTCCGGAGAGTTCGGCGCGGCGGGCCCGCTTGGCTAGTTTCGAGGCCTCCGAAGCGTAGGCTGTTCCAGCGGCCAGAAGCAGCAGAAGGAAGACCGGATAGAGCAGGCGGCATGGTGGCCAGGGGGTAAGGGCAGAGTCCGCGGTCTTCGCCATCTACCCCAGTTTGACGCTCGGGCGTGCGTTTCCGTGCAGAAGAACTTTTGGAATCCCCGGCGATCTGCCGATCCGCTCCGGGTATGATTGAGTTTTGACGAACTAAAGAAGGCCCTTATGACAGCGGTCCGGTCATTTCTGATGCACAACTGGATGGCACTGGTGTTGCCGCTATGCGTTCTAGCGGCTAGCCTGGCGATCGGCTGGGCGGCGAAGCAAATCCTATTCCGGCTGTTGGACCTGTGGGCGGCGCGCAGCAAAAGCCAGGTGACGCCGGTTCTGGTGGACATCCCGCGCCGGCCTTTCATGATCTGGGTCCTGATCCTGGGGCTGCACCTGGCTACCCAGTCTTCGGCTCTACCCACGTATGTGACGGTTTGGGTGGCGAGAGTGCTGCTGGTCCTGTGGTTCTTCTCGCTTACGAGCGTAGCGTCCCGGCTGGTCCGGGAGTTCATCCGCTTTTACAGCGCCGGCATACCCGGCGCTTTGCCGGTGACGACGCTCACCCAAAACCTGGCGCAACTGGCGGTAGTCATCCTCGGCGTGATGGTGCTGCTCAACCTGCTCAACATCTCCATCACGCCGATTCTGACGGCCCTGGGCGTGGGCGGCCTGGCGGTGGCGCTGGCCTTGCAGGATACGCTTTCGAACCTATTTGCCGGCTTCTATATCGCCGTGGCGGGGCAGTTGCGTCCAGGGGATTACATCAAACTGAATAGCGGAGAAGAGGGCTACATCTCCGATATCAGTTGGCGCAACACGACCATCCGCGCGCTGGCCAGTAACCTGGTCATCATCCCCAACAATAAGCTTTCGCAGGCGATCGTTATCAATTACAGCCTGCCGGAGCGGAGTATCGCAACCTCGGTGCAGGTTGGGGTGGGATATGACAGCGACCCGGACCAGGTGGAGGCACTGTTGCTGGAGGAGGCCCGCCGGGCAGCCATGGAAGTGCCAGGTATGCTAGCTGTTCCAGAACCGTTCGTCCGCTTCGACCCGGGCTTTGGCGATTCCTCACTGGGGTTTACGCTGGGCTGCACGGTGGCGGAGTTCAAGGACCAGTATCTGGTGCGTCACGAACTGCGCAAGCGCATTCTGAAGCGTTTTCGCGCGGAGAAGATTGATATTCCGTTTCCCACGCACACGGTTTACCTTCATGCAAACGGATCTGGTGGTCCGGAATCGCAAAAAGACGGTCAGTAGTCTTCCCAAGCGTCATTCCGGGTGCTATTATAAGGTTTCGCTTGGTGTGATTTTCTGCTTCCCTCCCGCGCCCGAAAATGTTTCGGCCGTTCGGACGCAAATCGCAAAAAATGAGCGAAGGGTTTTGCAAAAAGTTGCCAAAAGCGGCGGCGTTTGCTAGATTGAAAGAACGCCGTAAGCAACGACTGAAATTCTAGTCGGCAATCATACGAAATTTCCTGGTTCCTCTAATTGGCCCGGAAGATTGCGGCCGTAGGGGCGGGCTTGAGTTTTTGCAAGCCTTGCAGGACCAAGTTTCGAGGCCCGCAGGGGCGCCTGGTATCGGAAGATGCGAGGTAGCCGTTGCGCAGATCTTTGACAATCTGGTTGGACGTACGAAAAAGACAACTGTCAGAACTCTGAGTAAAAAGCGGAGCGAGAACAAACT
>CAZMRK010000213.1:0-18880 GCA_964568355.1 uncultured Solibacteraceae bacterium | reverse complement strand
CATGCCTGGAGGGAACTGGCGGCTGAGAATCGCTTCGCGAATCGCGGTGTGAACATCGTCTACCGCGCGCCGCCGTTCGATTTTGCCCAGCGCGACACCATGTCGTTTGGCCATGCTACCACTTTAAAACAAGAACTTCATGCCCAGTTGTATGCTGCGTGCCGAACGTGCCGAAGTTACGGTACCAAAAGTGCTGTTCGAATTCATGCCATTTGCACCCGGGGTGAACGTCGCATTGACGAACCCCAAATTCACGTGGTTGTCCAGGTTGAACGCTTCGGCCCGGAACTGCACATTAAACGACTCGTGGATGTGGGTGTTTTTGATCAGCGAGAAGTCGCAGTTGAAGAAACCCGGATTCCGCACGTCGGGCAAAGCTCTGCCGACATTACCGTACGTATAATTGGGCGGATTGACAAAGACCAGGGGGTTGAACCATTGATACTGCGTCGGATTGTCCACCTTCGCCGATTGTCCGGTGGAGTTCGGGCGCGAAGCCAGGAAGTTCGAAGCCCCCGTAATCAGCACCGGCAGGCCTTTCTGCAGAGTGATGATGGTCTGTCCCTGCCAGCCGCCAACGATAAAGTTCAGAACAGAATTGTGGGGATCGAGCAGCTTGCCTCTGCCGAACGGAAGCTCGTAGACGCCGCTGATCGCGAGCCGCTGGGGAACGTCGGTCGGGTCCACGGAGCGTTCCAGGTTCCGTCCGAAGAGGCCGTTTTGATAACCGTTGTTGGTGACCTGTTCGATGGAGCCGAAATTGATAGGCGCCGCCACACTATCGCTGATCAGCTTGGCCTTGGTGTAGGAGACAAGAACCGTCAATCCGTTGGTGAAGCGCTTCTGCACGGTCAAGAGGCCGGCGTGATAGATGGAGTTGCCGAGGTGCGGGTTCCGGACGGAGATGCCGGTGTAATAGGGATACGGAAGCAGAGACTGTTGCCGGGTGATGGTTGCCGCGCCCAACGACCCCGGCACAACGCCGGCATAGGGATTCGGAACGGGGTTCTGCAGCGCCGTGCCAAGGCTCAGATACTTCGGATCGAGCTGATTCAGGCCATAGCTTCCGGCTACCAGGTGGGTCCCATGGTTGCCGGTGTAAGTTGCGTCGATGACCCATCCACCCCAAATCTGCTTTTGCACGGAAAAGTTCCATTGCTGCGACATCGGAGTGCTCTGGTTCCCCTGATCGTAAGAGACGCTCTGGCCCAGAAGCGCGCTTGGCCCGAGAGCCGCGCCGAGCGGCTGAATCAACGGTGTTGGGAAGCCCTGGCTCAACTGGAACGCGGCGAAATTGCTGTTGTTTCCGGCGGGGTTGTAGCTGGTGCTGGTGGATGCGAATCCGGTGGTGCTGCCAAAGTAGGTAATGTTGAAGGTACTGGGATAGAAGATGGCGTAACCGGCGCGAAACACGGTCTTGCCCTTGCCCCAGGGATCCCAGGCAAGGCCGATGCGCGGGCCGAAATCCCTGTAGCTCGGCAGCAGGTAGGTCTTCCCGTAGTCCTTGCAGGCATATTGCATCTCGCCGAGGAGATTGACCTGCGAATTCACCCCATAGGGGTTAAAGTTGCTGGTGCCGCAGTTGCGTTCGTAGGGGGGCTGCTGATAATCGTATCGAAGACCGATATTGATGTTCAGGTTCCGGGTGATTCTCCAGTCGTCCTGAACGAAGCCGCTCAGCGTGTAGCCCTTTTCCGATTCGCCGAGGTAGGTTCCGCCGGAGGCGCTACTCACTGCCCCGAGGAGAAATGTCGCATAGGCGCTCCCGGTCCCGCTCTGGTTTTGCGGATTGCCGGTCAATCCGGAGCTGAAGGTAAAACTGCCAGATGGTGATCCGGTCTGGTAGTTGTTGCCGGCCAGGAGCCGGTACTCGGCTCCGATCTTCAGCGAATGTTTACCGAACACCATGGTTACCGTATCGGTAATGTCCCAGGTCAAAGCGCCACGATACCCGACAGTGCCGTTCCCGAGCGCCGAATACCCGTTGTTGATCGTGGGGAACACGGTGGGGGGCACGCTGGCGGGCAGGCCCAGCTTTTGCGGCCAGCCCTGGTTGTAACTGGCCGATTGAAAGGGGAAATCCTGACGCGCGACACCGAGGCGCAGGTCGTTGATCAGCTTTCCACTGAAGGTGTGGGTCTCATCGAGGGCGATGTTCTGGGTGCCGAACGTGTCATAGCGGGAATGAACTTCGGGCGCCGGCCATGTGCCCACTCCGTTATCCGTATAAGCGCTGAAGTACGTGTAGCGCGCAAACAATACGTCGGAGTCCCCGATGTGCTGATCGCCGCGGATGGTGTATTGCCGCATGCTCTGCGTGCCGGGATCGGTGGAGAGGTAGTTATTTGACTGCGTAAAAGGGTTCGACGGGGTCATATTTGGCGCGGGATAGAACTGGTTCATCGCCTGCGCTACCGGATCCAACTGGCTTTTGGGAATGATATTGCCCGGAAAGACCTGCCGGACATAGCCGGAGCCGTTTGGGTTCAGCGTGGTGGTGTTGGGATCATAGATCGGGATTAGCGCGCCGGCGGCGGTCTTGAGCGTCGAAAAGTCGCCCGTGCGCTGCTCCAGCGGGGGTGTGGAGGCGATGCTGTATCCGCGATTGATGTAGTTGTACTGCTCCCAGTGGCCAAAAAGGAAGGTCTTGTTCTTACCGTTGTAGACGTGCGGAATCACCACCGGACCGCCTGCCGATAACCCGTACTGGTTGTAGCGGAAGGGCAGCAGCAACGTGGAGAACGCATTGCGCGCATCGAAGATATCGTTCCGGACAAACTCGTAAAGCGAGCCGTGGTAGCGGTTCGTCCCGGCTTTCGACGCGACGTTGATTACGCCTCCCAGGGTAAAGCCGTACTCCGCAGACATGGAGCCGGACTGCACCTTGAATTCTTCGACGGCATCGACGGCGAGGTTCGCGTTCAGATCCGGATAGTAGCTGTTCTGGGCCACAGTGCCGTCCACCAGCATGTTGTTGGCGGCGTTTGGACCGCCGTTGATGCTCCAGTCGCTCAGGCTGGTGCCGCGATCGGCGAAGCCACTTTGCACGGGGCCGGCGTTCGAATGCACATCCGGAGAAAGCAGAACCAGCGCAAACGCGTTCCGTCCGTTCAGGGGCAGATCCACCACCCGCTTGTTTTCGATGACTTGCCCGACGGATGCGTTTTCGGTGTTGACCAAGGGCACTTCCGCGGTCACCTGCACGGATTCGGCGGCCGAACCGACCTGCAACTGGAGGTTGACTTCGGCGTGCTGATCCACCTGCAACAGAATGCCCCGGTGGATCTCCTTCTTAAAGCCGGTCTGTTCCGCGGCGACTTCATAGTGGCCCACATTCAGGGGCGGGGATGTATAGTTGCCTTCTCCGCTGCTGTGGAGCACAACGGTAGTGTTGGTATCAATATTCAGGACGGTGATGATTGCGCCCTTCACCGCCGCGCCGCTCTGGTCGGTCACAGTACCGGAGATGGTACCGCGGCCCTGCTGAGCGATGAGCAGACACGGAAGCAAAGAGAGCGCGCACAGCGTGTGCACAACTTGTCGAAACATGGACCCCTCCGTCCGGCAGCCTAGCCGGACACGATTTCCGGATTATCTTGCCATATCGCATCTACAATGTAAAGTGTGAAATTTCAGAATCGGTGATGCGGCTTCGCCGGACTCTCCGGATGTAGACTGCGAGGGTGCATGAAACATACCTGCCACATAGCGGCGCTGCTGGCCGCAGCCGCCAGCTTGCAGTGCTCCCGGCCGCCGACGGCCTCATCCGGCGCCAATCGTTATATCGACTCCAAGGTCTGCGCGGCCTGCCATTCCCGGATCTTTGAGGCCTACCGCCACACCGGCATGGCCCGGTCCTTCTACGCACCGCCGGGGGATTCCGCCACCAGCCCGCTCTTCTATCACAAGCCCTCGGACACGTGGTTCCGCATCACCCGGCATTCCGACGGGATCTACCAGCGGCGGTGGCAGATCGGCTACCAGGGCGGAGAGGAGAACATCGAAGAAGTGAAGGTGGACTACGTCATGGGCTCGGGGAACCACGTGAGAACCTACCTCCACCGCACGGTTCGCGGCACCCTGATCGAACTTCCGCTGGCCTGGTATGCGGAACGGGGCGGACAATGGGCGCTCAACCCCGGCTACGATTCCGAGCGGTGGCCATCCCACCGCAAGATCGGCTACGACTGCATGTTTTGCCATAACGCCTACCCATCGATTCCGGTGGGGCACGAGGATTCCGGTTCCGAGCCGGTATTTACCGGCGCGCTGCCGCAGGGTATCGACTGCCAGCGTTGTCACGGGCCAGGCGAAAAACATGTTACGGCCGCCCAGGTTCCGGGCGCCCGAACGGAAGATGTGCGCGTAACGATCGTAAATCCGGCGCGGCTGGCTCCGGATCGCCGTCTGGAGGTCTGCATGCAGTGTCATCTCGAGACCACGAGTTTTCCGTTGCCCAATGCCATCCGCCGGTTTGACCGGGCCCCGTTTTCCTATCAGCCGGGCGAGCCGCTTACGGCGTTCGAGCTGTTTTTCGATCATGCTCCCGGAACGGGGCACGAAGGAAAATTCGAGATCGTCAGCTCTGCCTACCGTTTGCGCCAGTCGCCGTGTTTCCGGAACAGCGCCGGAGCGCTGACCTGCACCACCTGCCACAATCCGCACGATATCCCGCACGGTCCGGAAGCGATGGCGCAGTACAACAGAGCCTGCCGGAAGTGCCATGCCGCCGCCTTCGATTCTCAGGTCGCCGGAGGCAAGCACACGGCGGCAACGAATTGCGTGGGCTGCCACATGCCGAAGCGCCGCACAGCGGATGTGGTGCATGCCGTGATGACCGATCACCGCATCCTGCGCGCTCCGGAAGTCCGTGATCCGCTGGCGGCCCTTCCGGAACTTCACGGGAAGGATATCGGCTACCAGGGCGAGGTAGTGGCGTACTACGGCGATGACGCTCTCTACACCTCGGTTGCGCAACTGGTGGCGAGGAGCAATGTCGAAGCCGGCGCTCCCCGACTGGAGGCGGAGCTGTCCAGGAATCCGCCACGCCGGCCCGAGCCGTGGATCGAGCTGGGCGATGCCTGGCGGGATCGGAAAATGCCCGAAAAAGCTGCCGCCGCGTATCGCGAGGCCCTGCAGAGGAAGCCGGACTCGGTATTGATTTTGCGGCGGCTGGCGGGCGTCACGAGGGACCGGAGCCTGTTGCAGCAGGCCGTGGCTATCGATCCCTCGGATGCGGCGGCCTGGTATGATCTGGGGCTCCTGGAATCGGGCCAGGGGCGGAAACCGGAGGCGCTGGCGGCATTCGCAAAGGCGGCAGCGCTGGATCCGGACATGGCCGACGCACAGAACAGCCTGGGAGCGGTTCAGGCCGAGAGCGGATCGGCTGCCGAAGCCGAGGCATCTTTTCGGGCTGCTTTACGGCTCGATCCATTCCACGCCGATGCCCATGCCAACCTCGCCGATCTGCTGGCCAGGCGCGAAGATCTTTCGCAAGCCGCCTGGCATTACGAAAGAGCGGTACGGCTGGCTCCGGGCAAAGCGCCGTATGAATTCAACTATGGGTTTACCCTGGCTCGCCTGGCGAAGTTCGGCGAAGCGGAGCGGCACATGGAAGCCGCCTTGCGAGCCGATCCGAATCTCGCCGAAGCCCACGATCTGCTTGGCGGCCTTCACGAGCAGCGCGGGCAGACGGCGGCTGCGCTGCGCGAATATCAGGAAGCCGTGCGAATCCGGCCGGATTTCGGCAAGGCGCATGTGGACCTGGGGACCCTGCTCGCGGGACGTAGAGATTTGGCGGGCGCAGCGGAACATTTTCGCAAGGCCCTCGGCGATCCGAACGCGGCAGTGCGCCGCCAGGCGCAGGAATCGCTTCGCGCCATTGGAGCGCAATGAGCTGCTACTACTCCGGGTTTGCCGGACTGAAATCCAGCGCCGGCTGAAGCCGGCCCCATAAGGCTTCGCATCTTAGGTGCCAGTTTGTAACACAGTAGTGCTACTGTGCGCAGCGGAAGCCGATATTCGGCGTTCGTTGGGTAGGCCGGACCCAGTTGCGGAAAAATACGGTGATCCGGGGAGCGGAATCAGACCAGGCGCCGCCGCGGATCACCTTGTATTCACCGGTGGCGGGTCCTTTCGGATCCTGATTTTCACCCTTTTTGTAGTAGGCGCCGTCAAACCAGTCGGCAGTCCACTCGGAGACGTTCCCGGCCATGTCGTAAAGGCCAAAGGCGTTCGGGGGAAAGGAAGCGACAGGTCCAGGACCGGTGGCCACATTGAACCGCGCCTGCGTGGCATCGATCTTGTCGCCGTTCGGAAAATCAACGCTATCGAGCCCTCCGCGCGCTGCGCGCTCCCATTCCGCTTCTGTGGGAAGGCGCTTGCCTGCCCACCGGCAATAGCCGTTGGCGTCATCCCAGCTTACGTTGTACACCGGAATGGCCTGGGCGTTCTGGGGAGGCTTGCCGCCCAGCCAATGATAGGGCGCACGGTGATGGGTGGCCTGAACGAACCGCTGGTATTGCTCATTGGTAACTTCGGTGGCATCGAGCTGAAAGCCGCTTACTGTGACCGTGCGCGCGGGGCGATCGTCCAGGAGGACATGCGGACGCATGTTGGTCTTGTCGTCCGATGTCAGCTTGGTCCGGCCCATTGTGAAACTGCCCGCCGGTATCGGAACCATGGGCCGGTCTACCGCGGGCCGGTCTGCCGCACAATGCCCGGCGAGACAGAGCAGGAACGCAATCCAGAGGCGCATTAGACGAACAGGTCCGCGATCTCGTCGTCAGGAACGAATTCCGTGGCTCCCAGGATATCGACATAGCGGTAGGCCCGCTTGGAAGGCGTGTTGGTGATCTCTTTGTGCCAGTCGATGCCGAGGGCGGAGTAGACGGACGCGTAGATGTTCTCGGTGCGAGGCTGGATCTTTGTATACTTCCAGCCTGTCTCGACTACTTTTTCGCCCGCAGCGTCCGTGTTCCCGTGGATCCGGCCGCCTTTGACGCCTCCACCGGCGAACAGCGCCAGGTAGGCCTCATTGTAATGATGCCGTCCAGCGATTCCGTTCAGCGCTCCGGGCACACGGCCAAACTCGGTCACCACAACGACGAGAGTTTCGTCCAGCAGCGTCTTGCCCGCCAGGCGGGGCGACGGCGCGGCGCTCAGATCGCGGAGCAGGTTCGCCATGCCCTTGTCGAACTCATTGCAGCGGATATAGTGATTCGACTTAGCTTTGTGATCGAAGATCGCTTTATGGTGATCCCAATCGGGATGGACGATGTGGATGTAGCGGGTACCGGCATCCGCCTGTACGAGGTTTCGGGCAAACAGGCAGCCGAGGCCGACCTGGTTGTCGCCATAGCGCTCTTTCTCCCCGGCGGTCATGCGGAAGGCCACCGGCCAGCGGGAGTCGCCCAGAATCTGATAGGCCGTCTCCTGGAAACTGCGGAATCCGGTGAAGGAACGGTCGCGGCCTTTCCGCGAGGGGGACATCGCCCGGTCGAGCTCGTTCAGCAGCCGGTAGCGCTCCTGGAGAAGAGCGAGTGCGTCGCCTTCCACGGCGGTCGCACCTCCGCCGGATTGCAGCTTGATGTCGAGCACCGAATGTTTGGGCGGAAGGAAGCCGGTGGAGAGCGCACCGCAGCCCGACGTATCGAGACCGCAGCCGATGTAGGTGGGGAAGGTATCGGATTCGCGGCGGCTCTTCTCAAACTCGTAGGCCACAACGGAACCGATGGAGGGGATCTCCGAGGCCTGGGCCGGGTTTAGGGGGCGGCCCGCCTGCGTGTAATATTGTCCGCGGAAATGGACCACTTCGTGGCTCTTGAGCGAGCGCACGATGGCGATTTTATCCATTTCCTTGGAAAGCTCCGGGAAGAGGCGATTCGAAATATAGAGACCTTCGCGAACCTCCCGGACATCGAGATCCTTGGGGGTACCCGCACCCTCCTTGAAATCAAAGCTGTCAATGTGGCTGATTGCGCCCGCCAACTCGATCACGATCGCGTAGCGGGCTGTGCCGCGCGGGTTGGCCTTTCCGCCTGCTCGCGCCGCCACCGGCAGAAGCGCCTGCTCGGCGAAGGAGGCGAGCAGTCCGTAGCCGCCAAGCCTCAGAAGGTCCCGGCGGGCTTGCAAGAATTCTCCAACGGTCTTCTTCATGAGCTGCTCCTAGTAATTGAATATGAACTCGGGGCTGTTGATCAGCGCCCACTGCAGGTTCTCAGCGCCGCGCTTCCGGTCAGACGACAGCGCTTTCAGCGCCGCCGCCAGTTCGGGTTCGGTCGGCTTGCGGGAAAGGGTAACCAGGTAAAGGCGCTCGACTAAAGCGTGATCATCCGGGGCATCCCTGAGGATCTGCTCCACCCTGGAACCGCCTTTGGCCTGAACTCGTTCCGTAATCATCCTGGACTGCATCAACAGCATCGCCTGCAGGGAAGACTGCGGGACTTTCTTCGGCATGTCGTCGCGATTGCTTTGCCCGAATACACGCAGGAAACTTTTAACATCGCTGCCGGCTTTGCCAGGCTCGGACATCTGCATTACCCGGTCGTCCGGGTGGGCGGGCTTTTCCATTTCGCCCGGCTTGGCCGTCACCGCCATAATCGCGTCGTGCAATTCCGCCGCGCTCAACATGCGCACGTATTTGCGGGCATAGTAGGGGGTGTACTCGGGTTTCCACTCTCCGGGAAAATTCGACGAAAGCTGATAGGCGCTGGACTTCATGATGTGCCGCACCAGCGTGCGGAAGCTGTAGTGGTTCGCCGCGAAGTCTTTCGCCATGGCATCGAGCAGTTCGGGGTTCGACGGTTGAATCGTCCAGGGAGCAGGCGGCGGATTCTTCGGGTCAAAACGGGCGAGATCGAATTCATCCACCGGCTCGACAATACCGAAGCCCATCAGTTCGGCCCAGATGCGGTTTGTGAACGCGCGGCTGAACTGGATGTTGCTCGTGATCATGCGCGCCAGTTCATCGCGGTAGTTCTTTCCGGCCGCGGGGGCCTCGCCGCTGAGAATGAATCGAGGATTGGCATTCCCGCCCCGGCGCGGAACGCGAACAATGCTGACCGCCCTGGTGTCGTATCCCGGCCCCAGATCGTCCACGGTGTACTCGGTATTGGCCTGGTAGCCGTGCTCCCAGTTCATGATCTGGCGGGTCTTGCCGAAGAAGGCAGCCTGTCCGAAGAAGTCCTCTCGCTTCTTCGCCGCAAGGAAGAGGTTTACCTTTTCCAGGTGCCGGGCGCCGTCGTGGCATGAGATGCAGGCCATGTTCATGCCGAGGAAGACCTTGCTATAGGTGATGGTAAACTCGTCGATGGTATCGTTCTGATCGACCAGGTCGTGGGCGTCGGGAGCCGTCGGATCGTCCTTCGCCTTTACGAAATCCCGCGCGAAGTACATCCCGGCTGGAACCGAGAAGCTGGTCTTCCCCGCCCCGGTGAGCAGATCGGTGGCTACCTCGTTATAAGGACGGTCGAGTGTCAGCCATTCGCGAACCCAGAAGTGGAAGAGGTTGAGGCCGGCTCCCATGCGGCCGCCCGCGCGGAACAGATCTTCGAAATAGAAGGTCCACTTATCGACAAAGGCGCTGCTCGTCGTAAGCTGGTCGATCAGTTTGTCGCGCTTGCCGGGAGCCGTACTTGCGAGGAAGGTCTGTAGTTCGTCAGGCGATGGAACGCGGCCGGTGGCATCCAGGTAGGCGCGCCGGGCGAACTCCGCGTCCCCTACCAAGGGAGCATGCGGTACTTTATCCCGCTGCATCCGGGCGAAGAGAAACTGGTCGATATAGGTGCGGATCGGCGTGGCTTCCAGCGTCGAGCCTCTCGCGGGCAAAGACGAGGAAAACTCTTCGGTGATGGTTCCCGCCGCCGCGGACTTCGATACTTTCGGCTGAATGAGAGAGCGGTGGGCTCGCTCGAAGTCTTCCAATTGCTGGTTGGGATCCTGCGCCAGGCAGGCGCACGCGATTATAAGAGACAACAACAGCCGCTTCATCGCTCAATCCTTCATTGTGCAAAACGGAACATCTGCACGCGCTTGCCGTTTACCTCGGCAATATACAGAGTTCCATCCTGGCTGTAATCCATCAAGTGAGGAAGCTGGAGCAAATCCGGGGAGCCCCACGTCCGCACGATCTCACCTTTCGGTCCCAGTTCAATGATCTTGTGCTGGTCGCCTTCGGAAACGAAGACTTCGTTGCGCCAGGCGAGCAGGCCGAAGGGGTTGCCAAACCCATGAAACTCCGCTACGAACTTTCCGGACGGAGTGAACTTCTCGACACGGTTATTTCCGCGGTCGGCGACATAGATATTGTCCTGGCGGTCGATTGCCAGTCCGTGGGCGGTGGTGAACTGGCCGGGCCCCTTGCCCTTTTCCCCAAACTGCGAGAGAAATTTCGCGTCCGCGGTGAGATGCACGATGCGACCGTTGCCGGTGTCCGCGATATAAAGGCTGCCATTCGAAGCGATCACCAGATCGTCCGGCGATTTCAGTTTCCCGTTCGCCTCAGTGACCGTCGCGAGCACTTTCCCGCCGGGTGAGAACTTTCGGACGGTATGGAGCCCGTTATCGGTAATCCACAGATTGCCCGCAGAGTCGACCCGCAGTCCGTGCGGCACCTTGAACTCGCCATGGCCCCAACCGTTGAGATACTTTCCTTTTGCGTCGAACTGTAGCAGCGGAGTGCCGCCGCGATGGAGGACATAGATGAACCCGTGGGCCCGATCGACCGCGACGGCGGACATCGGGCCGACCTCGGCCGAGGACGGGAGTTTCAGAAATCCAGCGGAAGTCCATTCGCCAGGTAAGGCTGCCGGAGCGCCGCCCGCCGCGGCGAGAACGGCCAGTACGGCCGGCAGCGAAGCGACAACGGGGATCTTCCACATGGTCTCTCCTGACTCTGTCCTGATAAGAATATCCCCGCACTACCGCCGTGTCAAATCTGAAATTTCACAAAGGGGGCAGACGAGCGGGTGGGGAGTTCCGGCGCGGGAGCGAAGTCATGACTTTGGTTGTGTCTGGCTTATTGAACAAGCAGGCAGGCACGGAGCTTGGCATCAGCGAGATCACGGTCCAGGCACACCGCGGCACCTTGATGAAGAAGATGAAGGCAGACTCGCTTCCCGATCTGATGCCTATGGCTGCCAGGCTCGGGGTTCAGCGGCGGTCTGCCTGAGTCTTTGCTCCAATTCTGTGGTTCGTAGCTGCACGGAGTGGGATCGGATGGCGGCGATGTTACACAGGGCGCGATCACGACGGGAGGCGATAATTGGCGTAAGAAAATCGGCTTTGTGTTATATCAAGCAGATCAACATTTCTGAGAATCGCACCAGCCTTGACAAAGTGCCTCCATATCAGAAGAAGAAGTGGAGGCCGATCTGCTGCCGGCGCATCGGAGCAGCAATACCCAGAATACGGCCGGCGGTTGCAGAATCGACCGTGCCTACGGGGTTGGACAAGTTCGTGGAGTTCAGCGCATTAAAGACCTGCCAACTCAACTCCAGTTGCTTACGCTCCGTGAAGTGGAACGATTTGGTGAGAGCCCAGTCGAACGAACTGAAGGCGGGTCCGCGGAGAATATTGCGGCCAGAGTTTCCGAAGGTATATTGAGCCGGTACGGAGAAGGCAGTGGGATCGAACCAGCGGCTGCGATTGGGGTTCGAAACGGTGCCTTTGGCATTACGGTTGGGCCGCAACGTGCAGCAATCGGAGTTCAGGGACGCGTTGTTGCCGAGGGTGGGAGTGAAGGGCGCACCGGACATCCAGCGACTGATACCGGAGAACTGCCAGCCGCCGAACAGGAAGCGAGCCGGTCCGGGCTGGTTCAGGAAGCGCCGATTGGGACCGAAGGGAAGATCCCAGACGTGTCCGACCGAGACCGTGAAGGCGCGGTCGAGATCTTGTGGGGCGCGGTCCAGGTTGGTGTCAAACGGGTACATAGCCGTCTGAATGCCGAAATCGTAGGACTTGCTCCAGGTAACGGCAGTAGTCAGCATGAAACCGCCGCGGTAACGCTTCTCGGCCTGCAACTGCAAGCCGTTGTATCCGGTGCTGCCATGATTGGACTGGTTGTATTCGACGACGTTGTAGCCGAGGGCGCCGTACCGGCGGCGGGAAACGAGCGGGCCGGGGCCGGGTACCGCGGCGTTCCAATCCGTGCGGTAGAAAATGTGGCGGCCGGCATTGCCGACGTAAGCAGCGGAGAAGCTAAAGTCTTTGAACGCGTGCTGAATGGAGAAGTTCCACTGATCGATCGAATGGGTCGGGTTGTCGCTATCCGTCCCGAAGCCCGCGGAATCAAGCGGAGTGGGGTACTGGCCTGGATTGCCGGCGGCTTGCAGGATTTCGAAACCGGATATGAAACGCGTGGGACCACTCATGAGGGTGACGCCGATGGGCGTGTATGGATCGACGGACTGCACGATCCGTTGCCGGGTAGCATTCGGCCAGTCATTGGTGATCGCGCCGAAATTGGCGCCGTAGTAGCCGAGCGAGAAGGTGCGCGCGAAGCCGGTTCGGATGACAGTGTTGGGCGTCAGCTTGTAGGCGATGCCGATGCGTGGTCCGAAATCATGATAGTTGTTGTTGACGTTGGCGGTAGCGGAAGTATCCCCGAAGTTGCTGATGATGGTATAGGCATTGCTGAAGTTGAAGCTGGCAATGCCTCCAGGCGTGGGAGAGGTGGGGTAGCCGATGTAATCCCAGCGGAGGCCGAGCGTCAGAGTGAGCTTTCGGGTAGCCTGCCACTGATCCTGCGCGAAGAAGGCCAAAAGGTTCTGCCTCGCCTCGGGAAGACGGTTGGCGTAGACGACGCGCTGGAACTGGCTGGAAAGGCCTAGCATCAGGGAGGCGACGCCGAGACCGGAACCGGGAACATCGGGAGTGCCGGTGAGGTTCTGCGAGAAGCCGTTCACATCGCAGAGCGAGGAATCCTGACAGCCAAAGTTGCCTTGAGAACCAGTGTCCAGACGGTCGCGCCAGGTGATATCGATATCGGCGCCGAATTTAAAGTTATGCGATCCGCGGTTCCATGTGGCGATGGCCTGATAGTTGTAGGATCCGTAATTGTCGATCGTGCGGGAGTGATCGGAATTGCCGATGTCGAAATTCCCAACCGGGCCACCGACGCGAAAGCCGGCGAGGCCGCCACAGTCCGGACAAGCGTCATTCAGGCCGGGGATGCCAATTTCCGCAGAGGTGTTGGAATTCAGATCGACGGGCAATGAAGAACTGAGGGTCTGGGTCCAGCCGAAGCGTGCATCCAGGATGAAGGTGGAACTGAAAAGGTGGGTCCAGTCGGCCATGAGGCTGTTGTTGCGTCCGAAGCCTACATTGCTTCCCGGGTTCACCGCTTTACCGAGGGCGGGAACAGAGCTGACGGAATCCCCGTGCCGGCGCGTGTAGCGGATGAACATGCGATTGGAGTCATTGAGAGTGTAATCTCCACGAATGGTGCCGAACGCTTCATCAATCGGATTCACATTGGGCGCGATGTAATTCGAATCGGTGCCGGGCAGGTTGGGCTGCGGCATGAGCGCCATCAGCTTAACAGCCTGCGGGCTCAGGCGGTTCGCCGGAATGATGTTGCCCGCAAAGGGAATTCGGCCGACTCCACCGGCACCTCCGGTATTAGGATCGAAGATCGGGTGAGAGCCCGCGAGGGAACTGAAATCGCCCTGGCGAAATGCCGCGACGGGAAGGGTGATGCGCGTGTTGCCGCCCTGGCGTACGCGCACAGCCTGCACATTCGCAAAGACGAAGAGTTTGTTGCGGTAAACAGGTCCGCCGACTGTGCCGCCGAACTGATTGAAGACGAAGTGGCCGGCGCCGGTGGGCTCGGTGAATGAATTGCGTGCGAACAGGGCGTTGACGCGATTGTATTCGTAGAGACTACCATGCCACTCGTTGGTGCCGGAGCGCGTGGTCATAATGGAGACCGCGCCCGCAGTGCGGCCAAATTCCACATCGTAGTTGCTCGTGTTTACGGAGAATTCCTGAAGCGCATCCACGATCGGCACGACGGGGACACCGCCGCCAACGCCTTCGTAATCGTCAACGCCATCGAGCAGCGCACGATTTAGCTGTGAACGCTGGCCGTTGACGGCGAAACTGAAGTTTCCTGATGTTCCGGCGCTGGGAACTCCCTGCTGGCCGGGACTCTCCATCACGCCGGGCTGCAATTTAGCCAGGCCAAGCGGATTCCGGCTGAATGTGGGCAGGGCCATGAGGGATTCCGCACTCAGGGTTCCGCCGAGCGCCGGCTCTTCGCGAATCTGAGGAGCTTCCGCGTTGACCGTAACCAGATCCTGCTTCACGTCTCCGATTACGAGCGAAATATCGATGCGCGTGACCGCTCCGACGTTCACTTCGGCGGCTGTGCGTTCAAATCTCCGGAAACCGGGCACACTGACCTGAATCCGGTAGGTACCTGCTGTAAGATTGGGCACAGTGTAGTACCCCAGGTCATTCGAGGTGGCTTTGACCTCGACGCCCGTGTTGACATTTTGAATGAGGATTTCGGCTGAAGGAACGGCCGCCCCGGAAGGATCCAGGATTTCTCCCGCAAGCGTGCCGGAGACTGCCTGGCCCCAGCAAATTCCGGAAACATACAGTGTAAACATGGCTGACAACGCGGCCACGATCAAGAAACGAACTCGCATGTGACCTCCATCTATCGGTTCCGGCCGGCGATCCGGCCGCACTCATATCCCGATCTTTCGGGTCCACCCTGCGGGCGAGAATACACCGTGCATGACAAATTGTCAACAGTTTCTTTCACAAAATCACCGACGATTGAAACGGACCGCTCTTTTTTCATGGCCGGGAGACAGCGGCTTTAGGCCGATTTAAGAGGCGGCGTGGGGGCTTGCGCGCAGGACCCGGCGCATCTCACCGGGTTGCATGACCACGGCCTCAGTCGAGGGTGCGAGTTCTTTGCAGAGTTCAAGATAGGACGCCGGATCGCCGCCATGCACAACGAACATCCAGAAGTGCGAAGCGATCGCGAGGCGTGGAGAGACATCGCGCGTAAGGCGGGCGGCGTCTCGCGAGTCCATGTTTCCGAAGGCGCCGTTGATGCAGGGAATGAGCACATCGGGCCGCATGCCCGCGGCCGTACGCATCTGCTCGGGGCGATAGGCGGTGTCGCCGGTGTGATAGATACGGATGCCGTCCAACTCAAGCACGAGGCCGAGGGCGTCGGGCGCATATTCGCCGTGGTCCGCATAGACGCCCGTAACCGCGATGCCTGCAATTTCGGTGGTTTGGTTTTCCTCGAGCAAGACGCAGCGGTCGCGCGGGATGCCGAGCCTTTCGAATTCTTTCATGCACTCGACCGGTCCGGCGAAGCGGGCTTCGGTGTTCCGGGCGATCACCGGAAGGGCATCGGTGTCCATATGGTCGAGGTGTTCATGAGTACACAAGATGAGGTCCGCCCGGACTTCATCGGCGCGGATGGGAGCGGACATCATGCGCTTGAATCCGAACCTAGTTTCGACTACATCGGAGAGGTAGGGATCGAGATAGACGATACGGCGCGCAGTCTTAAAGGCGAATCCGGCCTGGGCCAGCCAAAAGATGGCGACGGCTCCGTCGCCGATTTGTGTTTCAAGAATTCGTTCCGCGAAAGCCGACATAGTGCTCCTCTTACGTGGCAGAGCGTGCGTCACCAGATTTGGTATACCGTTTCGACAACATAGTGTCAACATGGTTGTCAACGATTTCCAATTGACAGCCCGGCGACTCTCGGATTAGGGTAAGATGTCAGCGGTATTGTTAACAAAAGACGAGGTGAGAATCATGCGACTCCTGCGATTTGGATGGATTCTGCCGGCAGCCCTGACGCTGTGCAGGATGTCTGTGACCTATGCGGCCGTCCCACCGGCGCCCTATAGCCGCGCGGTGATCCGGACGGGAGCCGAACCGGGAGTGCGATACAGCTCCGGGTTGACGGTCTGCGACGAAGCGTTGCGGAACGGTCACTGGATCAACCGGTACTGGCTTGCAACGGGGATGATTAAGCCCGAATTTCACCTGGAAGGTGAAAAGCGATCGGGCATCGCGCCACTGGCCGATGCATTTGGACTTTCCGTGGAAGGGCAGGAACTGGGAGGGACGTGGCGGTGGGTGAAAGCCTCCCAGGAGCAGGTACGGGAGCCGTCGGAAGGCTTGCTGGTGACGGTGGAACTGGAGAGCACGGCCCGCCCGGTCGGCGTCCGGTTGAAGACGTTTCTGGGTGGAGGGCCGGTGTTGGTGCGGTGGGTCGAGATCACGAACCGCGGCAGCAAGGCGACGGCGATCACGCGGCTTTCGCCGTGGTCCGGGACGCTTTGGAACACGGCAAATTTCAAGGAGCGGATTGAGGAAGGAGGCGCCCCTTTCGAAGTGGCTTACGCGCAATACCAGGAGTGGGGGAATGAGGGCGCGTGGAAGTTCCAGCCGGTCGCGAACGACACGCGGAGCATTGCGGGGACACGCGGCAAATCGGGGTGGGGGCATCCGACGTTCTTTGCGCACAACCGGGCAACAGGCGAATGGTTCGTGGGATCGCTCGGATATAGCGGCAATTGGAAAATGAGTGTCTCCGGCACGACGGATACGGCCCGCGACCGTGCCAAGCTGCTGTTCGAACTGGGGCCGGCCGCGGCGGATCCGGCGCTTCGCGTGCTCGATCCGGGGGAGACGGTAAAGACTCCCGAGACGCACATGCTGCTGATGGCCGCCGATCTGGACCATGTGATCCAGGCGCTGCATGAGCACGTGAGGAAGAGCGTCATTCTGCCTCCGATTCCGGGGCGTGAGTACCAGGTGGAGTCGAACCACCGCGGGTACATTGTGGACCACGAGAACGAGCCGGGTTTGCTGCGGGAGGTGGACCTGGCGCACGATGTGGGGGCAGAGGAGTTTCTCATCGATGCCGGCTGGTACGGGCCGGATCCTAATGTGTGGTGGAAAAATGTCGGCGACTGGCATGCGGGCTCGTGGCTGCCCCACGACATCACTCCGGTTCGCGAATATGCCCGTAAGAAGGGCATGTTGTTCGGGCTGTGGGTGGAGATCGAAAGCGCGGGAGAGGCCAGCGAACTGCGCAAGAAGCATCCAGACTGGCTCATGACACGTGATGGTAAGCCGGTGGTGGGTGGCCGGCAACTCGACCTGACCAAGCCGGAGGTGGCGGCGTGGGTGGAGTCGGAGATTGCGCGGATCATCCAGAAGTACGATCTCGACATGTTCCGCATCGACTATAACCACAGCGTGGAGGAGGGCGGCAACCGGGTGAAGGACGGGTTTACGGAGAACCTGACGTGGCGGTATGTGGATACGCTCTACGGAATTTTTGATCGCATTCACAAACGGTTCCCGAAGGTGATTCTGCAAAACTGCGCCGGCGGTGGAGGGCGGCTGGATCTGGGAATGCTGCGGCACTTCCATAACACGGAGCTTTCCGACTGGATGCGAGGTCCGCGGAATCTGAAGATCCTGAATGGCATGACGTGGATTCTGCCACCGGAGATCCTGCTGCGGACTTTCGGCACGGAGGTGGGTGAGCATGCGACCGACGGCGACCTGACCGAGCAGTTGCGAATCGCGATGATCTGCCGGCCGATCTTCCGGGGGATCAGCCCCGATATGGAGGATTTCAATCCGATTTCGCGGCAGATGATCCGGGAGGCGGTGCAGCTTTTTAAAGACGAGGTGCGGCCGATTATGGTAGGCAGCAAGGTCTACCATCACACGCCTTTTCTCGAGATGCGGGAGCCGACGCCATGGCTGGTGCTGGAATATGCAACGCCAGATTCGCGACGCGCTGTGGCGACCTTGTTCCGTACTTCGGTGGCGGGATCCAGCAACTATGTGTTCCGGCCACGCGGACTGGATTTTTCCCGGAACTATCGGGTGAAGCTCATGAATAGCGGTCAGGTGGTTGAGGCAGAGGGAGTGCGGCTGCTCGAGCAGGGACTCCCCCTGCGGATTGAGAATCCCATGGGCTCGGAAATGCTGATTTTCGAGAGCAAATAGTTCAGCGCGCCGCGTAGCTCAAAACGGCAACGGCAGCGATGAGGCAGGCGATTCCGCAGGCCATAATACGGACCGGGCGAGCACCGGTTTCGGACCACTCGCCGGCGATCCAACCGGTGACCATGCTCATGATGACGACGAAGGACATGAACAGCGGCCAGCCGATGACAGGACCGAGATCGCCGAGCTTTACGGTGGCCAGGCTGTAGGCGACGATGCTGCCGAACCAGAGCAGGCCCATGAGCGCCGCCATGAACCAGTAATACCAGCGGGAAGAGCGGATGAGCAACACCGTGGTTCCGTTCTTCTTCATGAGATAGAGGCAGTAGACGACGCCCGGTAGAAAACCGGCGTAGACACAGGCGAGCCAGACAGCGTTGGACATCATGGCCTGGCCGGCTCCGTGTTGGCGGGCGAGGTCTTGGATCTGTCCACCTGAGGCGAAACCGACGTTCAGCATGGAACCGAGCACGCCGGAGGCCACGGTATAGAGAAAACCGCGATAGAAATGGGCCGGGCGATGCAGTTGGCCTTTGGCCTTCAAACGCTCGCGGAGCCGGCCGGCAAGCCCGCACAGAGCGACTCCGCACACGACTATGGCGAGGCCCAGCAGGATGAGCAGACCCGCAGGTGTCAACAGGCGCCCGGGTTGATTCATCAGCAGCGGGATCAGGGAGCCGCAGGCCGCAGAGGTTCCGAGCGACACGGCAAAGGTGATGGCAAGGCCGACCATCGGGATGGCGAGGCCGAACAGGACCATGCAGATGCCCCAGAGCAGGCCGAAACAGGCAATCTTGAGGAGCGTGGCCGCGGGGACGGCGGCGTAAATCGCCCAAAGGCCGGGGACCGTGGCGAGGGTGATGAGAGT
>CAZMRK010000212.1:0-9526 GCA_964568355.1 uncultured Solibacteraceae bacterium | reverse complement strand
GCAGGCCCTCGACTGGCTCGGCGAACTGATTTCGATCGGCTTGGAGACCGCCTTCCGCCAGGATCCGCTGGTCGCCGCCCGGCTGCCCGAACTGCGCCAGGCCGTGGAGCAAGGCCACATGACCCCGTTTGCCGCCAGCCGTGAACTGCTGGCGTTGTTTCGCTCCAGCCGCCACGCCGCTCCGCCGGATTAGTGCCCACTGTGTGACAAAGTGGGGCAGGCTTTCAGCCTGCGCGCCGGTTTGAACCGGCGCTGGGTTTGCCGGACTGAAGTCCGGCGCCGGCTGAAGTGTCAAGTGCCACACAAGGCTTGGCAGCTTGGGTGCCGGTTTTGTAACAGCGTAGTAGCGGCCGAATTATGCGAAAGTCAGGTTATGGGACCCATCACGACAGATTCCGGTAATCACAGCGCTCAGAGTCACGAAAGGGAACTGATTCGTTACATCAACCTGAAGCTTGCCGCTTTGGGGCAGCCCACCAGCCGTAGCACCGTCGATCCCCATTTTCTGGAGATCGCCGAACCGCTGCTGCGCAACTATCATCAGAAAGACCACTGGCTGCGCGGGCTGCTGTGTCCGGCCGATGCCCGGATCCAGGCGTTCCTGGACGCTTACCTGTCCGATACCTGTCCCACCGGCGCGCCCCGCCTTCCCTTCAATCCCTTCGTTCTGGACCGCCCCGGCATGGCGCGTGTGCTGTCGTTGCCGCCGGAAACAGATACCTTTTCCTCGGCGTATGTGCATTCCTACCGCGTCCCCCAGGGAGTGCTGCACAATCCCAAGAGCGACCGGCGTACCACCCAGGGTCTCTTTCACATTGTGGAGGGCGGATTTCCCGTTCCGGCCGACAAGTTTGAGGTCCCCAAGCAAGCCTTTGCGGTGCTGCTTGCCGAATCGCTGCGGCCTCCGGAGGATGTCCTGGCGCTGCCCTTCACGGCCAGCCAGCCGGAGCAAGCGCACCTGTTCGTCTCCCTGCTGCTGCGCCCGCTGGTTTGCCCGGCCACGGAAAACGATCCGGAAAAGAGCATGGAGATCCGCTTCTTCGTCCCCGGCAGCCTGGTCAGCAACCTGGACTTCGTGGAGAGCGTTTTCGGCAACGGCGGCGATCCCTTTCTGCCGGAAAATGACGCCGCGCTCGATGCGCTCCACTGGACCGGGCATAGCGGCTGCGTGATCCTGGCGCCGCACCTGGTGGGCATCGCCAAAAAGCGCCTCGGCCTGCCGCATTTCGATCAGGCCAGCGAGCGGCAACGGCGGGACGGCATGTGCTGGCGCGAGGAGCAGGAGCCTTACAACGGCGGACGGGCGTTCAAGGTGGCTTGCCGCGATCATCGCGGGGTCATGGTCACCATCATCGCCGACAACTATTTCGGCTATTGCAAGAAAGAGGTCAAGACCCAGATCAGCTATTCGGCGAACCTGTTCGGCCTGTGCGAGGAGGAGCATGCCGGAGGCGCCATCGCCCTGCCGGCCTACATCCTGGGCGAAGAGTTTCACGGCGACCGCACTTTCCGCCTGAAACGCACCCGTTTCGAGGACGCCATGCGCCTGCTCGGCGACGTGGTGGAACAGAAGCCCGCAGGCTACGCCATCGACCGGCGTTACCGCAACGTCTTCTACGTGCCCGAGGGCTCCGACTTCTATGTGCGCGAAGGCGTGGTGAAGTGGCAGCACAACGGCGAAGCCCGCCAGTTGACGCTGCGCGTGGGCGACGACTACTTTCTGCCTTCCGGCTACCGGCTTCGCCTGGAGAAGCAGCCCGGCGGCACGGTCTGGCGCCTGATCGGCATTCGCCCGGACGGCACCCTCTGCCATAAACCCTGTACGGTCTCGGGCGGCGGCAAATCGGAGATTTCCAAATCCATCAGCAACGCCCTGCTAAAAGGGCCGGTCTTCGTGAAGGACTACCAGCAGGATCTGGAGCAGGTGGCCGCGATTCTGCACAGGGACTACTCCGCCGTCTACCGCAACCGGCCGGCGGATGCCCGCACGCGCCGCGCGATTCTGAGTCCGGACCGCTCGCTCGGATCGGTGATCAAGCTCTTGACGCCTTCCCCGGAATACACGGATGCCCACAATCAGTGGGTGCGGGATCTTCCGCAAACTATCCGCCAGGTGGTGTTTACGCTCAAGCGCTACTACCGCCCGGAATGGGGTGAGAACTGGCGTGAGCACTTCACCGTGGATCGCATCAACGGCTTCCTCGGGCACGAGCTGAAATATGATAACCAGGGCCTGGTCAGCAACTACCTGCGCGTCGGGTACGACCCGGCGGGGTCCTGGCGGATCTACAAACTGAGGCCGGATTTCCATCCCGCCGAAAAGGTGCAGGTGGAAGACGACATCACCGCGTCGGTGGTGCTGCCGGCGCGGGAGTTGAGCCATCTGGACCCGGCCTATGCCAACCCCAGCGTGAAACTGGTCGTCAATTGCGAAGAACTGCTGTTCCAGAGACCGGACGATGCGGTGCATCCCGGTTTCGACAAGCAGGCCGAAGCGGATATTGCGAGTCCTGGTACGTTCCTCTCGAACTTCGAGCCTTTGACGGTGGAGGCGGCGCGCGCCCTGGTGGACCACATCGTCGAGTTCGACAAATATACGGAGCCGATGAAGCGGCGGCTGGCCTCCTTCGTTCAGTCGCCCAGCGGGGCCTACGTGGTGTGCTCCTCGCACGCCCGCCTGGTGGATGGCAAGCCTTCGAAGAATCCGCGTTATCTGCAAAAGCGTCCGGATCGGGTCGATCCCCGAGGTTCTTACCTCGCCGAAGTGGGCGCGCGGCTCGACCGCGAAGTACCGGCCGGCGCGCCGGTTCATTTCCCGGTGAATGCCGTGCTGGCCGGGCGCCGCAATAGTCCGGCCGATCCCGGCATCGGGCTGCCGCCCCTGGCTGTTTACAATCCTATCCACTACCAGGAAATCCCCGAGCTGTTTATGGACTTCGTCTGCAGCCTGACTGGTAAGTCACCTTCGACTACCGGATTTGGTAGCGAGGGAGCACTTACCAAGGGGCCATTCAACGCCCTCTGGCCGGTGGTGGATCTGAACAATGCGCTGCTTTCCGCGATTCTCACGGGATACGCCGGATTTACCAGTTCGGCCGGATATGTGGGGCCGCGCTATAAAGTGGAGCACGATATCTCCATGCTGGTGCCGGAGATCTGGTGCCGCATGAAGGTGTCCGAGCGCGATCCTCGATTTCTGATCGAGAACGGATATCTGGAGAAAATATCCGACGTAGAGTTCGCCGGCCGCAAGGTCCTCGCCAGCCGGCTGGGATACCGCATCACGGCGCGCTTTGCGGATCATTTTCTGGGCCGCATTTTCGAGACGCCCGATGCCGTCTTCACCGAAGACCTGCTACGTCCGGAAAAGCAGGATCTGGCTGCATTTGCCGCCGGCGTGGACGCGATCGTCGAAGCGCAAAGAAAAGTGGCGTGCGGTTATTTCGAGGACGGCAGCGTAGAGGCTGCCTGCCCGCCCTTGAAAGCGCTGCTCTGGATCATGGCGCACGGGGCTTATGAGGGGATGACGCTTGAAACTCCACGGCTGCGGGCAATGTTTGACCTCGATGCGGTCCTGGCAAGCGACTGGTATCAAAGGCGCCTGCGGGTCAAACAGCAACGCGACCTGGAACTCTGGAAAAGACATTTGGCCGCGCTCGAAGCCTTTCGCTCCGCCGCCGATCCCTTGCGGACAGGCGTCCATCCCGACGAACGAGCCGCGGAGATCCGCCGGCACTTATCCCGTATAGAATCCCCGTCCTACTTACTGGATTTGAGCGGAACACTCGGCGCCGATCCGTTCGATCACCAGATGCCGGCCGCATAAGCCTCGCGGCCGCATACCTGGAGCGACTCCCGAAAATCATACTTCCGGCTCCAGATCAAAGAATATTTGCCACAGTCAAATTTTGGAGAGATGGGCCGCGAATTTACGTGGATTAGGTCTTGACAACCCTTGTCTAGACCGTTATACGTAAGAAAACCGAGACAGCTCGAAAGCTACGCCCGCGCAGGGGTCTAGCGAAGTGGCTAAGTGCCGCACTCCATGATCCGGGTGCGGATAGAGGAGAAAGTGTGAATTACAGCAAATCATTTTGTGTGCCGGTAGTGCTGATGTTCGTCTTGGCATCTCTGGTATTCGGTCAAATCATAACCAGCTCGATCGTGGGACAGATCACCGACGCTACCGGATCGGTAGTGCCGGATGCCGAAATTGTGGCGACGAACACGGGCACCGGGATCGCGGTCAAAGTAACCGCCGATTCCTCTGGTGCATACTCGGCGACGAATTTACAGCCGGGCACTTACGATGTTACCGCGAGCAAGGCCGGGTTTCAGACGGTACGCACCACCGGAGTACAGGTGCTTGCTTCGCAATCGGTTCGCGTGGACATGAAAATCCAGGTTGGCCAGGTACAGCAGACCGTGGACGTTTCCGCGCAAACCACTCTGGTACAGACCGAGTCGCCGACCATCGGCGGTACGCTCGGCCGCCAACAGATCGCGGAACTTCCTTTCGCGCAGCAGTCGATTGACCGACTGATGGCGCTGGTTCCGGGAGCGCAGACTTCCGGATCGAGCCCGCAGACCGGCGGCGGCACGCACTGGGGTTCTTTCAACTTCACCATCAACGGTGTGCAGGCCAACGACTTCGGCAACGGAGCGGGCGCCTATGCCTACGGCCTGGGCATGATCAGCCTTCCGGCGATCCAGTCCATGCAGGAATTCAAAGTGGAGGCCTATAACACCAACGCTGAGTACCGCAACCTGGGGACTATTACCATGGTTACCCGCGCGGGCAGCAACGAATACCACGGCGAAGCCTACGAGTACAACCAGAACAAATCGCTCAACGCCAACACTTTTCTCAACAACGCCTTGAACCGGCAGCGCAATCCATTCGTGCGCAACCAGTTCGGCGTGAACTTCGGCGGGCCGATCCGCAAGAACAAGGCCTTCTTCTTCGCGGACTATTCCGGCTTCCGCAACCGGCAGTACAGCACCACCTCGCTGATCTTTCCCTCCACGGCCATGCGCCAGGGCGATTTTTCGGCGCTGTGCGGTTCCTATAACGCCAGCGGCTTGTGCATCGATAAATCCGGCACGCAGCTCTACAACCCCTTTACGGGGAATCCTTTCCCGAACAACAAAGTTCCTTCCAGCATGATCACGCCACAGGCGCAAGCCCTGTTGAAGTACCTGCCTGCGCCGACCGACCTCACCTCCGTAGGCGCGCCCAACGGAACCCCCAACTATCGTGGGCTGGTCTCGACGGCGCAGGATGTCAATGCGGCCGACATTCGTCTGGACTACCAGATCTCCGAGAAGGACCAACTCTATGGCGTCTATACTCGCAACGTTGGCGACCCGTGGGAGTGGTATCTCAGCAATCCGTCCACCTACGGCAACGGCAGCAACTACGGCTACAAGACCTTCGGCTACAGTCTGGTGGAAACGCACACGTTCAGCCCGCGCACGCTGAACGATTTTCGCTTCGCCTGGTTTGACCACCCCAGCATCCGCAGCGGGCAGAATCAGGATTTCGATCCCACCACGTTGTTTCCGCAGTTGACCAAGAGCCCCAATCGCGGTCTGCCCACCATGAGCATGAGCGGCTACACCGGCATGTTCACCGATATTGGAACAGGCTACTACGGTCACGGCGTCAGCATGGAGTTCGCCGACAACGTGACCCACGTCCGCGGACGCCATACCCTCAAGTTCGGGGCCCAGGCGACCACCTATAAGAGTTACGGTCCCAATAACAATGCGCCGCTGGGCAGCTTCAGCTTCAACGGCCAGTGGACCGGTAACAAGGGATGGCCGGGCCAGCCGCAGTCGCAAGGAAACGCCTTCGCCGATTTCCTGATCGGTACCGCCAACAGCTCGACCACCGGGTTTGCCGGCGTTTTCTCGGGCGTTTATTGGTCCTGGGACACGGAAGCCTACTTCCAGGACACCTGGCAGGCCAGCCAGAAACTGACCATCTACTACGGCGTGCGCTACATGTATCAAACGCCCTGGAACTGGCAGAACGGCTACTCCACCTACTGGGATCAGAGCACCAACAAGCTGGCCCTGCCGCAGAACAGCGGCACTCCGACGCTTCCTCCGGTGGGCGCATCAGCGGCGATGTTCGCAGCGTACCCGTTCACGACCACCAAAGCTCTCGGCATTCCGGAACGCTACATGATCGGCGACAAGAATAACTGGGGGCCGCGCGTCGGTCTCGCCTGGCGCCCGTTCGGCGGCAACCGCACCGTCGTTCGCGCCGGCTACGGGGTGTACTACAACTTCAACCCGGCCTTTGTCGGCTCCCGCGACGACGTGTTGAGCCCGCCCTGGGTTGGCGGTTTGGGCGGCACTTCCGGACAGAACTATAATACGCGGCTGTCGGGCAATATCACTTCGCCCTACACGCCCGATATCACGTTCTCCAACCCGTTCCCGTCCAGCCTTCAGGTGGTGAGCGGCGCCGCGCCGAATCCCACGCTTTATTCCATGCAGCGCGACTTCAAGAATGCGGCCGTGCAGCAGTGGAACGCGACCATCGAGCGCCAGTTCACCGATAGCTGGGCCGGCCGCATCACCTACGCCGGCAGCCAGACGCATCACTTGCAGTGGTTCTTCAGTGATATCAACGTGCCGGCTACGCAGACGCCCAACGTGACCACACAGAACCAGAGGCCTTACCAGCCATGGGCCGGAATTCTGTCCACGCGCAGCGGCGCCTCGCAGAACTTCAACCAACTGCAACTGGAGGCGACCAAGCGTTTTTCGCACGGGGTGTTCTTCCAGGCGGAGTATGCCTGGACCCGCAGCCTGGACAATGCGGAGTACAGCGGCGGCCCGCAGAATCCCAACTTTCCGGGCCTCGACTACGGCAACAGCGCGGGCATCCGCCGGCACACTCTGGCGTTCAACTACGTCTGGGAACTGCCGTTCGGCAAAGGCAAACAATTCCTGGCCGGCGCCAACCGCGTCATGGACCTGCTGGTGGGCGGCTGGCAGATCTCCGGCGTCTCCACGTACATGACCGGATCTCCGTTCTCGGTTTCCTTCACGGTGCCTTCGAACTATGTGGGCTGGTGGGGCGGCCGCGCGGACCAGGTGGGCAGCAATGTCTACTCCGGGCAGCAGAGCAACCACGACATCGTGAACGGCGTGCAGTGGTTCAATACCGCCGCCTTTGCTCCGCCGACGCCCTGGACGTGGGGTAACTCGTCCCGCAATATGGTGTTCGGTCCTGGTTCCTGGAACTGGGATATGAGCCTGTCGAAGAACATTTCGGTCACCGAGCGCATCCGCTTCCAGTTGCGCGCGGACTTCCTGAATGCCTTCAACCACCTCAACCTGGGCAATCCCAGTGCAACCATCGCCGATACGCGCGATGGAGGTCTGCCCAACGCCAACTCCGGCAAGATCTACGGCGTGAACGGCGATCCCCGGATCGTGCAGGTGGGCGCCAAAGTCTATTTCTAGCGGGATGCTGAAAAACGGCATTCTGCAACCGCTCCCTCACGGTCGCGGCTCGGAACTGAGCCGCGACCGTGAGTAAGCTCCATGCAGTTTACTGGCGCGGAACCAGCGGCAGCACCAGGGCCGAGGGATGCTGCGCATCGTGATAGATGGTCTGGCGCGCCTTCACCATCCGCGTCGAGCTGAGATTCGGCTCCCCCGTATTCAGATTGCGATTGAAGCGCGGAAAATTGCTGCTGGAAACATAGAGCCGGATGCGATGGCCGGCCTTGAAGACATTGCTGGTAGCCCACAGGTCGATGTCGTACGCGTAGACTTTGCCCGGCTCGACCGGCTCGGCCTTCTGCGTCGAGTTCCGGTAGCGCGCCCGCAGAATGCCGTCGGTCAGAAAGCGTGCGTAGCCGGATGGCTCCACATCCACCAGCAGCGCGGTAAAGTCCGTATCGGCCGCCGAGGTAGAGGCGTAGATCTTGGCTCGGATCAGTCCGGTCACTTCCGTGTCCCGCGCCAGCGGCGGCGTGGAGAAGATCAGAACATCGGAGCGCTTTTCGTTGGGGCGCTCATCGGCGGGTCCCGGCGGAAGTTGATTGTTGCCGCAGCATAGCCGCCCGCCGATGGTGGGAACCGGGTCGGCCGGATCGTAATCGTAATTTTCCGGTCCTTCGCCGGCGGGGGCATCCGTGCTCAAAAGATGTCCGCTGCGCAGGTAGTAGTTGGTGTAGCGCGTGCGAGCCAGCGGAAACTCCTGCTCGCTGCGCCACCGATTCTCGCCCATCACGAAAATCCGGACCGGCGCGCCGGTGGCGTATTCGTTGTGCTTGCCCTTGAGCGCATAGTCGAACCAGCGGATGGTGGTGCCGGTCATGTCCAGGACCGCGTCCTTGCCGAACGTGACGTCGCCGATCTTGCCCTCGGGCGAGGTCACGGCGTGCGCCCATGGTCCCAGCAGCAGACGTTGCTCCGCCTTGGCAGGAGAGCTTTTCCGCATCCCCATGTAGTTGTTGATGGTGCCCTTGAGAAAAATATCGTGCCAGCCGCCCGAGTGCAGCGCCTTCACGTTCATCTCGGTGTAGTGGTCGGAGATTTTCCAGGGCTTCCAGTAGGAGTCGTCGCGCTCGTGTGCCACCCAGTCGGCATAGTAGGGGGCAAGCGTGGAAACCGGCGGCAACTCCAGCATCCGGAAGCCTTCGATGGGCAGTACGCCGATCCACCCCTTGGAATCCGCGAGCGCTGCCGACTTGCGCCGCAGCGTATCGTTCACCAGCCCGGCCGACCAGGAGCTGGCGAACCACTGCATCAGCGCGCCGCCCTGGTAGGTCCAACCCTCGTAGTATTCCGAAGCCGTGACATAGGGGAAGATCGCCTTCAGGTGCGGCGGCTTGGCGATGGCGGTCAGCATCTGCGTCGCGCCTACGTAGGATCCGCCGAACATGCCCACCTGTCCGTTGCTGTTGGGCAGTGCGGCCGCCCACTCCACCGTATCGTAACCGTCCTGGCTTTCAAATCGAAAAGGATAGAATTCGCCCTGGGAGTCGAAGCGCCCGCGCGTGTCCTGGATTACCACCACGTAGCCTTGTTCGGCCATTTCCACAGCCGTGCCGGCGCCACCCGCGCGATTGTAGGGCGTGCGCTCCACCAGCACGGGATACTTGCCGTTTCCTTCGGGATGGTAGACATCGGCGATCAGAACGACGCCATCGCGCATCTTGGCCGAAACGCCGTTCTGCACGGCCACGCGATAAGGCTGAGCACAGGCCACAACGGTCAGAGCCAGCCAGAGCGGGGAAGAGCTGAAGATTCGCATCGTTATCAGTCTACCCGCGCTGCGGCTTTTGCGCTTTGCAACATGTCTACCGAGCCGCGACCGTAAGGGAGCGGACTCAGCCGGTGCCGTAGGCTTGACCGCTCCCTTACGGTCGCGGCTCGGTAACGGGATGCGGTTTAGTAACGGGATGCGGTTTAGTAACGGGATGCGGTTTAGTGACGGGGGTGCGGTTTAGTGGCGGGGATGCGACCCGCTGGGGATCGTTGCCGGCCCTGGTTATGC
>CAZMRK010000211.1:0-5992 GCA_964568355.1 uncultured Solibacteraceae bacterium | reverse complement strand
CGAGGAGCCGGGGGCGAAAAAGAAGCGGTTCCCGGGCTGGTTCGGACGCCTGCCGGTACAGGCCGCCATGGCGGCCACGGCCTTGAGCATCCTGCTGTGGCTGAAGCTCAGCTCACCGGATCCGGTTTCCGCGCACCAGCTATATCAACGCGCCGAAGCAGCAGAAAGCCAGCGGACGAGTCCGGTCACGCAGCCGGTTGTCTATCAGAAGATTCGGGTCAGACGCCGGGCCGCAGGCAGCCAGGAGACCGGTACCGTCGAAACCTGGACGGCTATCGAGCGCGCTCGCCGCGAGCACAGGGGCGGCGATGGGATCTGGCGCGAGGTGGAGGACCTGCTGGAACGCAACCGGCTGAATGCCGAGCGGCCGCTCTCCACATCGTCCTACCGCCAGTGGGCGGATGCCCTTCCGGCAAAGCAGCAGGTTGTGGAAACTCGCGGTCTGGCCGATGGTTCTCCCGCGTGGGTGATTCGCACGACCCTGCCGGCGGCTGGACCGCGCCCCTATGTGGAGCAGGCGGAATTGGTGCTTCGCCAAGCGGACCTGCACCCTGTCCAGGAGAGCTTGCACGTACTCGCCGAGGGAGGCGACCGCGAGTATGAACTGACGGAGATGGCCTTTACCGTGCTGCCCGCTGCCGCCCTGGATCCTGCCATTTTTCCGGAAGTCCCCCTGCCGGATCGGCAAACGATCCGTGCGAAGCCGCCGGCGCCTGCTGCGCCGGTTGCGCTTCCCCGCTCTTTGCCGGTACCTCGGGAATCCGCTGCCGAACTTACGGTACAGGCTTTCTACGTCCTCCACCAGATGCGCCGCTGCACGGACGCTTCCTTTGAAGTGGTGCGCTCCGGATACACCGCGACGGTTCGGGGTCTGGTGGATACGCAGGAAGAAAAGGAACTTCTCCTGGCAGCCCTGGGCAAATTTCCCGGCTTGCGGTTGGACGTACAAACATTTGCGGAAGCGCGGGAGAAGACGGTCCGCCCGAGTGAGTCGAAGATTGTGGTGGCGGAGGCGAGGAGGGGCGAGGACTACCTCCGCGCTCTGGTAGGGGAGAGCGTGGTGCCGGCACGCCTGACCGAGATCTCGAATCGCGTGGTCACCAGCTCGAATGCCTGGCTGTTGCACGCCTGGGCCCTGCATCGCCTGGCTGCGACGTTCTCCGCCGAATTCGTACAGGACCTCGGTCCCGTGTCGGCCGGCCTGCTGGAAAAAATCGTGCGGGACCATGCGGCGGGCATGCGCCAGGACGCATCGGCCTTTCTGTCGGAAGTGCGGCCGTTATTCCCCACACCGGCGGTCCCGCCCGGTACGGAGGATCCGGTTTCCTGGCCCGTCGCCGTGACGGGTCTGTTTGAGGCAGCCAACGAATCACAACGTCTGGCCCAGATCCTTTTCACTGGAGAAGGACGGCTGACCGAACCAGCGGACGAAGCGCTCCGGCGCCTGCTGATTTCCGTTTCTGCCGTGGAGACCCGCTCGCGAGACCTGGAAATCCGCGCGGCGGAGATCTTCCAGGGCTCCACAACCGCTTTCCATCAGAGATCAGGAGAGAGTCATGAGCAACAGTAAAGAAATTGCGCGGATCCTTGTGATACTCGCGCTGTTTGCGCCAGTGGCCATCGCACAGAACGCCGAAATTACCGGCCGCGTGACCGATCCCAGCCGGGCGGTAGTGCCTCAGGCGGAGATCATGGTCGTCAACACCGATACCGGCACCGCCCGAAGAACATCATCGAACGATGAAGGATATTATGCCGTGCCGATTCTGCAGCCCGGCAAGTACCGCCTGACTGCTCAGAAGAGCGGCTTCAAGCCAGTGGCGCGGGACGGTATCGTTTTGCAGGTCGGCGACCGCCTGACCCTGAATATTGCCATGGAGGTCGGCACGGCGGCGGAAACGGTAACCGTCGTCGGCGAAGTGCCGTTACTGCGAACGGAAGACGAACAGGCCGGGCTGGTGATCGATAACAAGCGCATCCAGGGCCTGGCGCAGTACAACCGGGATGTGCTGGCTTTCGTCTTTCTGACGGCCAACGTCAGCGGAAGCTCGCAAAACGATCTCCGCATCAATGGCAGCCGCTCCGGGCAGATCGAGTACTTTATTGATGGCGTGCCGGTGACCACAGGTTATCTGCATACGGTGCCTCCGTCGGTTCCGTCCATGGAAGCTGTCTCGGAGTTCAAGGTATTGACCAACGGCCTTTCTTCCGAATACGGCAGGCTTTCGGGAGGCGCCGTGGTCCTGGCGACGCGCTCTGGTACCAACAATTTTCACGGATCCGTCTATGAGTTTTTCCGCAACGACAAGCTGAATGCCAACGATTGGAACTCCAATCGTTATGGCCGCGCCAAGGGCGTCTTCCATGACAATGTCTTTGGCGGCACCTTCGGCGGTCCCGTATGGATCCCCAAGGTCTATGACGGACACGACAAGACCTTCTTTTTCCTGAACTATGAAGGGACGCGGCGCAGCACCGGCAGCAACGTGGCGCTGGCTTCCGTGCCAACGGCGCTGGAGAAGCAGGGGGATTTTTCACAGAGCCTGTACGACCGCGCCGTACCGGTCCAGATTTTCGATCCGCTCACGTCGACGGTGGAGGGCAGCCGCGTTCGCCGCAATCCTTTCCCAGGCAATCGCATCCCGGCGTCGCGGTTCAATCCGCTCTCCAAGATCTACCTGGACTATTTCCCGGAACCGAATCAGGCGCCTTTGCCCGGGTCCAACAATAACACCAACTATATCGGTTCGGTGGCTTACCCCTCGAGCAACGATCGATGGACGGGGCGGCTCGATCAGAACTGGAATTCCCGGCACATGACGCACGGTTCCATCAGTCTCTACAGTTCCAATTCGAGCAGCCCGCGCTGGATCAGCGCCCTGCAGCCCGCGTCGATTTCCACCTCGACCGCCTATACGGCTTCGGTCGATCACACCTGGACTCTCTCACCCACCACCGTGCTGAACTTCCGTGGTGGGGTGGTGCGTCCCGTCTCCTATACGGGCTCGGAGGTCGATGCGGATTCCAGCAACTGGGGGTTGCAGCGGGAAGTGGTGAATCTTCTCGGAACCTACAATAATCGAGTCCCCAGTATCGGCACGGGGGACTACCTGTTTACGCCGGGGGGTGGCAGCGTCAATGCGGTAAACGAGACCAGCTATACGGGCGCGTTCTCGGTCCAGAAGATCTGGGGTAAACACTCGATCAAGGTCGGTTACGAGCACCGGCGCTACTATTCCAACGTCACCAGCGGGGGCAGCTTCAATATCACCACCGACCGGCGAGTAACCTCGCAATACTACGACAATCCGGTCACCGGCCTGCCCTTTGCGAGCTGGCTTCTGGGTGTTCCCAACTGGGGCCAGGGGACGCAGTTGGCAGGCCCGGCCTCGCTTCAGACCTACCACGGTTTGTATGGTCAGGACGATATCAAGCTGACCCGCAAGCTCACCCTGAATCTGGGCCTTCGCTGGGATTACGAACCTCCTCGCACCGAACGCTACAACCGGCAGATGGTCTGGGATCCGAACTATAAGTGGGATTGGAAGCCGAATGCGGACTGGAGCTGGAACCAGGTCCAGCAGGAGGCCGGCATCACGTTTGCACAGCCGGCCTGGATCACGCAGGGGGTATATGGGCGTATCGCTATGCTGGGGACCCCGGAATATCCGTATCGCAGTTGGCAGAAGACCTATCCGCGGCACCTGGGACCACGCGCCGGCATCGCCTATCAGTTCCTGCCTCGTACGGTAGTGCGGGTCGGCTATGGCTTGAACTGGCTCACCATGACCGGCGACAGTTTTCTCGACTCCGCCAACCAGAACACCGGCTATGGCGATTTTGCCCGCATGGCCCAGGATGGCACCGCCAACGGCGGCCTGACTTATTTGAGCAGCTTCAACGTCCCGCTGCCGAATGGGCAAGGCTACGTGCCGTTCACTCGCGACATCCTGGCGCTGAACCTCAGCACGATGGGAAATTGGCTGATTGTGCCCGCCTACAATCAATATCCCGGCTACGAGCACGCGGTTCAGCTCAATCTGCAGCGTGAGGTAGGCTCAGGCACGAACGTCTGGGTCCTGGAGGCTTCCTACAGCGGCAACTTTGGCCGGGACCTGCCGTTTTTCGGCAACTATCACAGCGTACCGGACGCTTACCACGCTCTGGGGGTCCCGCTCGGCGACAATCTGAACACTCTGGTCAGCAATCCGTTCTATGGCCAGATCCCAGCCGGAACCACCATGGGAGGCGCCACCAACTTCCTCGGACGCGTGCTGCAGGTGCAGCCGCTCTGGCGCGAGGTCTGGGGAGTGAACGAGCCTATGGGATACTCCAACTACCATGCCGCCTACTTCCAGGTGGAGCATCGTTTTGCGCGCGGGTTCAGCTTCCTGGCCAACTACACGTTCAGCAAGATGCTGCAGGCGGGAGGCGGGATCGGCGCCCAGGGGATCAACAGCGTCGGAGTCGATGGCAATAGCCAGGGCCCCCCGCAAGCCAACCTCCCGATGAGCGATATCTATGGCCTTGCTCCCTTCGATGTCACCCATCGCCTGGTCGTGAACTATGTGGTCGATCTGCCTTTCGGCCGCGGAAAGCGCTTCCTGCGCAGCCCGGACACCTTCGGCAAGAAACTGGCGGACAAGGTGATCGGCGGATGGAGTATGGCCGGAACCACCCTGTATCGGGGTGGAACTCCCTTCTCGATCATCTGCGCCTCCGGATATTGCCGGAACTGGATCACGATTGGCGAGGGAAAGCTGACGCGCCCGCGCTTCGTCGACCCGCGTATTCCGTATGACAACGGTGTTTCCGGCCACACCGCCCTGCAGGGAGCGTCCGGTTTTCAGTACTACTTCAATCCGGATGCGTTCCGGCCCGTGCAAGGCGTCGAGATTGGCGATGTGGGAAGCACGCTCCAGGGCATGCGTGGGCCTGGCTTCAGCCAGTGGGATTTTGCTTTGATGAAGAATTTCGGGTTGGGCAAGGAATCCCGCTATGCCCAGATTCGCTTCGAAGCGCAGAATCTGTTCAATCACATGAACGCAGGCCCGCCCAACAACGCGCTTCCGAACCTCGTGTTCGGGATGATCACCACGCAGAACGGCAGCCCCCGGGTTGTCATGATGGCAGCAAAGATATACTTTTGAGCGTCTATGAGACGTTCTCTCCTGCTGGCTTTGGTCATCTGGTGTGCGCGTGCCGAGCCGCCCCACTACCTGGCCGCCCGGCACGGCGGGCCGTACATGCACAACTACTACCTGCCTCCGGCGCCCTCGGCTACTCCTTGGGCGCCGTGCTGGTCTCCGGACGGCAAGTGGATCGCTTTTTCGATGCAGGGTTCCATCTGGAAGGTGGACCCTGCCACGGGCGAAGCCTTTGAATTGACGGCAGGCCGCAAGTACCATTCCTCCCCGGCCTGGTCCCCGGACGGCAAGTGGATTGTCTATACCGCCGACGACGATACGCGCGGCATTCAACTGGAGATCGTCAACCTCGAAACCGGAGAGCAGCGGCGCCTCACCGACGATGCCGAACTTTACGCCGACCCGGTCTTTTCGCCGGACGGAGGCCGCCTGGCATATGTCTCCACCGGCTCGACCGGCTACTTCAAAATCTGGGTGCGGCCGATTCGCGATGGAAAATGGGCCGGTCCTGCGGAGCTGTTGACCGAGGATCACCGCCATACCCGCGAACGGCCCTATGTTGGCGCGTGGGACATGCATACTCAGCCCGCATGGATGCCGGACGGCAAAGAGCTGGTCTTCGTTTCGAACCGTGACATAGGGTTAGGCTCGGGCGATCTCTATCGCATGCCGGCCGAGCCGGGGGGCATGGCCCGAGCCGTCCGCATCTCGCACGAGCAGAGCTATTACCGCACCCGGCCGCATATCTCGCCGGACGGCAAGCGCATTCTCTACTCTTCCCAAGCCGGCGGCGCGGATCAGTTCAACAATCTCTACCTGCTGCCCATCGACGGAGGAGTGCCGGT
>CAZMRK010000210.1:0-3037 GCA_964568355.1 uncultured Solibacteraceae bacterium | reverse complement strand
TGCTGAACGAATTTGTGGCTTTTCTGCAACTGGGACCGATGAAGACGCAGCTTGATCCCCGCTCGTTTACGATCGCCACGTATGCGCTGTGCGGGTTCGCGAATTTCAGCTCGATCGCGATTCAGATTGGCGGTATCGGCGCGCTGGCGCCCGACCGCAAGTCCGACCTGGCCAGGCTCGGACTGAAGGCGGGGGCGGCCGGCAGTATGGCGAACTTCATGTCGGCCTGCATCGCGGGGATGCTGTTGTGATCGAAGCGGCCAAGCGGTTTCTGGAGTCGCGAACCAGCTTTCGGCCCAAGGTAGCGGTGGTGTTAGGCAGCGGCTTGGGGGCGTTCGCCGAGGAACTGAGCGGCTCCGTCGAGATTCCCTATGGCGAGATCCCGAACTGGCCGTGCTCGACCGCAATCGGCCACGCGGGCCGCCTGGTGTTCGGAAGACTGGGCAAGCTGGACGTGGCGGTGATGGCCGGGCGGGTGCATCTCTACGAGGGCTACACGCCGGCGCAGGTGACCTTCGGCGTGCGGGTACTGGGGCGGCTCGGCGTGAAGGCGATGGCGTTCACCAACGCCGCGGGGGGAATCAATCTCTCGCTGGAGCGCGGCGGTCTGGTGCTGCTCTCCGACCATATCAACTTGCAGGGGTCCAATCCGCTGGCCGGGCCGAACGACGAAGCGCTGGGACCGCGATTTCCGGATATGTCGGAGGCCTACTCCGCGCGCTATCGCGAGATCGCCCGGCAGGTGGCCGGAGAGTTAGGCATCCGGCTGGAGGAAGGCGTATATGCGGCCATGCTCGGGCCGAGCTACGAAACGCCCGCGGAGATCCGCTACCTGCGCATGATCGGCGCGGACGTGGTGGGGATGTCCACGGTCCCCGAAGTGATCGTAGCCAACCATATGGGCATCCGGGTATTGGGCATTTCGTGCGTGACCAACATGGCGGCGGGGATTTTGCCGCGGAAGATCGATCACGCGGAGGTGCTGGAGACGGGCGAGATGGTACGCGACACCCTGGTCCGTTTTTTGAAGGCCCTGCTGCCGCGCCTGGAGGTGTAAATGGAAGCGCTGCTCGAAGCTGCGTTGCGCGCCCGGGAGAATGCGCATGCGCCGTTTTCGAAGTTCCGGGTGGGAGCCGCGGTGGAGGATGAAGCGGGCCGCATTTACACCGGCTGTAACATCGAAAATGCGACTTACGGCCTGACTTTGTGCGCCGAGCGGGTGGCTGTGTTCAAAGCCGTTTCCGAGGGAGCGCGGCGGTTCCGGCGCGTGGCCGTGGCGGCTGACACCAGCCATCCCACTCCGCCGTGCGGCGCCTGCCGCCAGATACTCTGGGAATTCTGCGGCGATGTCGAGGTGGTGCTGGTCAATCCGCAAGGCAGAACCGAGAGCTTTCATTTGAAAGAGCTGTTTCCGAGACCGTTCGATGCGTCTTATCTGTAGTTTTTTTCTGCTCGCGATCGCGGCGCTGGCGGAGCCGGCGGACTGGATCTGGAGCGCGCGCTACGTCGTCCCCATGGACGCGGGGCAGCAGGTAATCGAGCACGGTGCCGTGGCGGTGCGCGGCGAGCGCATCGTGGGCGTAGGCCCGAAGGCCGAGATCGAGAAGCGCTTCCAGGCGCGGATGCATCTGGATCGCGGCGCGGCGATCCTGGCGCCGGGTCTGATCAATACGCACACGCACGCGGCCATGTCGCTGTTTCGGGGGATCGCCGATGACCTGCGGCTTCAGGACTGGCTGGAGAAGTATATTTTCCCGGCCGAGGCGCGCAACGTCACCCCGGATTTCGTGCGCTGGGGCACCCGCCTGGCCTGCCTGGAGATGCTGCTTTCCGGGACTACCACGTTCACCGATATGTATTACTTCGAGGACGTGGTGGCGGAGGTAGCCCGGGAAGCGGGAATGCGCGGCGTGCTCGGGGAAACGATCATCGGCTTCCCTTCCCCGGACCAGAAAACGGCTGCCGCGGCGCTGGCGTTCAGCGAGCGATTTCTGACCCGCTTTCGCAACGATCCGCTGGTGGTGGCGGCGGTGGCTCCCCACGCCATTTACACCAACTCGGATGAGAATTTGAAAGCGGCACGCGCGCTGGCGAATCGCTACGGGGCTCCGCTGCTGATTCACTTATCCGAGACGAAGAAAGAGAACGAAGACACGCTGGCCAAGCGGCGGATGACGCCGGCACGGCTGCTGGAGTCGCTGGGCGTGCTGGACGGCCGCACCCTGATCGCTCATGGGGTGTGGCTGGACGACGCCGATTTGCGAATTCTGAAGGCTCACGGAACGGGGATCGCCCATTGCCCCTCGAGCAATATGAAGCTGGCCAGCGGCGTGGCGCCGGTGACGCGAATGCTCGCGCTGGGCCTGGCGGTGGGGTTGGGGCCGGACGGTCCAGCGGGCAGCAATAACGACTTCAACCTGTTCGAAGAGATGGACCTCGCCGCAAAGCTGCAGAAGGTCTCGACCGGCGATCCTCAGGCTTTGCCGGCTCGCGCCGCACTGGACATGGCGACAATCGGCGGCGCGCGCGCGCTGGGGATGGAGAAAGACATCGGGTCGCTCGAAGCCGGCAAACGAGCCGACCTGATTACGGTCCGCCTGGACCGTGCCAATGCCGCGCCTCTATACAACGTGATCTCGCAGATGGTCTATGCGCTGAAGGGTTCCGATGTGCAGGACGTGATGATCAACGGAAGGCCGGTTGTGCGCGACGGCCGTGTCCTGACTCTGCAGGCAGCGCCGATTCTGGCGAAAGCGGCGGAGTTTCAGGCGAAAGTCGCTTCTTCGCTCCAGCACTAGCGCCGCGACCGCGAAGTCCGCTCGCTTCCGGTCGCGGTTCGGTGCCGGAACGGAACCGCGCGCGATAGCAAGCGGACGAACCGAATTTCCGCTTGGCCTAATCATAGGACGTTTCACTAAGCACTTGCTATCTTGAAAGTATGTCCCGTATGTTGGAAGAGATCCGGCAGCAGCCGGTGGCTCTGGAGCGCACGTTATCCGGTGAGATCCGGCGCATCGAGCGATTCAAGCAACTGGTG
>CAZMRK010000209.1:0-5386 GCA_964568355.1 uncultured Solibacteraceae bacterium | reverse complement strand
CGGGTAGGAACTGCTGCTCAACTGTCCGGAGCCATGCGCGCTCCGGTGATAGACCGAAATCAGGCGGTCCGGCTCCGGAACAGGGAGCGGGCGCAGCAGCACCGCATTCACCAGGCTGAAAATGGCGGTGTTGACCCCGATTCCCAACGCCAGGGACAGAATTGCAACCGCCGTAAAGGTGGGACTCTTTCGAAAACTGCGCAGCGCATAGCGTACATCCTGCGCCGCCGCTTGCCATCTCATCACGTGTCACCCATGGGAGCGACCTTCGCGGTTCGAAAATCCAGATACTACGTGAACCGGACCCGCTTTCCGTTCGACATCGGCAGAATCGAGATACTTCCGTTGACATTGTTCAGACGGATACGCGTGCCGCCACCTTTGATTGAGCCACACAGGCGGTTGCCGACGAAACCGCCCCGGTCCACCGGCAACCCGAAATCATTGTCAATGCCGCCCATCACGTTGCTGGCATTCACCTGCGCGTGGGCATCGAAAGGGATAGCGAGCCGGATATCGCCGTTTACGGAGTGGAGCGCCACCGCTTTGCGCGGATCGAGGCGGTCGAAATTGGCCTCCAGGCTGCCGTTTACCGTGGAAAGGTACGTCTCGCCTGCCAATTTGACCGCGCGCACGCGACCGTTTACCGAAGAGGCTTTGACGTCACCGCTGACACCGGTGATCTCCAGCCCGCCATTGATCAGTGTGATGGCGTCCAGACGCGCCTGCCTCGGCACCGTAACGGTGTATTCCACGCTATTGGGATTCCCGTCTCCCGAAATTCCATCGTATTGCGTTCGGATCCGTACAGCTTCCGGACAGGCATCCACCAGGATGCGGGCGCGAGCCGGCTTATTCAGCGAGGAAGCATACTCCACGGCATCGACTCGAATCTCTTCGCGATCCCAACCACGGATCCGCACGTTGCCGTTCACATTGTCGAGCGAGACGCGTCCATGCGCCGAAAGCATATAGGTCTGATGAAACTCTCGCGCGACGCCGCCATTCCACGCCGGCAGGGTCGCGCCGCTTGCCGCCAGCACCCAGATACATTGGATCAACCAGCTTCTCCGCACCATGCTTCTTCCCCTTCAGGTCTGCGCCATGGGACCGGACAGGCCTGGAGGCCCGTCATTTGGCTGTAGCTTATGATCTGAGCGCCGCCAGCAGATCCACCTGCGTGGCCCGGCGAGCCGGAACCGCGCATGCAGCCATAGCGACACCCGTTAACAGGAGCGAAACACACATCCAAACAGCCGGGTCGCGGAAGCGGATTCCGGCCATTACCGGCGCAAGAACCGCCGCGGCCGCAAGGCCCAGCAGGATGCCTTCCAGGGCCAGGAGCAGACCCTGCTTGAGGACGATCTTGCGTAAATCACAGGCGCAGGCACCCATCGCCAGCCGAACGCGAAACTCGGCCGCGCGCTGATTTACCGCCCAGGACATTACGCCGTATAGTCCGAAGCCCGCCTGGGCTGCGGCGGGAAGCGCTACACCCGCCGCCAACAGCACCTGAAGCAGTCCGATGCCGCCAGGCAGGTTCGCCGGATGGCGCACCATAGCGCCGGCTCCGGTGAGGAGCAGGGCCGCCAGCGCCACTTCGCCCACGGCCAGCAGGCTCCGAGCGCGCAGCGGCACACGCGCGGTAAAGCGCCGCAGATCTTTTCGCAGCGCATCCGCGCGGCCGTCCCGCGACGAACGGAACGCGGGCAGCAGGCCGGCCAACAGCCCGCAGAGCACGGAAAGCGCCGGGGTGACGGCCAGCAGCGCCCGCACGTGGGGGCGTCCGCCCAAACCCGGGATCGCGGCAGAGCCAAACTTTACTACCAAAGCCACCGCCCAGACACTCACGATCAGCCCGCAGGCGCCGCCCAGGAGGCCCAACAGCAGGCTTTCGGTCAGAAACTGACGGGCCAGCCGCCCACGGCCGGCCCCCAGCGCGGAGCGAATGGCGATTTCCCGGCGAAGCCCGGTGGCGCGCGCCAACAACATATGCGCCACATTCCCACAGCCCACCAGCAACACCATCGCTGCGGCCGCCAGCAGAACCGGCAGCCCCCGCGAATCGATACAGCATGAAAGTGCGAACAGGGCCGCGCCTGCTCCTACGCCGGTCGCCAGCGTAAGCACGGCTACCAGCGTGAAGCCCGGCTTCCTCGCCAGCGTTCGCGCGGCATAGCGCAGATCCTGCCACATGGTTTGCACGCTTTCCCTCGTCCCTCTCCGACCGGGCGCAATCCGGAGACGGACGCGCAGCCGTTGCTGCCCGGCTTATTGCACTGTTTGCTCCACGCTTTCTTCCACAATCCGCCCGTCGAACATCTTAATGGTGCGGTCGGCGAATTGGGCGTAACGCGGATCGTGCGTCACCATGCAGATGGTGGCCCCGTTGCGATGCAGATCTTTCAGCAGATTCATGACCGCTTCGCCGTTGGCGGAATCCAGGTTCCCCGTCGGCTCGTCCGCCAGCAGGATCAATGGATCTCCCGCCAGGGCGCGCGCCACCGCGACGCGCTGTTGCTGACCTCCGGAGAGCTGCGAAGGATAGTGCTTCATGCGATGAGACATGCCCACCCGCTCCAAGGACTCCTGCACACGCTTCTTGCGCTCCGAGGAGGGCATTCCGCGGTAGGTCAACGGCAGCTCGACGTTTTCATATACCGTCAAATCGCCGATCAGGTTGAACGCCTGAAAGATAAATCCGATCTCGCGGTTGCGGATACGAGCCCGCTCGGAAAGCTTGAGGCCGCTGACCGGCCGGTTGTTTAATGTGTAGACTCCATCCGTGCAGGTATCGAGCAGGCCCAGAATGGCCAGCAGTGTGGATTTGCCGCAACCGGAGGGCCCCGCAATCGACAGATATTCGCCCTTCTTGATTTCCAGTTGAATTCCCGAGAGGGCGTGGGTCTCCACCTCGTCGGTAACGAAAACTTTGGTTACGCCCTCCAGGCGAATCAGCGCTCCATTTTCCATTTGATCTCCCTTACGAAGTTCTCCCGGAATTAGTTCAATCGAATTCGGTCGTATCCGTCCCAGGCGGACATATCGGACAGAATCACGACGTCACCCACTCGCAGACCCTCGCGGATCTCGATGGTATTCACCGACGTACGTCCCAGTTTCACTTGCACCCGATTGGCATACCGGCCATCCGGCTCCAGCTTGAAGAGCGTCACAGTGCTTTCCGCCTGCCCGAAGACCGGCCGCCCCACATATATGACATCGTCTAATTTTTCCAACTGGATGGTCCCATCCACGCTGAGGTCCGGCCGGGCGAAATCCGGCAGTTCCTCATCCATCTTGATATCCACATCCACGGTACCGTTGATGATCGAAGGATCGATGCGCGAGACATGTCCCTTTACGAACCCGTTACGCGTATCCACTACTGCCGGCTGGTTGATACGAACATCCTTCACCTGCGTCTCGGCAATCTTCAGAACCGCTTTCAGCTTGGAAGGCTGGGCCACTTTGCCCAGCGGCGTACCGGCGGCGACCGACTGGCCCTGCTCGACAGGCGTAGCGAGCGCCTGGAGCATACCATCCACACCGGACCTCACCTTCAGAGCGGCTACCTGATTCTTCACCAGCTCATACGCCCCGCGCGCCTGCTCCACGGTCACTTTAGCCTTGGCCAACTGCGCCTCCACGGATTCCGAGTTGATGGTGATCCGTTTTTGTTCAAGTTCATTGCGGACACCTAACTCTCTTGCGTTCACTTCGGAGATCTTGGCGTCCACGTCCGCTACCAGCCCTTCCTTGGCCAGCGCCGTATCCCGCTCGGCTTTTAACTTGGCGGCGTGATAGTCGGCCGATACCTGGGCGGCGGTCGAGCGCAGATCCAAAAGACCTTTTTCCAGCGTCACCCGCAGATCCGTGTAGGCAGCCTCGGCGGCTTTCAGGGCATACTCTTTGTCGAGTAATTCGGTCTGGAGATCGGGATTGGTCAGGGTCATGATGATGTCGTTCGTCTTGACCGGCGTACCCGGCCGGATCAGAATCCGATCCACGCGGCCATCAGTCAACGCCGGAATCAGCAGCGTTTCCTCCGGGACCAGGGTGCCCATGCCGCGCACATCCCGGATCATGGGACCGCGTTTCACCGTGTCCCGCCAGACGGTAGAGCCCTCGACCGTGGGCGCCGCCGGCTTCAGCCGGCCCAGCATGATGGTGATCGCCGGCACTGCCACCGCCACAACCACGCCGAAAATGATGCGCTTGATGATCTTCTGCTTGCGAGCCGACTTGCGCGGTACGTCCATTTTGGGTTCTCCCGGGTGGAAAGGCACGAACGTGGCCATTCCCTCCTCCCGGTTTAACATTATGACCATTCAGGGGTAAAAAGGTTAGGCCGGCGGGACAGAGAAAATCCCACTGTCCGCTTGTGGGACGGCCTGTGCCGCCATCGGACAGGTAGCACAGGCTTTAGCAGTCCAGCCGGTCAGTGGAGCCAGGGAAAGGCGGTGATGCGCAGCTTCGCCGATCCGTAGGGGATCAGGACCAGCGTCTCTTCCGGCTGCTTGCTGGCCACCGGGCTTAGTGGCAAAGGACCGGCTGAACTGGCTTCGAGCTGCCACTCCGGCAGGCGGCGACCTTTGGCCGTCAGTTCCACGGGCGCGCCAGCGGGGCTGAACAGGAAATCGCCTAAAGGCTTTTCGCGCACCCGGAAGTAGCCTGCCGGGTTGGCCGGATCTACCACCAGGGCATAGTTCCAAGGAGATACAGGATATACCTCCCAGTCCGGCGCTTGGGGCCGGTCGCGAAACTTGCTCCAGTGGTCGGCGATGCGCAGGGAGTAGACCAGCGGACCCCGCTCGATGGCCACCGAATTGTGGTACCAGCGCGAAGTCCGCACTTCCATGGGAAACACCAGCTCCACTACATCGCCTTTGCGCCAGGATCGCTCCAGGCGGAAGAACTCGCCAGGACGGACGCCGCCCTGCGCCTGTCCGTTCACGGAGATGCGGGCGGCTGTAGCCCAAGCCGGAACGCGGAGCACCAGCGGAAAGGTCACCGGCACGGCCGGGGACACGGAAAGCCGGATCATAGCCCGAAAGGGATATTCGGTAAATTCGCTGATGGTAACCGCCACACCGCCCCGCACTTTCGTCGAAACTTCGCTGGGCGCATAGGCCGTCGCAGCCACGCCTCCGCCCGGCGCGGCCATCCACAAACTGGCGGCAAACTTGGGCCACCCCTGGTGGAGATTGGAGGTACAACAGCCGAAATTCGGCTCCAGGCCGAACAGGTTGGAGTCCGGGCCATTGTTGGTCCAGTTCCGCCGCGCCAGGGAGCAGAGCACCTGGTTGGGCTGCTGATCGTACTGGTGGGACCACATGTCCGCCGAAAAGGTTCCGGGGAGCGGATTGAAGGCGATCTTCTCCAG
>CAZMRK010000208.1:0-13381 GCA_964568355.1 uncultured Solibacteraceae bacterium | reverse complement strand
TGGATCCACTTGGAAAAGAAGTGGCCGATGATGGTTTCCGAAGTCGGGCGAATGACGTAAGGCTCCTCCAGCTCTTTGCCGCCGGCCACGGTGACTACGGCCAGCTCCGGCGAGAAGCCCTCCACATGCTCCGCCTCCTTGTGCAGAAAGCTCTGCGGGATGAGCAGCGGGAAGTAAACGTTCTGGTGGCCCAAGGCCTTGAAGCGGGCATCCAGTTCGCGCTGGAGCGCCTCCCAGACGGCATAGCCGTTGGGTTTGATCACCATGCAGCCCTTAACGATTTCGGCGGGCTCCGCCATGTCTCCCTGAAGGACGACATCTTGATACCAGGTAGCGAAATCACGGCTGCGAGGGGTAATAGGGGATTCGGCCATAAAGAAGCGCTTTAGTTTCTTAGCTTACGATAGGGCTGCGGACGAAATCGAATGGGCCGGGGAGCAGCGATTCCGTGTGGTTCGATACCGACGCGGGACGAAGACGCAGAGGGCGATGTAAACCCGAAGCATCCACTTCACGTTTGAAAAATCAGGGGAGGTAGGAAGATGAAGTCCAGGTTATTGGCATTGGTATTCTTTGCCGGCAGTTCCTTATTCGCGGGGACTCATATCTCTATCGGAGTGGGCATTGGAGGTTATGGGCCAGGTTATTATGTGGCGGCTCCACCACCGCCTCCCGTGGTGGCTTATGCACCGCGGTGCCCCGGCCCGGGATATAGCTGGATTGCAGGCTACTGGTATCCGGTGCGCGGGCGATATTACTGGCGGGCCGGCTACTGGGCCCGGCCCCCCTATGGTCGGCGCGTATGGGTCCGCCCCCGCTATCACGGCCATCGCTACTATCGGGGCTACTGGCGCCGGTAGCAAACAAAGGCGCATCGGGAACCTCCGCCGCCACAGGGCGGCGCATGATACGTTGATTCTTACGAGAGGGACCCGATGCGCCGAAGAGACTTCTGCCTGAAAAGTGTATCCACTGCCGGAGCGCTGGGATTCGCCGCGGCGCCCGCGCCGGCTCAACAGACCCGGGACGAGCGCGAAGAGCAGTATCGCGGATTCTCCGGACGATCCCAAGCCCGATCCATGGTGATCAGCCCTCTGGGAATCGCGGCCACCAGCCAGGCGCTGGCATCGCAAGCCGGGGCGCAGGTCCTGGCGCGGGGCGGCTCCGCGGTGGATGCCGCCATCGCGGCCAACGTCGCGCTGGGCGTAGTCGAGCCGATGATGAATGGCATCGGCGGGGACCTGTTCGCCCTGGTCTGGGAGGCCAAGACCGGCAAACTGACCGGCATCAATGCCAGCGGATGGGCTCCCGCGGGGTTGACCATCGATTTTCTGAAGTCGCAGGGCGCATCCACGATGCCGCACGCGGGCATCCACTCGGTGAGCGTGCCCGGGTGCGTGGCGGGGTGGGACCAACTGCACCGGCGCTTCGGGCGGCTGCCCTGGAAGGACCTGTTCCAGCCGGCTATTTACTTCGCCACCAATGGATTTCCAGTTACCGAGCTGATTCAGGCGGCCTGGAACGGCCAGACGGCCAAGTTACAGGCGGATCCCAACGGACGGCGCCTGTTCCTCGATCACGGCAACGCACCACGCGTGGGACAGATCTTTCACAATGCCGAACTGGCCGGCGCGCTGAAGGTGATCGCTTCCGAAGGCGCGCGCGGGTTCTATCGCGGGGCGATCGCGCAATCTCTCCTGAAGACCTCGGACCGCCTGGGCGGTAAGATGACCGCCGCCGATTTAGGCGAGTTCGAGGCCGAGCGGGTCCAGCCGATCCATACGGAATACAGGGGCTGGAAGGTCTATGAACTGCCCCCCAACGGGCAGGGCATCGCCGTGCTGGAGATGCTGAACATCATGGAGGCATTCCCGCTGCCGGAGCGGCCGCACCTGGGCGCGGACGACCTGCACATCAAGATCGAAGCGAAGAAGCTGGCGTACGCGGATTTGCGCCGCTTTGTGGCCGATCCGCGATACAGCAAAGTGCCGGTGGAAGGGCTGCTTTCGAAGGATTACGCCAGAAAGCGGGCCAAGCTGATCGACCTGCATAAGAGCAATTGCGCGGCACTCGAAGGCCAGCCGGGCTGGGGCGCCGGCGACACGATCTATCTTTCCACGGTGGACCGCGAGGGAAACATCGTCTCGCTGATCCAGAGCCTGTTTCAGGGATTCGGGTCGGGGGTGGTGGTGGACGATTTCGGTTTCCACCTGCAAAATCGCGCCGGGTTGTTCGTGCTGGACCCCTCGCACGCGGACGCTCTGGCGCCCCACAAGCGCCCGCTGCACACGATCATTCCAGGATTTCTGGAACGCGGGGAGACGCATATCGGCTTCGGCATCATGGGCGGGTTCAACCAGGCCCAGGCGCACGCGCAGTTCGTTTCCCACGTGGTGGACGCCGGGATGAACATCCAGGCGTCGCTCGAAGCGCCGCGCTTCACCAAGCTGAGCTTCGGCGGGTGCGACGTGATGATCGAGGGCCGCGTGCCCCTGGAGGTTCGGCGGGAACTGGAATCGCGGGGGCACCAGCTCACGGTACTGCCGGACTATGCGCAACCCATGGGCGGAGGCCAGGCCGTGCTGCACGATTCGGCTGGAAGCGTGAACTACGGAGCCTCTTCGCCCCGCAAAGACGGGGCGGCCACACCCGAACCGGCGCCCTATTTCGGCCGCGTGGGATACTGACAGTATTGAACCGTGCTACCGGAAGAGACGCTGCGCCAGCTTCGTGAAAGGATTGTGGCGTTCGCGGCATCTCATCTAGCGGGGGATATGGCGGAGGATGTGGCACAGGAAGTGCTCATCCTTCTGCATGAAAAGTACGGGGATATCGACCGGATCGAAGACCTGGTACCGCTCTCGCTGCAGATCGTCCGGTTCAAGATCATGAGCCTTCGCCGCAAATCCCAGCGACGCGGCGAATACACGCAGGTCTCCACCGCCGATATCCAACTACCGGACCTCGATGCCGATCCTTCGGCGTGGGTGGAACGAAAGATGATGTTGGAGCGGCTCACTCGCGCGATCGGGCAACTGGGCGGCCGCTGCCGCGAACTGATGCGGCTGAAGCTGGAGGGCAAGAGCTTCGCGGAGATCCAGAAGATCATGGGAGCGGGCTCGCTGAACACGGTCTACACGTGGGATCACCGCTGCCGGCAGCACCTGCTCGAAGCGATGGGCGGAGACTGGGAGGCGAAGCCATGAATCGCCAGGAGGTGGAAAAGCTGCTGGGCGGTTACGCCACCGATACCTTGACCGATGCCGAGCGCCGGGCGTTGTTCGAAGCCGCGCTGAACGATCAGGAATTGTTCGACCAACTGGCGCGTGAACAGGCATTGCGCGACCTGCTGCAGGATCCGGACGCGAAACAGCAGTTGCTGAATGCCCTGGCCGAGCCTGGCGCCGGGGAGCCGGTTCGGACCGCGCGGCGATTGTGGGGACCGCGGGCATGGGCACTGGCGGGCAGCTTGGCAGCCGCCCTGATCGTGGTCGCGATGTACCTGGGCCGCCCAACGCCTCCCCCTCCAGCCGCCGTGGAGATCGCGAAAGCGGTGCCACCGCAGCTTCGAGATACGGAATCGCCCGCCCCGGCGGGGAGTGCGGCCGGGGCGGCGTCGAGCGCCAAGCCGGCGCCGGAAGCGCAGCCGCAGGCGCCGAGGCCGCAGAAACCGGGCCGCGCGGCGGAAGCCCGGGCGCAGGATGCGCGGGAGCAGGAGCAGCGAAAACAGGCCTTTATCCCGAGTGCCGGTTTGACGCTCCAGGAGCCGATGGCAAGCGGCGCGGCTCCGCAGAGCCCGCCGCCGCAGGATTCGGCCGCTCCAAGGACCCCATCGGTCGGAGTGAGTACGGGGGCGGTCGCCGGGTACATGAACCCCTCGCGCGTGGAGCTGAGCCGGGTCGCACAGATCCGCATCCCACGCCTGCAATATCGTGTGCTTCCGGCGGAGAGTGGGGGCGAGCCGAAGGCGTCCTTCCGTACGGGCGAAGCGATCCGCCTCAGCCTGACGGCTACCGAGGACGGATATTTGTACCTGCTCGAACGGGATGGCGCGGGCGTCTGGCAGCCACGCTACAGCGGCAAAGTGCAGGCGGGCAAGCCGGTGCTGATTCCGGCAGGCGGCGCTCTGGTGTATACCGAACCGGGCCGCAAGGTTTGGATGGCGCTGCTCTCGCGAAATCCGGACCCAGAGCTGGAAAATCCGGCGCCGGAGAGGTTGGCAGCGTTGGAACGAACGACGGCAAGCGCGGTGGCGAATGTGCGGGCAGCCACTGCCCGGCCGGAGGCGGGGACCGGCAGCGCGAATGAGCCGGCGGCGGTGGAGATTCGGTTTGAGGTGAGGTAGCTGGTAGCTATCAGCGATCAGCTCTCAGCTTTCAGCTTAGAAGAGAACGTCGCCGGGAGTGGCAACGCTGCCCGATAAATCGGGCGCTACGTATGCCTTAGGGCGGCCATGGGGGGGCTCGGGCGGCTCGGTAGGCGGGGGCCAGGATGGCGGCCAGCGCGACTGCGGCCAGGGCAGCGGCAGCGAGGAGGAAGATGGCTGGATCCACCGTGCCGACCTGGTAGAGCATCCCGGAGAGCAGACGCGTCAACATCGCGGCTCCGGCCAGGCCCAGAAAGACGCCGAGACCGACCAGACGCATTCCCTGCCCTACCACGAGGCGCAGCACGTCCGCCGGACGTGCGCCGAGGGCCACGCGCACACCGAGTTCCTGCGTGCGGCGGGCAACGGCATAAGAGATCACGCCGTAGATGCCGACGGCAGCCAGCAGCATGGCCAGCGCCGCGAAGGCCGTAAGCAGAAGAGCCGCAGCGCGCGGCTGCCAAAGCGCATTCGACACCACCTGCTCCATGCGATTCAGGCTCACGACCGGCAGATTGCGATCGAGCGACCAGAGAGCATCCTGGAGCGCGGAGCCCATGCCCGGATCGTTTCCCGCCGCGTGGGCCACCAGGGTCATGCCGAAGTGCGGCGAGGGATCGTGCTGATAGAAGGCATCCTGCCAGTAGGAGACATAGATCTCGTCCTTGGGAGGCGCGGCGCGCTCCCATTGCTCCACATCGCGGACCACGCCCACGATGGTGATCCAGGGGCCGCGTCCCTGCGCATCGCCCCAATGGAACCGTTTGCCGATGGCAGTCGAGGAAGGCCAGTAGCGGCGGGCCATGGTCTGGTTGACGACCGCGACTCCGGGGGTGGCTTCGGTGTCCTGGTCGGTGAGATCGCGACCAGCTTGAAGGCGGATCCCCATGGCTCGGAAATAGCCGGGCTGTACAACGCGCCAGGCAGCATTGGGAGTGGCGCCGGGCGGCGGCAGCGCCCGATCTTCCAGGACAAAGCTTTGCGACCAGAGGTCACCGGCCAGGGGAACGTGATTGATGGCGCCGGCGGCATCGACGCCGGGGATGGCGCGCACTCGTTGCAGCAACTCGCGGAAGAAGATCGCGCGGCGTGACGGCTCAGCCTCCCGCGAACCGGCTACGGAAACTTCCATGGTCCAGACGTTCTCCGGCCGGAAGCCGGGATCGAGATTTTGCAGCTTCTGATAACTGCGCAACAGGAGCCCGGAGCCGGCCAGCAGTATGAGCGCCAGGGCCGTTTCGGCGATCACCATGCCGTCTCCGATACGATGGCGGCCGGAGGTCCCGCGGCCACCTTCGCCGAGCGCGTCGCGCAACTGCTGGCGCGAGGCCTGGAGCGCCGGTGCGAGACCGAACAGCACGCTCGACACGACAGCGAGCAGAAGGGTGAACAGCAGAACCGTACCATTGACGGCGACATCCTGCCGGCGGGGGAGCTCGAAGCGCGCGGCTGCGGGCACAGCGGTCGCGGCGAGGCGCACGATCCAGAGGGTCAGGGTAAGCCCGATAGTGCCGCCGGCGATGCCGAGGATCGCGCTTTCGGCGAGCAACTGGCGCACCAAACGCCAGCGGCTGGCGCCGAGGGCGAGACGAACGGCGATTTCCTTACGCCGGTCCGCAGCCCGGGTCAGCAGCAGGTTCGCGACGTTGACGCAGGCGATCAGCAACAGAAAACCAACCGCGCCGAGCAGAACCAGCAGGGCCGGGCGCACGCTGCCCGCGGCCATTTCGGCCAAGGGCACGACCGCGGTTCCGGCACCGCTATTGGTGCGCGGATAGGCCTGTTCCAGGCGGCGGGCGATGCCTCGCATCTCCGCGCGGGCCTGCTCCAGGGTGACGCCCTGCCGCAGCCGCGCGAAGGTCCGCAGCATATGCAGATTGCGGTCCTGCGCCTGCTGCGGGCTGTAGGGCGCAGGCGCCCAGATCTCGGTGCGGGTGGCCCAGAAAGGCGCAAAACGGAAGGCGGGCGGCATGACGCCGATTACGATATAGTCCTCCCCGTTGAGGGTGAGGCTGCGGCCAAGGATAGTGCGGTCGCTGCCGAAGCGCCTCTGCCACAGGGCATAGCTCAACATCACAACGTGGCGATTTTCCGGCCGGGCGTCTTCCGGCAGGAACGTGCGTCCCAGCAGCGGTGGAACACCTAGCGCGGTAAACAGATCGGAGGAGACGCGCATGCCGGCAAGTTGTTCGGGGCGATCGCGGCCGGTGAGATTCACTCCCCAGGCGACCGCCGCCGAGATCGAGGAGAAGACGCGGTTGTGGGCCTTCCAATCTTCGAAATCGCCCGGTGCCACGGGCACGAGGGCGCCACCACGCAGGCTCTGCTGCATCACCACCACCAGGCGAGCGGGGTCGCGATAGGCCAGGGGCCGCAGGAGGACCCCATCGATAATGCTGAACATGGCGCTGGTAGCGCCCATTCCCAGGGCCAGAGCCAGGATGGCCAGCAGGGCAAAGCGCGGGTTCTGGCGCAAGGAGCGCAGGCCGCTACGGAAGTCTTGCCACATGGCGATTGGACGGCAGGGGCAGCGTGCGGTTAGCCGCGGGCGTGGTAGGCTGTTCTGGTGCGAATCCCAACCCTCCTCCTGGCCTTCTTCTGCGCGGCGCCGGCCGCTCCGGCCCAATTCCTGCAAAAGGGGACCTTCGAAGAACGCCCGTCCGTTACGTTGTCCAACGACAAGATGGAGTTGACCATCCTGACCACGGGCGGAGCACTCGTCCATCTGACGCTGAAAGACGACCCGGGGAAGATGAGCCCGTTCTGGAACCCGATCCGCATGGCGCGAGAGATCGGCAATCCCAACCGCTTCGGTACAGCGATGGGGCATTTCGTGTGTGTGGACGGATTCGGTCCGGTATCGGCGGAGGAAAAGGCTGCGGGCCTGCCCGGCCACGGCGAGGCGCACACGCGGCCCTGGGAAGTGCGCCACTCGGCGAAGGAGGGCAATGTGGCGGTCCTCAGTTTCCGCAGTGTGCTGCCGATTGTGCACGAGACGTTTTCGCGGACGTTTCGGATGGTGGATGGCGAGAACGTGATCTACGTCCAGAGCGAGCTCGAAAACGAGCTGGGCTTCGACCGTCCGGTCTGCTGGGCCGAACACGCCACGATCGGGTCGCCGTTTTTGCAGCCGGGCGTGACAGCGGTGGACATGTCGGCGCGGCGGGCGCAAACGCGGCCCTACGAAGGGGATCAGGGCGACCTGGAACACCGGCTGCCTTCCGGCAAAGATTTCACCTGGCCCACGGCTCCGGGAGTGAAGCACGGCAAAGTGGACGAGCGGGTCGCGCCGGCCGAAGGCGGCACCGGCGACCATACCACGTGCCTGATGGACCCCTCGCTCAAGCTGGTGTGGGTGACCGCCATCAATCCGGAGAAGCGCCTGATCCTGGGCTACATCTTCCATCGCGAAGAGTATCCCTGGACGCAGAATTGGGAGAACTATCCGAAGACCATGAAATGGGCCCGCGGCCTGGAGTTTTCCACGCAGCCCTATGACATTCCGCGGCGTGAAGTGGTGCAGGATCACTCCATGTTCGGCGCGCCTACTTATCGCTGGCTGCCCGCCAAATCGAAGATCGGCAGCAATTTTCTGATTTTCTACGCCCAGATACCGGAGGGATTTCGCAAGGTAGATGATGTGCGGCTGGAGAACGGGCAGATCCTGGTGGAGGATCGGAAGCAGAAGAAGCAGATCCGGCTGGCGGCGTCGCTGCCGTTGTGAAGAAGCTTTCAGGTATCAGCGACAGCTTTCAGCTAAAAGAATGTCGTCAGCGCCGTGCGGGAAGTGAGCTGAGTGCTGAAAGCTGAGTGCTGAGTGCTGACAGCTTCTTTTTTCCGGAAGATCAGGATGTGCTGGCGGGGGAGGGTTTCGAGAACTTTGTCCAGGCGGTAGCCTTCCGGCTCGAGTTCGGCTTTCACTTCGGCGACGCTCATTTTGTGCTCGGGCCGGATGGGAACCTGGGGATCTTCCTTGCGGTATTCGAGGAGGACCAGGCGTCCGTCCGGCTTTAGCGATTGCCGGATATGGCGCAGCATCTTCTGGGGCTCGGAGAATTCGTGGTAGACATCGGCGAGCAGTACCAGATCCAGCTTTCCGGCGGGCAGGCGCGGATCGTCTTCGACGCCCAGGACGGTTTCGACGTTGTGCAGGTTCCGCTGGGCCACGTTCTTGCGTAATTCCTCCAACATGCGCGGCTGGATATCGTTGGCGTAGACTTTGCCGGCAGGACCGACGCGTTCGGCCATCCGCCAGGTGAAATATCCAACTCCCGCGCCGATGTCGCCGACCGTGGCGCCGGGGGGAATCCCGATGGCATCCAAAGCGGCATCCGGAGCCTCTTCCTGCTCGCGCTCGGGACGGACCAGCCAGGGAGCGCCGGCATATCCCATCACGTGGGCGATGGGCCGCCCGGTAACCGGATGAACGCTTTCGGCGCCCCAAGAGGCAGGCGGAAGGAGCAGCAGGGCGAGCAGGACTCGCTGAAACATCTTCTCAGAATACCCCTTGGCAGGAGGCCATCGCAGGATTACTATGAAGCTGGACCTGGGAGGTGAAACATGCTTTCCGGAAGACTTGTCCATCTGATTGAAGCCCACTGGGACCGGATTTTCCCGCAGGCACTGAAAGAAATCCGCAAAGATCCGGACTTACCGCATGTGAATCGACTTCCGGATTTGGAACTGCGGGAGCGGGCCCAGGACATCCTGGAGAACCTGGAACACTGTCTGGCGCCGGGCTGCGAAGAGGAGATCTGCCGCCAGTATGAGAGGCTGGGGCAGGAACGCTTTGAAGCCGCCATCCCGCTGCACGAAACCGTGCGCGCGTTCCAGATCGTGAAAGAGCAAATCATCGCATTTGTCCAGGAGCAGATGACCACACGAACCTCCATGGAGCTTTATGCCGAGGAGGAGTTGGAGCATCGGCTGGCAGCTTTCTTCGACGTGGTGGTGTACCACCTGGTTCGCGGTTACGAATCCGCCTGGCACCGCGCCCGGAAGGCGGCGGCTTAGGCGGAGATCAGCGCACCGGCTCGAAGGGATTGACGCCGGGCGGAAAGGGTTTCGGTTGCGGCAGCGGCTCGGACCGGACGGGCGGTTTTTCCGGTTCGGGCGCCGGCGGAACGTAGGGAGTCAGGCGCAGCGGCTTGGCATCCGGTTCCAGGAGCCAGGCGGTGCGGTGGGGATAGTAGCGTCGCAGTTTTTCGTTTTCCGCCGGACCACGATCGCGCGCCCAAACCACAGGGGCGGCGTCGATCTCGGCCGCATTCCGCACCCACTCCTGAAAGGCGTGCCGCGGTCCATAGCGTACGAACACCAGTTGTTGTCCGGGCGCCTGCTGCAAGCGGCGAGCTACGGCAATGCGTCCGTCGGGATCTCCGTGCGGCACCGCGGCCCAGGTCTCATAGCGCCGCATGGCGAGCGCGAAGTCGCGGTTCCCGGAAGCATGCAGGGCATACCAGAAGACGAAATGGGCGGCGCAGAGGAACAGAATCCAGCGTGCTGCCTCCTGCCCCACAGGCTGCCCGCGCACGCACCAGCGGCTCAGGCGATCAAGCGAGACCACGCTCGCCAGCACAAACAGGCAGGCGACCGCGGCCAGGTAGTGCGGATAGAAGTACGGATAGAAATTGGCGCCGAGCGCGAACAGGAGCAGGACGGCCATCATCCGCAGGAAGCGGGGCTCCCGCAGCGTGGTGAAAAACGCCGGTAAAGCCAGGTAGAGCGGGGCGAGTAGAAAGAAGCGATAGAATCGCATCCGGTCGCCCAGGCGGGCCAGATAGCGTCCCGGCGTCTCCGCCTCCGTGCCGTGGACGGCGGCCTGGACTTCATAGTGAAGCTGCTGCTGGGGTGTCAGTTCGCGGTGCGGAACCGGATTCGGTTCGAAGGTGAAGGCCGCCGGGACGCCATACTGATAGCGGCTCACGCTGTAGGGCAGCGTCGTCCAGCTTCCGGTCACCTGGCGATTGTGGAGCAGGGTGAGGCCCACAGCCGGCAACACGGCCAGAACGACGGTGGGCAGGGTGCGAAGGAACGGCCGCCAGCCGGGCAGCAGGAAGAGAACCACGGCCAGAAGCAGGAGAATCGACTCGAACGGCCGGGCCAGCAATTGTAGCCCGAGCCCCAGGCCCAGCAGGACGGCGTCGCGCGGGCGCCCCTGGTCGCGCAGACGCGGCAGCGCGCCGAAGACCAGGCAACCGGCGACGGCGGAGACCGCTCCACCCCAGTAGCTGTTCATCCAGTAAGTGAGCGGGCCGAACTCGGCCACGGCGAGCAGGCCCCCCACCAGGGCCCAGCCGGGCGACACCCAGGCCCGCAGCATCCAATAACACAGCGCACACAGGGCGGCGACTGAAAGCACGACCCCGGCCCAGGGATGTCCGAATAGCAGCCACCCGATGGCCAGCGCCAGCCCCTGGCCGATGGGGAAGATGGAGCTATAGGTAGGCTGCTGCAGAACGAAAAACGTTTCGAAGAACGGGTACAACGCGTGGGTCGGGTTGGCCAGGCGGAAGTGGCGCAGCGTATCGGCTACCAGCAGGTGGCTGAAATCGTCCGGACCGGCCGGCGTGGGGACGGGGCAATTCCCCAGAAGCAGCAGGCGCAGAACCACGGGCAGTACGGCAAGCGTGCACATCGACCAGACCGTCTTTCCGGCCAGAAGGCGCCCGTAGCGTTCGAGACCGGCGCGCCAGGCGATCGCCAGCCAGACGAGAAGGACGGCAACCGCCAGTTCCAGGAAATCGGCGGCGCCGAATCCAATGGGATTGTGCAGTGGCAGGAACGAGCGGAAGAAATCGAAAAGAAACATCTACCTGGCGAGCAGTTGCGCCGCCTGGAGCCCTCCCGCCCGCTGGATTCCCGGAACGAAGAAACCGTTGATGAAATCCTGATCGGAGCCCCGGAAGCTGTCCAGATCGGCCTGGAGCTTCACCGGAGACGGCGCCACGGCGGCGGCGAACAGCGCCCAGACGGACGCTTTGCCCAGCCCGATGAGTTCCACATCGCCGGACTTTTTAAGATAGGCCAGCGCGGTGAGGATGTCCTGCACGCGGTTGGCATCGTCGGAGCGGTTGAAGGTCAGATAGAAGCCATCCTGCTTGGGCCGGATGGTGACGGCCGTGCCGGTCTGGAAGGCGTCGATCAGCAGTACGGGCCGGCCGGCCTTCACCAGCTTTTGTACTTCGGGCCGGTGGCGAGCCGCCGCTGCGCCTTCGGGGTCGACGACCAGCGCTGCCGTTCCGCGGCCGGGCAGCCAGATGCCGGGGACGCGATCGCCCTTTCCGGCACGGCTCAGCACGATCCGTTCGCCCTCCGCCTGATGCAGCACCTGCGCCGGCCATTCGGCCAGCAAGGAATAGGACAGCCGCTCCCGCAACGCCGCGCGGTCGCCCAGAGCTGCCTGGTTCTGCCGCCCGGCCGCGGCGATCCATTGCTCCACAAGTTGCGGATAGGAGAGAGCGCCGGCCGGCAGGGTGCGGTTCTGGAGCGCGAGCATGTTTTGAAGCTGCTCCACGCGGAAACTGCGCTCCTCGAAATGTCCGGCGTCGGAGTCGCCCAGGACACGCTTGCCGAAGAAGCGATAGACCGCCTCGCGGCTCCGGCGGTTGTAGTTGTGCGGCGCGTCGATCTGGATGGTCTCGACGTTTTCCGGGTGATCGTAGAGGCGGTAGACGGATTGGATAGCCGGGAATTCCTCGCGCGGCGTATGGCGCGTCCAGTCACCCGTGGCCGATACCATGAGCAGCGGCCGGGGCGCCATCATCGCGCCGAACTCCAGGTTAAAGGCGTCCACGCGCAGGTTGGGCGCGTTCTCGCACGGCGAGCCGCCCTGCATGATGGCGGAAAGCATGTTCACCGGGGCGGAAAATTTCACGCGATCGTCCACGGCGGTCAGCAGGAAGGTCTGCGTGCCGCCTCCGGAGGCTCCGGTGGCGCCGATGCGCTCCGCATCCACATCCGGCAGCGACTGCAGGAAATCCACCACACGGATGGAATTCCAAAGTTGCAGGCCCAGGGGGCCGAACGACCAAAGTTGTTCGCGCGGGCCGCCAAAGGCATGCGGCGTCTGGGTTGTGTCGTTGTATCCCACCATGTCGTAGGCGAAGACCACGTAACCCTGGCGGGCCAGATTGATGCACCGTCCGGGAATGGAGCCGAGGTCGGTGTTCTCCAGACGGCCGTAGATCCAGTGGCCGTGCGGCGAAGCAATCCCGGGGAACTTGCCGGACTTGCCCACGGGGCGGTAGAGGTTGCCGCCCAGGTAGTAACCCGGCATGGTTTCGAGCAGCACTTTTTCGATCGAGTAATCGCGATTCTCGATGCGCCCGAAGATCTGCGGATGGAGCGCCGTCTTCTCGGGCAGGGGCAGCAGTCCCGCGGCGGAAAGAATCTGTTTGCGCAGGTGGGCTTTGCGCGCTTCCCATTCCGCCCTGGTGTGATAGGCGGGCATCTGGAAGTGAGTGTGGGTGCCCGGGATCTCGCGATTGCGGCGGTCCTCGGCAGGGACCTGGGCGAAAGCCGAAGCGGCCAGAATCAATAACAGCGCGGGGTGCCTCATGCAGGCGAGTATATACCTGCGGGCCATCCGCCTATTTCACGACCCAGCCATCGGCCAGATTGATGATGCGGTGTCCGTACGCGGCATTGGCTTCGGAGTGGGTCACCTGGATGATGGTGGTGCCTTCATCATTGAGCTTCTTGAACAGCTCCATGATCTCTTTGCCCTGGCTGGAATGCAGGTTGCCGGTGGGCTCATCCGCCAGAACCAGCTTGGGATTGGCGATCACGGCGCGCGCCACAGCGACCAACTGCTGCTGACCGCCGGAAAGCTGATTGGGGTACAGATCGCGCTTACCGACGATGTGAAAGCGATCGAGCGCGTCGCAGACAATGCTGGCCCGCTCGGAGCTCTTGATATTGCGATAGGAGAGCGGGATGTCCAGGTTTTCGTAGACCGTCAGGTTGTCGATGAGATGATAGCTTTGAAAAACAAAGCCGATATACTTCTTGTTC
>CAZMRK010000207.1:0-3915 GCA_964568355.1 uncultured Solibacteraceae bacterium | reverse complement strand
GTCAATCGCGGCATGTACCGCGCGGTCCACGTCCGAGTCGGCGTATCCCAGCACGCAAGCTCCGATGCCGGAATAGGACATGTCGATATACAAGCGCTCATCGAGATCCCAGACGCAGGTGCCTTTGGCGCGCGAATAATAGCTGGGCCACTGCCCCGGGAGAAACATTTCCGGCCGCTTGGAAAGCAATTGCGTCCCGCCGGGAATTCGACGACGTGCGTTCTGATAGAGCCGCTCGCCACGCATACGAACCACCTTTCCTGTAAAGCCGCAGTATACATAAAGCGGCCGGGATCGCCCTGCTGCCGACCAACACCTTGCGGGGCGCCTTACCAGTTCCCCGCGGTCGCAACCGAGCAGGCGAGCACCAGCAGTGAGACGCCGGCAACCTGCCGGACGATTACGCTTCTTGCCACGCCCTTCCATTCGCCGGTGAGGAAGCCGCCGGCATTCACGCCTACGACGACGAAGATCACGAATAGCGTCTGCGCCAGGGAGACGCCCAGCGGGCCGAGGTAGACGGTGGATGCGCCATAGAGCAACGTGCCGCCGATCCACAGTACCGCCATCAGGATGGCCAGCGCCCAGTTCCGTGCCATCCGGGGCGCCAGAAACTCAGGCCATGTACGCCGGCGGCGCAGCAGGTGGACACAATAGAAGATGGAAATGGTGGCACCCGCGGGCAGCGCCAGCAGCCAGATCAGGTACGTGGCGCTCGCCGGCTGAACTCCGTGCGCAGTCGCCTGCCGGAGCACACCGCCACCGAAGGCCAGCGCCAGCGTCATCATGGGCGCCAGGAGACCGGAGGCGATACACAATGCCAGCGCTCCGAAATAGTCGCGCCGGGTCATTGCGCGGCCTGTTTCGCGCGCGTGTCCCGCCATCCCGCACAACGCGATACCCACCAGCATCACGGCGATTCCAGCCATGAGCGAGAGTCCTTCGCGGCTCCAGAGTTTCTCCGGGTGCAGGACGAGCAGTGGAATGCATGCGCCCAGTGTGGCAGCAATCCCCACAATGATGGAGCTGCCGAGGGCGATTCCCAACCGCGCCAGGCCCAGACCGTACAGGACCTGCGCCACTCCCCAGCCTATGCCGAAGAGCACGGGGACCAGGATCTCGGACCAGGGCGTTTGCGCCAAAATAGTTCGGTACGCCGGCACCGCCGAACTGACCACGAGCCAGGGGAGCAAGAATTGTGCGGCCACGGTGTAGGTCAGCCAGGTCGTCTCCCAACTCCAGCGGCAGGTGGCTTTCATCGGCAGGGCGAAGTTGCCGTTCATCACGGCCGCCACGATCAGCAGGCCGATTCCCAGCGGAAAATTCATCACATGCAGGTCCAGCCGCCATCGGCAAACAGGCAGGTGCCGGTGACGTAGGAGGATTCGTCGGAGGCCAGGAAAAGCGCCGCGTTGGCGATTTCGGCAGGCGTTGCGGGCCGCCCCAGCACGGTCATGCTCATGAGGTACTTCATATGTTCGGGGTTTTTCATCGACTCCGCGGCCGGTGGCGACGCGGTGATGCCGGGACACAGCGCGTTGCAGCGGATCCCCTGTTTACCGTAGTCGATGGCGATGGAACGGGTGAGCTGAATGATGCCGCCCTTCGATGCGATATAGGCCGAATAGGTGGGAGCGCCGACCACACCCAATACAGAGGCCGTATTGATAATCACGCCGCCGCCCTGCCGGACCATGTGCGGGATAGCTGCTTTGGCGGCCACGTAAACGGAGCGCAGATTCACCTGAATCGTCTTTTCCCACTCCTCTTCCGCAGTCTCCGCCACGGGGAAGGCTGCGAACAGGTAGGCGGCGTTGTTATGAAGGATATCGAGCCGTCCGTAGCGCTCGATCGGCGCGGCGATCAGCCGGCGAACCTGTTCGGGCGAAGCCACATCACACGGCAGAAATGCCGCTTCGCCGCCGGCGGCATGAATCCTGCCGACGGTTGCTTCGGCCGCGGTCTCGTTGATATCTCCAATGATTACTTTGGCCCCTTCTCGGGCAAACACCTCGGCGGTGGCGGCGCCGATGCCTGTGGCGGCGCCAGTGATGACGGCAATTCGATCTTTCAGTCGCATCGATTCACTTGGTCCTCACCATTCCGCGATGGTACCGTCCTCCAGGTGGCACACGGGGAGGTCCACACCAGTCGGCGGGTATCGGCGAGCCGCTGCTTCATTCATCTCCACTCCGAGCCCGGGCCGCTGGCGCGGCAGCATGTATCCATTGCGCAGGTCGTAGGCGTCGGGGAAGACCTCCTCTCGCCAGGGAGCGTCATCCATCATGAACTCCAGCATGGCAAAGTTCTGTGTCGCCAGCGAGAACTCCACCGAGGCGGCTGTGGACACAGGACCGTTTGGATTATGCGGAGCGACGTCAACATAGTAGGTTTCCGCCATCGCGGCGATCTTTTTGGCTTCCAGGATCCCACCGCAGTGGCACAGGTCCGGCTGGATGACATCGGCCGCGCGCCGCTCCAGCACCTCGCGGAAGCCAAAGCGAGTGCAGAGGCGCTCTCCGGTGGCGATGCGCAATGCCGAATGATGTTTCACCTCGGCCAGTGCCGCCACATTTTCGGGGCCAACGGGTTCTTCCAGGAAGTAGATGTTCAGTGTTTCGTATTCTTTCACCAGCGAGATGGCCTCGGCGGGAGTGCCGCGGCCGTGCATATCGACCATCAGGTCGATTTGAGGGCCCAGAGCATTGCGAACCGCTCGCGCGCAGTCGAGAGCCCAGAGATAACTCGCCGTACCGCTCAGATCGGCCATGGCGGCGAATCCGGGCAATTTGAGAGCGTGGAAGCCGCGTTTCACGGCACATTCGGCCCTACTGACCGCTTCGGATATGGTGGAGGCGCCGCCGAGCCAGCCGTTGGCGTACACCTTGACCCGGTCGCGTACGGGACCTCCCAGCAACCGGTTCACCGGCTGCGAAAGAGCTTTGCCCGCAATGTCCCAAAGCGCCTGCTCGATGCCGCTGAAGGCGGACATCAGGACGGCCCCGCCCCGCCAGAACTGGCCGCGGTAGATATGCTGGAAATGGCGCTCGATCTGGAGCGGGTCCTTATTCAGGAAGTAGCGCGACATCTCCTCCACCGCGGCCGCTACGGTCGCCGAACGGCCTTCCAGGGTTGCCTCTCCGATACCCGTCAGATCATCGTCTGTCTCGACCTTTACGATTACCCAGTCCCGGCTTTTCGCACCAATTAACCAGGGCTTCACGCTTTTGATTTTCATGGTTCCCTTTCCACTCGCGCATCGACGTCGGCGCGCAATCTGCGCAGGTACGACATCACGTAACGATTCATGGAAGCGATCTGACCCCGATCGCCCGGCTCGCGGACATCTTCTGCGAGTAACTCGATGGATTGCCGGGCCGACGACAGAAGCTGGTCGATCGCCTGCACGGCCTGCCGCCTTTGGCCGGCGGGCAGCGGCGCGCCAGATTCCGTCTCCTTCCCGAGCAGCCGGCCCAGGCCGGCAACTGCAACGCCAAAATCGAGGAAGCGCACGGCGAACTCGGTCCGGCTGCGCCAAAACTCGACCGTCGGACGGCCTCCCGGTGTAGCCACGGCAGACGATGATGCAAACAGGTTCTGCGCCTGGACGAATTGCGCGCGGATCCTCGAAACCGCGTCGCGCTTGACTCCTTTCCGCTTGTTTTCGACCACGCCTTCAAAAGGGAATGCGAACCCGTACAGGCTCTTCTTCACGTCTCGATCCGCGGCCTCAAGCACTCGCAACGCATCGTGAAATGGCCGCGCCGCCGCTTCTCCCATCAGCCTGGGCAGGAAGTCCTGGTAAAACCGTGCCGCGCTCCATTCCGGGTTCCAGGAGACCTTGCCGAGATACGCGGCGTTCAGGTCCGCCTGGCGCGGCTGCCACAGCGTGGCGACGTAGCCCTCCAACCGGCG
>CAZMRK010000206.1:0-9708 GCA_964568355.1 uncultured Solibacteraceae bacterium | reverse complement strand
CATGCCGGGATCGGTCAGGGCGAAGCCTTCGCGGTGATGGTAGCGCTCGGGCGAGAGCCGCAACTGCTCCACGCCATGCAGCAGCAGCGTTTCCACCGGCACCAGGCGGGTCATGTCCAGCTTGTGCGGAGTTTTGAACAGTACCCCCCGGCGATGCTGGCGGCGGCCGGCCGGCGAGAGCGTGGCCCAGGCGGCGTAACGCGCGGCCAGAGCCAGTTCTTCGGCGTGAGCGGCCTCGTTTTCCAGCCAGTGGCTGACGTGTTCCGCGAAAATCTGCTCGGTCAGCGGGGCGGAGAAGAGCGTTTCCAGTTGCGCCTGGAGCGCGGGACCGTCGATGGCAGCCGCCTGCTCCGGCGTCACTCCCGCCAGTGCCTTGCGCTGCACGAACCGGCGCTTCACGCTGTAAATCGGCGCCAGTTCGTGGTGCCGCGCCTGAAGGGCCGTCACCTTTGGTGTGATTTGGAACAGTTGCGCGAGAAAATCTTCCAGATGGGGAGCAAGGTCGATGAGCAGCAGGGAGTGCTCTTTGCGGGCGAGCGCTTCTGGCGCCGAACGGGCGGCCACCAGGCGGTCGTGGAGGCCGAGATCGGCAGTGCGCAGATACTCCAGAAATCGGGCATCCAACCGCGCCAGCCCTTCCCGGCTGTAAAGATCATCAAAGGCAAAATCGAAAGCTAAAGTGAGTGGCTCAGTGACGCTAAGCATCCGTTGCGGGGCCCCAGGATCCTGTTGAGTGTTTTCTCTCTAATTTTAACAGGGAGGGGCTTCCCGCAATCGCCAGGCATGGCTGCCGCCGTGATTTTTTACGGAAGTTGCGCGGTGTCCGGAGGTTTCTGGCCCATGCTCTTGGCCAGCTTGAAAGAGAGAGAAGCCAGCGAGGGATAAAGGTCCTCGTTTTGCAGGATTACGCCTTCCGGAACACGCAGGCGGATCGGGGCAAAGTTCCAGATGGCCAGAATACCTCCCTCCACCATGCGATCGGCAACCGTTTGCGCGGCGAGGGCCGGAACGGTGATCACCCCCAGGTGGATGTGCATCTGCTGGGCGAGTTCCACGAGTTTGTCCATGGGCAGCACGTCCACACCGTGAATTCGGGTGCCGATCTTGGCAGGCTCGGTGTCGAAAGCTGCCACAATGTGCAAACCATAGAAACGGAACTTCTCATAACCCAGCAACGCGCTGCCCAGGCTGCCGGCGCCGGCCAGGACCGCGTCCTTGGTATTGGTCCAGCCCAGAAAGTCCTCGATTCCGCGCATGAGGTCGGCGAGCCGGTAGCCGACCTTCGGCTTGCCGATTACCCCCGTGCTTTCAATATCTTTGCGGACCTGGGTGGGATCGAGATTGAGCTCGTTGGCGATGATGCTGCAGGAAACGAATTGTGCGCCCGCGGCCTGCCAGGACTGGAGCACCCGGTAGTAGGCCGGTAGCCGCCGCAGGCTGGCTTCCGCAATTGCCTTGACCTTAGGGTTGCTCATATCGAGAAAGTTTTATCGAGAACTCTTTCTCGATTGCAGTGTAACATTTCATATTTCCAGGTGTCAAAATCTTCTCGCGCCGCCTTGCGCCCTGCCGGAGGAGTGAGAGCCGAGGCGCCGGGCGTAGATTTTGGTGAACTCGGCACCCAGAAAGAACAGTTGAGCGGAATAGTAGACCCACACCAGCATCACCACCAGAGAGCCGGCCGCGCCATAGGCGGAACCCAGGCTTACTTTGCCTAAATACAGTCCGATCAACTGCTTGCCGAAGCTGAACAGAAACGAGGTGACGGCCGCGCCGACCGCTACGTCGCTCCACTCCAGGCGCACTTCGGGCAGCAGCTTGTAAATGGCAGCAAACAGGAAGGTGATCACCAGGAAAGAGATAAAGAATGTCGCGAACTCCAGAACAAATTCAGGAGTGGGAAGGAAGGCGCGGAAAAAGCGGCCCATGGCCGCGATGCCGGCTCCCACGACGAGGGACATCAGCAGCAGGAAACCGACGCCAAGCACCATGGAGAACGAATAGAAGCGCTTTTTGGCCATCTGGATGACGCTGCTCAGGCCGCGGCGTTTGGGCCCCGCGGGAACCTGCCAGATGAGGTTCAGCGCTTCGCGCAGTTCCACCACGACCGTGGAGGCGCCGACGATGAGGCTGACCAGGCCCAGACTCGTGGCAACGATGCCGGCTTTGGGCTGATAGGTACGTTCCAACACGGTTCGAATGATCTTGGCGCCATCCGCTCCAATGAGGTCGCGCATCTGCCAGATGATCTGATCCTGAGCTTCCTGGCGGCCGTAAACAAACGCCACCATCGCCACAATCACGACCACCAGCGGAGCCAGGGAGAGCAGCGTGTAGAAGGCCAGGGAGGCTCCCAGGCGAGGCGCGTGATCCTGATTCCACTCCTTGACCATCTCCCCGAGCATCTCCATCCACTGCTTCGGGGTCAGGCGGGCGAGGTTCACAAACGGATTCGCCATGGGAGCACCGTCAACGCAATTGCCGCTTATATAAGAAGTTCAGACTTACAATTCCGTTCTGGTCGCGCTTGGCGACCGCGGACCACTGCGGATTGAAGGCCCATTCCACCCGGATGATCTGGGTGTTCGGGTCGTTCAGCGCCGTGACATAGGTAAAGGTGAGATTGCTGGCCACCTGCTGCTGCAAGGTCAGCCGCGCCTGGGGAAGATCGGAGCCGCTGGTAAAGGCCGGATCGATCTTGAGCTGGTTGACGCCGAAGACTCGCTGTAACTGGTTGGCCACCGGATCGGCCAGCGCCTTGCTGACGATCGCGGATTCTCCCATCTGCTGGAAGCTTTGCGAGGGCTGCGTCGGTTGGTTGGCCAGAATCGTCGGATCCGAGGTGGGGGTTTTCCCGGATGCCAGCAACGTGACGATCTCCTGGAACTGGAGCGGCGGATCCGAGGTGTAGGTCAACTTCATGTTGTCGATGGGACCGGTCACCCGGAGCACGACGTCCACCCCCTTGGACTCGGTTTCCAGGCTGATGTTCAGGACTGGCTCGATGCGCACCGGGTTGTAGAACGAAATCGTTCCGGAGTTCACCGTATAGGTGGAGCCGAAGAAGACCAGTTGTCCCTCGCTGATGGAGATGCGCCCCAGGATACCGGGCTGGGACGCCGTGCCGCGGATCCGCAGATTGGCATCGGCTTGCAGATTCTGCGCCTGCGAGGCCTGCACGGTCATGGAGGCGGCCGTAAGCACCTGGACATCCAGCTTCATGTTGTCGAGCAGGGCCGAGGGAGTAGTGGGCGACTGGACCGGCGGTTCGGAGCGAGACAGGATGGAGCCAAAATCGCTCTGGGGAGCGTAGGTGACCTGCTCGATGGTGACGGTGCCGGTAGCCAGACTGCTCTGCGGCCGGCCGCTCACATTGAGATTCGCGCTGGCCACCGCGCTGACGCCGGGCTGCAGGCGCATGCGGACTCCATTGGCCGTGGCCCGCAGGCCGAAGCGAGGCGCCTCGGTATAGGCGAAGAATCCGCCGATGGTCACCTTGCCGCCGCCCATCTCGGCGGTGAGATTTCGCACGGAAGCGGTGTTGCCGTTGAACACGATGGCGCCGTTGGCATTGGAGATACCGTTGGGAAGCTCCGTGTAGTTGAGCGAGGCTTTCTGAAGCTCCAGGCGGCCGTTGACCAGAGGTTTGACGCTGGTGCCGCGAACCGTGGCGGCAAGCACGATATTGCCGGACGAGACGATGTCGCGATTGAACTGCTGAAGCAGGTTGAGATCCGTCTGGGCGCTCAGATTGGCGGTGAGTTGCTTGGCGGAGATCGAACCGGAGGCGCGGATATCGGTCTTTGGCCCTGCCAGACGCAGGCTGGTGAGTTTGGCAACACCGCCGTCCAGGGAGGCAAGGATGGGTCCCTGGTTCTCGATCACGACCGGCCGGTTGGGGCGGCCCGGCCCCGGGATGTTATTGAGGCGCAGCGTCCCGATCTGCAAAGTTCCTTTCAGGTTGTCCGATTTCAGGAGAGGGCCGCTCACCGCCGCCTGTCCTTCTACGAGGGCTTCGAACTGCGAAGGCTCGTCGTCTTCGCTGCCGATCAGCGGCCGGAGACGGGTCCAGGCGAGTTGGCCGAACGTCACGCGGGCATCGACCGGGTAATCCCCGCGGAGTTGCGCGGTACCCTCCCCGTGAATGGCAGACTGCGCCAGGTTGGAATCGAGCGCGATCTTGAGCTGTCCGGCATTGGTGGCGGCGTTGAGGGTCAGATCGCCAAAGTTGTTGCCGTTGGCAGAGACGTTGCGGGCCGCCAACTCCGCCGTCAAGGTCTGGAACAGGACGCGAGGCTCGCCCTGGCGTATGGTGGCCGCACCGTTACCCGCCAGCGAAATGGCTCCTCCCAGGCCGGGGCGGCGGTTCTGCAGGTTGCGAATCTTAGCCAGGTCCAGATGGCTGCTCGCGACCCGGAACTGGAGGCTGCCGGTCTGCAGATCGCCGGCCGGATGATCGTAGTGGGCCGAGAGCGTGATGCTGGCGGAGCCGGCGAGAATCTCCAGTTGTGGGAGATCGATGCTCTGCGGAAGGTAGGCGACCCGCGCCCGCACGTGATCGATGGGCTCGTCATACAGGACCGCGTTGGCCAGATCCAGATTCACATTGCCTTGCGGATTCTCCAGCGTGCCCTGGACGTGGGCGGTGCCGGAGAGGCTGCCCTTGGCGGGGATATCGGTCCGCTTGGCCAGGAGCAGAATGCGCTCTACCGGCAGGTGCTCGATATTGGCGTCGGCCTCGGTGGGATAGCCGCGGGCCAGTTGGGTATTGCCGTTCAGGCGGATATTCGATCCGGCGAAATTGGACGCCGCCTCATAGCGGACCGTTTGCCCGCTGGTGCGCGCGGTGGCGGTGAAATCTCCAAAGTTCTGCCCGTCGAACAGCAGGTTGCGCGCGGAGGCGTCGGCATTGGCGGAGGAGAGCAGAAATTCGGTCTGCTTCTTTCCCTGCGCGACCGCCTCCGAAAGATTCCCGGTGACATCGGCGTTCAGCTCGACCACGCCGCCGGTGTTGGGCCGGCCTTTCTGCACGTTGCGAATCTTGGCCAGGTCCACCTGGTTGCTCTGCACGTGAGCGTGCAGGCGGCCGGTGGAGAAGCTGTCAGGAGGATGCTGGAACTCGGCGGTGAGGTTGACGCGCGCGGCGCCGGCCGTTAGCGAGGCGCTGGGGATCGTGACGAGCTGGTCGGCGAGATTAACCTGCGCCTGAATGTTGTCGAAGGGCTCTTCGTGCAGTGTTCCGGCCGCTACCTGAAGCGTGGCCGTGCCGGTGGGGTTCCCCACGGTTCCGCGGACATGGGCATCGGCGCTCAACGGTCCGGAGTAGCCCGCGGGCGGCTGGCCGGCCAGCACCATCACGTCGGCCAGGTCGCCATCGCGCACGGAGGCATCGAGCGAGACCGGCTGATCGGGAGTCGCTTTCCATCTCGCCAGCCCGACGGCGGCGGCGAATTGCGTCTGCATGGGCCCGCGGCGCAGCGTTCCGTTGGAGACCGTGGCGCGCGAAGGCGAGGCGGCGGCGTCCAGAGCCAGGTCATCGAAACGGCGGCCTTCCACGCTGAAGCGGTTCACGGCCAGGTGTCCGGCGATCTGCGGCGACGACAGGCTGCCGGTGACGGAGCCGAGGAAGGCGGCCCGGCCTCCTTCGAGCACGACCGGAGCCGGGCCGCGGGTGCCGGTGGCGGCGAGCAGGTCGCGGAGATCCCTGGTCCTGAGCGCCACGTCGAGATGGTTGCCGAGGGAGCCATCCAGGTTCAGGCGCGTATGCGGCAGAGCGAGGTAGGAACGCTCGATCTGGATATTGCCGTCGGAGCCGCGGTAGCCGGCGGTGAGGCGGCCCGACAGCGGGATGCCGCCGCCACCCGGGCTGATCGAAAGGCGCGCGTGCGCTACCACGCTGCTGGCGCCCGGAGCTTTCAGATTGCCTTCGGCGTCCAGGGGACCCGAGATCACGCCGCTGTAGGCGAAATCGTTTACGCCGAAGGTACGCGCGGCCGTGCCGATGTCCAGATGGCGCAGGTTGCCGCGGACCTGGTAGCGGGCGAACTCGGCGAGCGAAGCATCGGCGGCGAGCTCGCCTCCGAAGGCCGCCAGGCGCAGGCCCTGCAGGTCCAGCCGGTGGGGATCCATGCGGATATTGGAAAACAGGTTGACGTTGCGGATGCGCTGGCTGCCCTGATCGAAGGAAAGCGCGCGCGCGTCCAGGCGCGCCTGGACCAGATAGTTGTTGGCCTGATCGAGCCGGGCGGTGCCGTTCAGGTTCACCAATCCATCGGGCCGCGCGGGCACCTTGGCCAGACGGCCCAGTTCCCCCACCGCCAGAGCGGCTTCGAATGCCAGCGAGCCGTTGCCGGAGGCATCCTTCAGCTTCCCGGAGGCCCGGATTTGGGAGCTGCCGAGCCCCAGGCGCAATGTGTTCACCTCGATGGCGTTTCCGGCAACGGTGGCGTTGGCTTCCAGGTCGAGAGCAGAGGAGACATTCCGCGCGCCGGTGACGATGGGCAGGTTTCCGGCGTTCTTGATGTCGGCGAGGGCGACGTGGCCGCTGATGCGGGCCGTGGTCCTGGGATCGCGCAGGTTTTCGAGAGCGCCGTCGATGCGCAGTTCGGAGGCTGCCGTGGCGATGCGCGCGTTGCGAAAATCGATGCGGTCCCGCCCTAAGGTCACCGGCAGGGTAATGGTGAAATTCACCGGAGTATTTCTGCCGGCGAGCACATAGAGGGGATCGAGCGCGAGCTGTCCCTGATAGCCCTGCCTGGCCCCGTCATACCAGAGCTGGACCCGCAGATTGTTGCCGCGTACGTCCAGAGGCTGCCGGCGCGAATTGAAAGTGAGCAGCCCGTTGTTCAGCTCGAAGTGCCGCACCGCCAGGTCTACCACCGTTTCCAGGGCGGTGGTGTTGGAGGTGGACTTCTTGCGGGGGCTGGGCACGTTGGTGCTGCCGTCGGCAAAGACCAGGATATTGGCCTCGGGCCGTTCGATGCCCAAATAGGTGATGTCGAGCGGGTGCCGCAGGCTGGTGAAGAGCCGGACCTCGGCCTGGAGACGGCGGGCGCGGAGATACGGCTCGGCGCCGGGCGGTTCTTTGCCGTGAATGACAAAGTTCGCGATCACGACCCGGAGGGGAGCGAGGCTAAGGGAGAACGAGCCGATCTCGACCCGGCCGCCGGTGGCCTCTTCGACGGCACTGATGACCTTGCGCCGCGCGAAATCCTGAAACCAGGCGGTGCGCACGACCAGGATGGTGGTGGTCGCCAGGATGCCGATCAGGAGCACCACGCCGATGGCGATATTGCGCCAAATTTTAGCCTTCCTGCTCATAGGGTTCCCTGCCTATTGAAACGCTCCCTCCCGATACTCGATGTGGTTGCGCTTGCGTGCGTTTTCGAGCCATTGCGTGAAGCTCTGGTTGATACGCTCGCCTTCCAGGGAGCGGCGGATTTCCGGCTCCAGGGCTTCGAAGGTATTGGCCCCGGGTTTTTCCTTGCGGAGTTCGTCGAGGTGCTGGTCATAGTAGGCGCGCACCTCCTCGTCGGTAACCAGCACGGCGGGGCGGAACCGCTGGTCGATAAATCGCAGTACGGTGAGCTGCCAGACCAACTGGGCCTGAAGCTGGCCGGCATTCAGCCCATAGCTGGCCAGGGCGGAGTTCATGCGAGCCTCGGAACCGCTGAAGCGGTCGCGCCGCAGTTGCTGGAGGAGCGTGTGGACTTCCGCGGCGGAAGGGCGGGAGTAGCCTCCGTTGGCGAGCTCGTTGCGAATGATGCTCTGGTCGATGAGGCGTTCGGCGGCTTTGCGCCGGGCGGCGACGCTCAAGTCCACCTTCTCGCGATTCAGAAACTCGGTCAGGCGCAGGTCGCGCTCGATATCGCTGGTCTTGATTACCTGCTTGCCGACGATCACGGCCACCCGGTCGAGCACGACGGCGGCGGGCGAAAGGAGCGCAGCGAGCAGGAGGAATGCGGGGAGTTTGTAACGCTCCCTTACGGTCGCGGCTCGGTAACGGTTTCGGAGAGGCGCGGTAGTGGATTGGTTTCCGAGCCGCGCGCGTAAGCAAGCGGACAACAGATTTCGGAGACATAACCTTGACGCCTTCATCAGAACGTTTGCCCGATGGAAAAGAAGAATTGGAAATGGCTGATGTTCTGCCGCACGCCCTGGCAAACGGGTGCCGTGGATCCAGGCCCGCACTGCAGCAGGTCTTCGGGAGTTCCCTTGAAGCCGATGAAGGAGGGCGGATTCACGCTATAGGCGAGGTCGACGCGAATGGGTCCGATCGGCGTCCGGTAGCGCACGCCGAAGCCGACGGCATGCGCGGTGTAGTCGAAATCGTCAATGTTGCGCTGATGGAAGCGAAACGAAATATTGTCGAGCTTGCTGAAGACGTTGCCCATGTCATGGAACAGCACTCCCTGAATGTTGGCCCCGATGAGGGGAAAGCGTAATTCCATATTGTTGAAGATGAGCGCGTTTCCACCGAGAGGAAATCCGGTAGGCTCGGAGGACGGACCGCCGGGCACCAGCGGCGCGCCGGTGTCACGGGGGCCGGCCTGGTTGTAAGGAAAGGCCCGCAGCGAATCGGCGCCGCCGCCAAAGAATCGTTCGGGCAGCGGCACGGACTGCTGTTCGGTCAGGCCGGCCGGGGCGGCGAATGGAGCGATGACGCCGAACTGGGTCTGGCGGGCGAATACCAGGTTGCGGGTCAGGCGATGATACGTGGCGTTGCGCAGCAGCACACGGCCGAAGCTGCGCTGGGAACCGAAGAACCTGGCGGCAATGCTGACGTCGGCGGTGTTGTAGATGCCGCGATGCGGGTCGGCGGGATTGTCCCGGCGGTCCTGAACGAAATTGGCCGAGAGCATTCCGATGCGGACCGGCTGCAGCAACTGGGGGACGAGCAGGACCGGGATGACTACGCTGCCCACGCTGACGCGCCGGTAGGCGAAGCGGAATAGCGCGGTGCTGGCTTTCGACAGCCTTTCGGAAATCTGCACGGAGCCTTCCAGACGGCGGGAGGAGAAGGTCCGGACGTTCAACGAATCGTCGTAGAGGAAGGAAAACGTGACGTCGCGGCCTTCCACATCGCGAAGACGGGGCGCCAGGTAGCTCAGCGAGCCGCGTTTTTCGAGCGAGGAATAGAGGCTGCGGAATGAAACAGTGTGGCCGATCCCCAGGAAGTTGAGACGGCTTATGTCGAAAGAAAAGGCCGGACTGAAGCCGGTGGATCCGGCGGGCGAGGAGAGGCTGGTGGAGCTTGGGGTGCCAAAACGGCCCAACTGCGCGCCTACCCCGATGCCCATCGAGTAGCGGTTGGCTTCCTCGAAGTTGTACAGGACGTAGCGATGGTCGTTGTCGCCGTCCGGATTCTGAACCGCGGTATCGACACGGGCGAAAACGCCGAGATCGTAAAAGTGCTTCTGGATCTCGGTCTGTTCGATGGGGGAAAGCGGTTCGCCGGGCCTGAGGGTGAGCTTCTTTTCGACCAGGCTCTTGCGCGTGGTTTTGAGACCGGAGATGAGCACGTCACGGACATATTTGCGGTCGCCTTCGCTGACCGTGTAGAAGATGTTGACGTGCTGCGGTGTGCCGCTGGGCTCCCAGCGGGCCTGAAAGGTGGCATCGGGAAAGCCGCGCTCGAAATAGGCGGTGAGCACCTCATTGCGGTCGCTGGCGATATTCACGTCGGAGAAGGGCTGCCCGGGAATGGAA
>CAZMRK010000205.1:0-5664 GCA_964568355.1 uncultured Solibacteraceae bacterium | reverse complement strand
CTGCTGCCTCTCCATTCTTGGCTGCCAGGTTCTTACGCAGGCTTCCGGATGTGGCCCCAATCGTTTTCATCCAGCTATAGTGATCCCCTCCGTCCTGGCCGAAAAGCGTAAGAGTGAAAGCCGCTAGGCATATAGGAATCGATGTGCGTTTCATAAACTTCTTCTCCTCTTTGTGCGATGTGTTTGTCTTTGCCTCGCTCCCAAAGGACTGCCCCTGACGGAAAGTCCGGGAGCGCCTGTCATTTGGTAGAACCGCGCGGGTCAACACGCGGATAAATCGAATGCTCCGGTCTCGGCGCTGGTGCTCTGACGTGAAGTCCGCTCCTTTACGCTTTCGCGGTTCGGCGGCGGAACGGAACCGCGCGCGACAGCAAGCGGACCAACCGAAGTACCCGGTCAGAGGACTGGCTGGCAGGGAAACGTGCCGGTACACTCCCTCTGGTCTCCGGCAAATCTCCTCGACGGAGCGGCAACAGTAGTGGTGGCTCAGAGCAAGTTACGAGTGGGACAATGGTGGCCCGCGTTTCTGGGCATGACGGTCAAAGAATGTGTGCCCCAGCGCGATGGTCTGCGCCGGTCGTGCAGAGGACCTGGGAACCGTGGCGAACGCCGCCTGGCCGGGCCGCGGCATTCCTGCTGCGACCGGCGGAGAGGTGGTCTGGTCGCGGCCGAACAGCGGACATCTGCCGGCCCGAAAAGCGGAGCCGGAACCGCTGCGCTTTCCCTCCGCCATGGCGCAGTGATGTTTCCCATCGGCACGGCAGCAGGGAGGCAGGTTTTTGTCGCCGAGTCCGCCAAGCGCTGACGGGTCGATCCACGCGAAGCCGAAGATCGCCGCCAGCAAACTCGCCCAGACGCGACGCATAGGAGCAAGTGTACTCCGAAAGCCGCAAATTTACCATTCGAGCCGCGGCAAATTTCGTGCTACATAGTTCGAAGAAGTATCCTACTTCTCGACCGATGCGGCCACGGCATTGGAAACCAGGCGGAACAGCCGCCCGCCGTCGATCGAGTAAGGGCGGCTCGTCAGAATGACGCACAGCAGTTGATTCTCCGGATCAGCCCATGCCGTGGTGCCGCTGGCGCCTACATGTCCGAAGGTGCGGGATGAGATCAGGTCGCCGAAGCCGTTCCAGGCAGTGGATCGCGCCAGCGCCCAGCCTAAGCCCCATGGAGCCTGAAGTCCGGTGTTTTGATCGGTGGTCATTTCCCGCACGGTGTTGGGACTGAAGATCCGCCGGCCTGCGTAAGCGCCGCCATCGAGAAACGTCTGTAACAGGATGGCCAGGTCTCGAGTATTGCTATGCATCCCGCCCCAGGGATGTCCCATATCCCGCCAGTAAGGAGTATTCGCGCCGAAGCTCCGCACATCGGCCGGATTCCCTCCCGGCTCCTGGCACTCCACCAGGTCTGAGATGCGCCGTCCGCCGAGTCCCAGCGAAGAGTCCTTCATTCCCAGCGGCCCGAAGATCTCCTTGGCTTCGAAATCCCGCAGGCGTTGGCCGGACAGGCGCTCCACAATCTCACCGGCCAGTAGAATGCCCATGCTCTGGTAGCGGAAGCCTTTACCCGGCTCATAGAGTAAGGGCGTGGTATAGGCGTGTTTCACAAACTCGCTGAGCGGCGCGTGGGCCCGGCGCAGGGCGGTGTTTTCCGGCAGCATGTCGGGCATTCCGGAAATGTGAGAAAGCAGGTGCCGCACGAGAACTCCCTTGCGGTCCGCGCCCGAGAATTCCGGCAGGTAACGCGATACGGGATCGCTCAGCGCTACCTGTCCCCGCTCTACCAGGAGCATGAGCGCGCAGGCGGTCACCGGCTTGGTGATGGAGGCCAGCAGGTAGACCGAGTCGGGCTTCACCGCAGGGGAGCCCGGCGCGGACGAGAGATACCCGAATCCTTTTTCGAGCACAATACGTCCGCGCCGCGCCACCAGGATAGAGGCTGCGCTTACCCGGCCCTCCTGTACTTCGGCTTCGAGCACTCCGGCCGCCCGCGCCAGCCGTTCCGCGGACATTCCAACCGATGCCGGATCCGCTACGCGCAATTGACAACGTCCGAAGCAGGCGAATACCAGCGTGAGAGAGAGCCATCGCAGTAACATGGAAGGCTCAATTATACGCTGGCGGCCGCGCAGACGGTCTCAGCGAAACGCCAGCCCGACCCGGATTCCCCAGTAGTGCAGCGTTCCATCACCGGTGTAGACATGGTCGCGGAACTCCAGTCGCGCTCCGAGCCTGCGATGGAACCAGTAATTGACGCCACCTCCGAAGTTGAACAGGTTTGCGGAGCCGGAGCGGAACAGCAGCGTGTAGCCGCCCGTGACGAACGGATCGAGCTTGAGGTCCTTCCCACGGAGGAAATGATAATAACCGTTCGGCGAAAAGACGCCCGCTACGGTTCCGCCGAAATCGCTGCGCTGCCCCGCGACTCCAAGTTCCGCACCGGCACCGATCCCGTTCCAGATGACGGCTTCGCCACCTGCTCCCATCTGCAAGGTCATCGCGGTGTAGCCACAGCACGTGGCGCCTCCGGGAGCGAAAAACACATAGCCATTCGAAGACTGGGCCCGCAGAGATCCGGCGATCGCTGCCAGCCAAACCAGGCAAAATCCAATCTGACGCAACCTAACACTCCAATTCGTAAAAGTCGGCGCCCTCCCGGGTGCGGTCCGGTGCCGTCACGGAACCACGCCCGTGAGCAAGCGGACGAACTCATCATCCAGGCGCAATCTGGTACCCGCACCTTAGCGGACCGCATCGACATCCGCGTCGATGCCGGGAGGCCGCACGGCGATCTCCCGAACCTCGTCACCAAGCTGCCGCAGCCGGATCTCCCAACGCTGCGGCGGCATCAGTTCGGGAAACCGTTCGCCCCATTCGATGAGAAATACGGCCTCCTCTTCCAACATATCGTCCAAACCGAGCGTTGCCACTTCGCGGGCTTCTTCCAGCCGGTAGAGGTCGATGTGATAGACCCGCCGGCTCTCTCCGTATTCGTGGATCAGGGTAAAGGTGGGGCTCGATACCTCGTCCGGAGAGGCCGCGCCAAGCCCATGAACGATGCCCTTGGCGAGGGTGGTCTTGCCCGCGCCGAGATTGCCGATCAGCAGCACTACCGCGCGCGCCGGTAATTCCCGCGCCAGGCGCGCGCCCAATGCGATGGTCTCTTCCTCAGAGGCGGTCCGGAAAACGGGCACACTCCTCCATCGCGGCGGGCAGATATCGCAGAAGGTCGGTCGCCAGCAGCGATTTCTCTCCTGCCGCGCGCGCCCCGATCTCGCCAGCCAGGCCGTGCAGATAAACCGCGGCGGCGATGGCCAGGTCCGGCTCCCTGGGAAACTGCCCCAGAAAACCGGCCAGCAGACCGGTGAGAATGTCGCCGCTGCCGCCGGTGGCCATGGCCGGCGTGCCGGTCGGATTGATCCACACGCGCCCGTCGGGAAATGCGGTCAGCGTGCGCTCTCCTTTCAACACCAGCACTACGCGGTGCTCGATCGCGAACGAGCGCGCCGCGCCGACGCGGTCGGCTTCGATCTCTTTGGTCGAGGTTCCGGCCAGGCGTGCCATCTCGCCCGGATGCGGAGTCAGCACGCGCAGCCGCCCTTCGGGCGCGGTGTAGCCCGACTGCGCCAGGGCGTTCAAGCCATCGGCGTCCACTACCGCCGGCTGCGGAAACTCGTCCAGCACGCTGCGCACCAACGCCACCATCTCCGGATGCGCGCCCATTCCCGGGCCGAGAGCAAGGATATCCTTGTTGGCCGCGATGTCGGGCAAGCGGCCGCCGTCGAAAGCTCGCAGAGAGATGCCCCCGGTCTCCCCTTCCGGCAGCGGTTAGGTCATCAGTTCCGCCGCGTGCGCGGCGATCACCGGGATGGCGGAATCCGCGGAGGCCACCGTCACCAGGCCTGCGCCGGACCGCAGCGCCGCCATGCCGGCCATTGCCGCGGCCCCAGTCTTGCCGCGGCTGCCGGCGATCACCAGCACGTGCCCGAAGCTGCCTTTGTGCGCGCCGGGCGCGCGGGGCGCCAGCAGATGCAGGAATTGCCTGGGCTGGATCACGGAGAGCCACACTTCTCGATCGCTCTCCCAAAGCGCCGCCGGGCTGCCGATCGGCGCTACCCGCAATTCCCCCACGGCATGGCAATTCGGCGCCAGCACCTGGGCCGGCTTCGGCGCGGTGAAGGTGACCGTGTAATCCGCGCGGGCCTGTACCCCCACCGGATGACTGGAATCGCTCGGCATACCGGAGGGAATGTCCACGGCGACCACCCGGGCCAGCGGGAAATCCTGGTTGATCTGCTGGATGGCGTCCAGCATGGCGCCCTCTGCCGGACCGCGGATGCCGGTGCCGAGCAGCGCATCCACCACCAGCGTGGCGCGCTGCATGTGCGGTCTCAAAGAATGCGTCACCCGGCCTCCGCAAACCTGTAGCATCCGGAAATTGGCCGCCGCATCGCCATGCAAGTCCTCCGGCGCCGCCAGCAGCAGGACGTCGAGCGAAGCGGGATGAAAACGGGTGAACAGTTGCCGCGCGACCACCAGGCCGTCGCCGCCGTTGTTGCCTTTGCCGCACAACACCACGATGCGCTGCGCGGACAAGGGAGAAAACTTCTCCACCAGCAGGTCCACCACGCGCTGCCCGGCATTTTCCATCAACACCAGACCGGGAATGCCCATCTCGATCGTGCGCCGGTCCACCTCGCGCATCTGCGCCGTTGTCAGAACCTTCATAATTTGCGCGCCACCAGCATGGTCATATCGTCCTGCAACTCTCCCGCGCCGGTCCACTGGCCCACCGCCTCCATCACCTTGGCGATGATTTCCGGACCTTCCAGGTGGGCGTGCTTGACAATCAGGTCTTTCAGGCGTTCTTCTCCGAACATTTCCCCGTACTCGTTTTCCGGCTCGGTAATTCCGTCGGTGTAGCCCACCAGCAGATCCCCGCTGGTCAGTGGGATCTGTTTCTCATCGTAGCGCGTGAAGGGAAACGCTCCCACCACGGTGCCGGTCACGTCCAACATCTGCGGCACGCCGTTGTGCAGCAGGATCGGCGGCAGGTGGCCGGCATTGGTGTAGCTGAGCACGCCGGTCTCTTCGTCATAGAGGGCGAAGTAGAAGGTGGCGTATTTTTCGGGCGACGTGTTGGCGTAGAGCTGCTTGTTCAGCAGCGACACCAGCATGGCTGCCGAAAGCTTGGGCGTGCTGCCGTTGGACTTGGCAAGCTGGCCGCCGCTCAACTGCGTACGCATCGTGGATTGAATCGCCGCCATCAGCAGCGCCGCCGAGATTCCCTTGCCCGCCACATCCCCAATGGAAAACGCCAGCTTGTGTTCGGCCAGGTCCTGGAAGTCGTAGTAATCACCGGAGACCATGCGCGCCGGGTTGCACACACCGGTCACTTCCAGACTCCTCAGTCGAGGAGCCTGCTTGGGGAAAAGCTGGTTCTGCACCTCGCGCGCGATCTCCAGTTCCGACTGGAGACGCTCCTTCTCCTTGGCCACCACGATCAGACGTTCCAGGTTCTCGGTCATCGTGTTGAACGAGACTCCCAGTTCCGCAAGCTGGTCGCAGCCTTGTACCGGGATGCGATGCGAGAAATCGCCTTCCTTGACCCGTTCGGTTCCTTCGTAGAGATGATGTACCGCGTTGGTGATGGTGCGGGTGA
>CAZMRK010000204.1:0-4490 GCA_964568355.1 uncultured Solibacteraceae bacterium | reverse complement strand
TCCCGTCGGAAAAATCCCGCGCCATCGAGCGGGCGCAGCTTCCGGCCACCTCCAGGAATTCGTCCCGGTGAGTCTCCCGCCATACCGCCAGCAGACCTCTGACGATAATGCCGCAGTCGAAAAAGTACGCCAGCGGCTTGTGGCCGTTCGACTCAAAGGGAATCGTGTGATGTTGCGTGTCCCAGGCCTGATGGGCCAGAAACCCGGCCGCTTGCACGGCCCTGTCCAAGTATTTCGGATCCCCGGTAAGGGAGTGCAAGTACACTAGCGTACTTGCCGCATATGCGGTTATCTCCGTCGAGACAGCCAGATTTTGCCGGCTGTCCGCGCGGTAATAACGTGCTACTCCCCCAGATGGCTCCTGAATCCCCGAACGCAGGAACCAGCCGCCGGCGCGATCCACATGAGATAGCGTCGACAAATCTCCCCTCACCTTTTAACAGTGAATGTACATTGTAGCACCAAAGGCAGGCTTGCGGCCTGCCTTTGGGTGTACACCTTTAGAAGGTGTAGAGGGGGGTGCCCGGAAGGGGTTCGGGAGGAGCATCGCCGCCGGCGCCCACCGGCTGCGCTTCTTTGTTCGCCTGGCGATAATAGATGCCCGTGTCGCCCAGGTATACCTCCAGGTCCGCGGGGCGGGGAAGAACGCCCTGGATCAGAGCCTCGGAGAGCGGATCTTCGATATATTTCTGCAGAGCGCGGCGTAGCGGACGGGCGCCGTAACTGCGGTCGCCGCAGGTCTTCTCCAGAATGTACTTGGCCGCGTCCTGGTTCAGATGGATGCGGATCTGCTTCGAAACCAGGTTCGCGTTGATCTGTTCCACCAGCAGGTCGATGATCTGAATCAGATCGTCATCGGTCAGCGAAGTGAACAGAATGATGTCGTCCAGACGATTGAGGAATTCCGGGTTGAAAGCCCGCTTCACCTCTCCCCGCACCAGGTCTTCCACCTTGGTGGGAATTCCCTCGATGGCCGGCGCCGAAAAGCCCAGATGGCCCCGCTTCTCCAGGAATCGCGCGCCCAGGTTAGACGTCATGATGATGATCGTGTTCTTGAAATCCACCTGGTTGCCCAGCCCGTCGGTCAACTGCCCGTCTTCAAAAACCTGCAGCAGGATATTGTAGACGTCCGGATGAGCCTTCTCGATCTCATCCAGCAGAATAATGGAATAGGGATTGCGCTTGACCCGTTCGGTCAACTGCCCGCCCTCTTCATACCCCACATATCCCGGAGGCGACCCGATCAGTTTCGAGATCGAGTGCTTTTCCATGAACTCCGACATGTCGAAGCGGATCAGGCTCTTCTCGCTGCCGAACAGGAACGCCGCCAGCGCCCGGGCTACTTCGGTCTTGCCCACGCCAGTCGGGCCCAGGAACAGGAACGAACCGGCCGGCCGGTTGCTCGATTTCAACCCGGCGCGTGACCGCCGGATGGCTCGCGCCAAGGCCGAAATAGCCTTCTCCTGGCTGATCACCCGCTTGTGGAGTTCTTCCTCAATCCGCAGGAGCTTCGCGATCTCCTCCTCGCGGATCGCCGTCATCGGTACACCGGTCCAGCGCGCCACTACTTCCTCGATATCGTCCTTGGTCACGATCCCGGTCGAGGAATCATCCAGGTTGTACTTCTCGCGCAACTGGCGCATGTTTTCGCGCTCTTTTCGCTCCTCGTCCGAATAGAACCGCGCCTTCTCGAATTCATGATTCGCGATGGCGTTCTCCATGCGGTGGACGATGAACTTGATGCGCTTCTGAATATCGGCCAAGTCCGTGGGAAGCGTCGTCTGGCGGAGCTTTACACGCGCGCCGGCTTCATCGATCAAGTCGATCGCCTTGTCCGGAAGGAAGCGGTCTGGAATGTACCGGCTGGAGGTGTAGACGGCCGTCTCGATCGAGTCGTCGGTGTAGCTGACGGCATGAAATTTCTCGTAGCGGTCCTTGATGCCGAACAGAATTTTGACGGCATCGGGTTCGCTCGGCGGCGGCACCTTCACGGCCTGGAAGCGCCGCTCGAGCGACCGGTCTTTCTCGATCGACTTCCGGAACTCCGAGGGGGTCGTGGCGCCGATGCACTGGATCTCTCCGCGCGAGAGCGCGGGCTTGAGGATGTTCGCGGCATCCAGCGAGCCTTCCGCCGAACCAGCACCCACCAGCGTGTGGAGCTCATCGATGAAGATGATGGCGTTCTGGTTCTCCATCAGCTCCTTCATGATCGTTTTGAGCCGCTCTTCGAACTGGCCGCGGTACTTGGTACCGGCCACGATCAGGGAAAGATCCAGGGCCAGAATGCGCTTGTCGGCCAGGAAGGATGGCACGTCACCTTCGGCGATCCGCTGCGCTAGGCCTTCCACAATGGCGGTTTTTCCCACACCCGGCTCACCGATCAGCACCGGATTGTTCTTGGTGCGACGGCACAGGATCTGGATGACCCGCTCCAGCTCGTAATCGCGCCCGATCAGCGGATCGAGCGAATTATCCATCGCGGCCTGGGTGAGATCACGGCTGAACTCTGCCAGCAGAGAGCTTTCTTTGGGCCGGCTGGAAGAAACTTTCTCGGATTGCGAGCGCGCCAGTTCTTCCCGGATCGTGGAGAGGCGCAGTCCCCGCTCATGCAGGATCTCCGCGGCGAAGCATTTCTCTTCCCGCAGTAGCCCCAGCAGCAGGTGCTCGGTACCGATATGCTTGTGATTCAGCCGCTCCGCTTCCTCGGCGCCATAAGCCAGAACCCTCTTGCACTCATGACTCAGCGGCAGGTCTACGGAGGTAGAGACCTTTTCCCGGATGGTCGTATGCCCTTCTATCTGCTTGCGTATGGACTCCACCGCCGCGTGCGAACGGAGGAACCGGTTTGCCAGCGCCTTGTCCTCGCGAAGCAGACCAAGCAACAGGTGCTCGGTTTCGATATAGGGACTGCCGAATTGGCTGGCCTCATATCGTGCGAAGAAGATGACTCTCCGCGCTTTCTCCGTATAACGCTCAAACATAGACCGTGATGCCCCCTTACTCTAAAAGATACTACCCATGCGTGCCAAGTTGCGACGATCCGTCGACTCCAGGTACCAGACCGCCGCTTTCCAGCATCAGAACGCGATCGCAGCGGCGTGCGAAAGACAGGTTGTGCGTAACAAAGACGGAGGTGAGATGGTGTGTGTGGTGTAGCCGCTCGAGCAGTTGGAAAATCATCTCACCGGTCCTGAAATCCAGGTTGCCGGTAGGTTCGTCGGCCAGAAGAATCGAGGGATTGCCGACCAGAGCGCGCGCAAGGACCACCCGTTGCTGTTCCCCTCCGGATAGCTCGCCCGCCCGGTGGTGGGCTCGTGCTCGAAGCCCGACTTCATCCAACCTCGCTATGGATTCCGAGGCCGCGCTCGCGTGTGGCGTCCCCCGAATCAGCAAAGGCATCATCACATTTTCCAGAGCGGTGAACTCGGGCAAAAGATAATGAATCTGCCAGACGAAGCCGATTTGCTGATTGCGAAAGGCGGCCAGATCCGCATCCGCGAGCCCTGATATATCCTTCGTTCCGTAGTATATCGTACCGCTGGTAGGCCTGTCCAGACCGCCTAACAGGTGCAGCAGCGTGGACTTGCCCGCTCCCGACTCCCCTACCAGAGCCAGCCTCTCGCCACGCTGGACCTCCAGGTTCAAATTCGAAAAAACAGCCAGGTCCGTATCGCCCGAGCGATAGATTTTAGTCAGGTTCTCTGCCCGAATGGCGCAGTCGGAGGACATCAGAGCACGCCCGCCTGGCGCAGGCTCGGCTCGGATTTCTGACGGATTCGTACAGCCACTTCGTAAGGATCTCCCTTTTGTAGATGGGGATAGAAGAGTTCCACCGAGAGAGGCCCGGAGTAACCCTTCTCCCCGAGCTTGCTCAGGATGCGCACCAGGGGGGAAACACCTTCCCCCGGTATATCCCGAGTACCATTATCCAATAGCTCTCTAGGTATATCCGGGACATCCTGAAAATGGACGTGATGGATCTCTCCCGGACGGATGAGATCGAGGTCTTCGAGCTTATTCAAGCCCGCCCAAAAATGATAGCAGTCGAAGACCGGGCGAACGTTCGGGTGATTGGCTTCGCGGAGCAGTTTCAACGCCGTCGGCAGCGTGCCGATAAACGTGGAGCCGCGCATGAATTCGAGCATCGCCACCACGCCGAAGGGCTTCACGATTTCGCCGGCCTCGTGGATATGATCGAGCGCGCGCCGATAGTCGGCGGCGGCATACTTCTCGGTGGCGTTGCAGGGGCAGACCATCCGGTCGATGCCGAGCGCCGCCACGGTCTCCGCCCGCGCTTTCAGTTCTTCGAGGGCTTTGGCGCGGCCGGGGTTGGGCTCCCATAACCCGCGCACGCCGCCGCTCGAAACGGCTTTGAGCCCCAGGTCGGCTATGAGGCGCCGGGCCGCCGCGATGCTCTCCTGGCGGATGAATTCGTCGTAGCGCGGAGGAATGATCTCGACATAGCCGATGCCGGCCTTGGCATAGCCTTC
>CAZMRK010000203.1:0-10333 GCA_964568355.1 uncultured Solibacteraceae bacterium | reverse complement strand
TGCGCCGCGCCGGCACGCGTCACGCCTCTCTGTGGCTTGAGAACGCAGAATGCCGGATCGGCGCAAATGGTTGGTTTTCTTTGGGATGTTCGGCGGGGTCGTGCTGACGCACGAGTGGTGCCGGTGTCAACTACTGGGGAGGATCAATTAGGAGGAAAAACAATTTGGCTCCTCAGGTAGGACTCGAACCTACAACCCTTCGGTTAACAGCCGAATGCTCTACCATTGAGCTACTGAGGAGCAAGGTGTCTTTTCATTAAATCAAAGGCTGCTAGGGAGTGTCAAACTCCACGATTTCTCCGGCGCACTGCTGGCATAGCGAAGGTAGGTTTCCAATCCTTGATACTCGGCCTTCCCCAGTTCCAGCACAAGATTCGAATTCAGGTATTCTCGTACCAGCCCCGGGGGGAAGCCGCGGGGGCCCGCCTCAGCCGCTACGATGTCATCCAAGTGCGTCATGCCCCAGCGGCAGGAATCCTGAAACGCCTCGATCACTTCATCCGTGATGCACTTCGGCGAGCCGGCCCATACGGCAAAGACCATGGGCAGCCCGGTCCATTCGGTCCATTCCTGCCCCAGGTCATATACATGAAATGGCAGCGAGGCTGGGTCCAGTCGCAGTGCGGGATCTCCAATGATCAGGGCCGCGTCGGCATGGCCCAACATGCTGACCAGATCCGGCGCTTGCGGCAGGATCTGTGGCTCCGCGCCAAAGCGCTTGGCCAGAAGCACTCTCGCCAGTTGCACCGATGTCCGGGAACTCGTGTCGGCAGCCAGCGTCGTGATCGCTTCCGCCGGAACTTTCGAGATGAGCAGAATGCTGCGCACCGGACCGCGGCAAGCGATGCCCACTCCGGGCACTACCCCCAGCCGCTGCCGGCTCAACTCAATGGACGGGATGATTCCCAGGTCCGCCTCTCCCCGCTCCACCAGATCTGCGCAGACCGACGGCACGCGAAAGGTGAGGTCAAACAGTCCCTTTTGCTTGCCGTGGAGCATTCCCCAAACCAGCGGGACCGTATTCAGATAGCTGACGGCGCAAACCTTGAGCCGGGAACTGGAACCTTGAGGGGCCAAATGCTAGTGTACCAGACGCCTTCGGTGCGATTTGAGACTCTTTGTTTGGAATTCCTTTTGAATTAGCAGGCAGGTGGTACCGCCCGCCTGCCGTATCTTCGGCAGTTCTGGTATGCTTTGGAGGAGCGCTTTCCGCGTGCGCCTGCCTGGATTTCCCCTATGCATATTAGATTTCTTTCGATTGCCGTCTGTGTCGTCTTTGCGAGTGCCAGTAGTGTTCGTGCGCAGGTTCCTCTGAACCCGAACCCCGCGCGCGTCCTTGGTCAGCCGCAGCTCACGCTCACGACATTCAGCCCGAACTTTGTCGAGGGCAGGGAATTCTTCGCACCGCAAAATCTTGCCGCGGATACCAGTGTTAGTCCGCCAATCCTCTATGTCGCCGATACGGGAAATAACCGCATCCTCGCCTGGAGGAATTCCAGCCAATTCCGGAACGGCCAGCCCGCCGACCTTGTAATCGGACAGCCGGACAAATACACCACTCTTCCCGGCGGTCCCGGCACCTCCTATATCGTGGGCTTTAAGTCTCCTACTGGTCTGGCTGTGGACAAAAACGGCAACTTATACGTCGTGGATTCGGGGAATAACCGCATTCTCCGCTTCCCCACTCCCTTCTCCAATTCCAACCTTCTCCCCGACCTCGTTCTGGGACAGACCAATTTCAGCTCCAATTCGGCGAATCAGGGGAATCAACTCACTGCAAGTACCATTGCACTTTCGGGAACCAATACGGCCCTCGCGGCTGGCTTGGTCTTTGATGGCCAGGGTAACTTGTGGTTTGCCGATGCTGGGAACCGCCGTATTCTGCGTTATCCGTCAGGCTCGCTCGTAGCCGGCAATAATGCCGCCCCTGCGGATATGGTAATCGGGCAGGTAGACTTCACCTCCACCGTAACTCCACCCCCGGCCAACTCCAGCGGTGTGTTGGTAAAGGACCGCTTTTCTCAACCGCAGAGCCTGGCGATCGATCCGTCTGGTAACTTGTTTGTCACCGATCCCAGCCTCGGGCGCGTCCTCGCCTATCCAGCGCCGCTGCAATCCGGTATGTCGGCATCCCGCGTCCTCGGCGTACTCGTCGTAGGTGCAACCAGACCCAGTCCCACCGTAGTCGGCCAAATCGATCTCACGACCCCCACCGGCGTGTTTGTCATTGGCGACAACGTCGCAGTGGTCGATTCGTTTGCCAGCCGCATTCTGGTCTTCCCGCCCCTCAGTCAATGGGGGCAGGAGACCACAACCCTTCCATCGCCTGCGGCTACGGCCGTAATCGGCCAGTATGGCGACTTCAGCCTTACGCCGGGTAACACCGGCACCGTGAACTCCTCCTTGAATGCGGGACGTACCTCGCCCACTGCATCGACCTTCGCATTCCCGGCCAACGCGCTCATGGTCGGCTCTGAACTCTTCGTTGCCGACACGGGGAATCACCGCGTTACGGTATGGCCCCAGCAAAACGGATCGTTCACCGCCGCTACCCGCGTTCTGGGACAAGATGGCTTTCAATCCAATGCCATCAATTTGATCGAGGGTAAGGAATTCAGCTTTGTCCGTCCGGCCAGCCCGTTCGGCGCCACCAATGCCACCGTGACCGATGCCGGCTATCCGGTTGACCTGAAACTCACCCAGTACGCAGGCGGATTCCCGGCTGACGCGGCCATCGTCGTGGATCAGGCTTCCGATCCTCCTCATCTTTACATCGCCGATCCGTACAACAATCGTGTATTGGGTTTCCGGGATGTTCGAACAATTAAGGCAGGCGCGCGTGCCGACCTGGTGATCGGCCAGCCTGATATGTCGAACTCTGTTTGTAACTACCCAAATAACGATGCCGACCGGCCCAGTGCCGGCAGCTTGTGCCGGCCCTCTGGACTGGCTATCGATTCTGCCGGGAATCTTTGGGTGGCGGACAGCGGAAATGGACGGGTTTTGCGCTTTCCGAGTCCCTTTGCGAATCCGACCTCGCTGCCCCAGGCCGATGTTGTTCTCGGCCAAAGCAATTTCACTACGAAAATCGCGCTCCCTTCCAACTCCACGATGGCGTATCCCTACGGGCTGGCCTTTGAGGGCAATAACGGACTGTTCGTGTCCGATCCCGCCTTCAATCGCGTCCTCTATTTCCCCACCACCAACGGAACCTTTACCAGCAGCGACAACGGCCGGCCGGCTCTGAAAGTTTTCGGACAGCCAGACTTCAGTTCCACTGGCACGGCCACTTCCGGCAGTCCGGAAGACAACCGCATGACGTCGCCGCATCACATCGCTCGTGATACCGACGGCCGCTTGTATGTTGCCGATACCGGGAACAGCCGCGTCCTCATCTTCGGACAAACGGGCAGTGTGCCAAACGCCGACGCCCACGCCGTTGTGATTCTCCAGGGTTCTACGCGCAACCCTCGCGGTATCTTCGTCAGTTCCCAGACGGGTGAGATTTGGGTGACCGATACCGCTGGTGGACATGTCGCTCACTATCCGAAGTTCGACAGCCTGCCGCTAAACAGCTTTGCTTCGGATCTTCAAATCACCACGCGAACGAACCCTCTGGCCGTCGCCGCGGATCAGTATGGCGATCTGTTTGTGGCGGATGCCGGCAGCCGGGTGACCATCTACTATCCCGGAGTAATCGCGGTAAATGGCGCCAGCTTTCTGCCCGGCAGAGCCCTGGCGCCCGGTGTAGTGGCTTCTATTTGCCCGGTGCCTACTTCTACTCAAGTCTGCCAGCCGGGCGATCCGACCCAGTTTGGATCCAATACGCAGGTCTTCAACGAACTGCCCAACCCGGTTCCTCTCCCGACCTCCCTGGCCGGTCTTTCCGTCCTGATTAACGGTCAGGCGGCGCCGCTCTACTTCGTATCACCGCGGCAGATCAATTTCCTCATGCCGAGTAGCGCCCCTACCGGCGGAACGGTTGACCTCCAGGTGATTCAAAATTCCACCGGACAAATCCTCGGATCCGGGACCGTGGCGATGAACGTTGCCTCTCCGGGATTGTTCGCGGCCGATAGCACGGGCACCGGACAGGTGGCGGCGCTGAATGAAGATAACAGTGTGAACTCATCCGGCAGTCCGGCTCCGCGCGGATCTGTGATTCAGTTGTTCGCAACCGGCCCCGGGTCGGTCAGCGGTGGTCCGGCGGATGGCGATGTTGCCACCGGCCAGGTCAACACGGCCAGCCAGCCGCGCGTGATCGTCGGAACCGATTTCGTCCCGCCTGAGAACATTCAGTATTCGGGTTTGGCTCCAAATCTCATTGGTGTCTGGCAGATCAACGTCAAGATTCCCGACAACGTCGCCCCCAGCAACCAGGTCGTCGTGGTCGTGGTCTACCAGAGCATCCCGAGCAACGACGCCTCGCGCGTCCGCACCACGATCGCTGTGAAGTGAGCTTATCCGCCGGCATTCTGCGGAGTGCCGGCGGATGCTTCCCCCTGACGATTCGCCTGTCGGCGCTTCATCGCATACATTTCGCGATCGGCCGCATCCAGGGCGTCCCGTAAACGCCCGCCGTGCGACACGGAAATGCCCCAGCTAATCAGAATGGGTACCTGCCCCTCTCCACGAACCTGAAACCCTCGCAGGCGTTGCTCCACTTCCTGCATTCTGCGCGCAGCCATCTCGTGCTCCTGGTTCAGAAACAGGATGACAAACTCGTCGCCGCCCCAGCGGAAGGCTTCGTCTTCAGCTCGAACCGAAGCCCGCAGCAGTTGTCCGACGTTGCGCAGAATTTCATCGCCAGCCAGATGACCGAACCGGTCGTTCATGGCTTTGAAGTTGTCGACGTCGCAAACCGCTACCACCCCATGGAAATGTTCGATGCTATCCATGCGGCTGGCGAGGGCAGCCTGATTCAGCAACCCCGTGAGGCGGTCGGATTCCAACCCCTTCCGGTCTTTGTCTCGCAGGCGCTGCAGTTCCTGCGAGATCTGCTTGAGCGCGCCATCCCGCTCCCTTGCCGAGGCGCAAGTCGTTCGCACCGCCATGACGGCGAGAAGCGCGAATACGAGCTCGGCGAAAAGGAAGCCGGCCAGCGGGGCGGTCCCGCCGGCATGCAGGTAGCTGATCCCGGCTCCCGCGGCTACAGCCTGGATCGCACATGCGCCGCTCCACGCTTTCCATTCGGGCTGGCGAAAGCGGAACCACAGCACCAGAAAGAGGAGGCTGAGGAGCGCGGCGCCCGCCGCCTGGAGTCCCGCATAGATGGCCAGCGAATGCGAAAGCCCCGGAAACATGGGTTCTGCTAGTCGCCACGTACAGTGTGCCGACGGAGCGCCACGGTCTTGCCCGTCGACTCATCCACCGTCAGAATCACCGAATGAAATTCGGGCGAACCTTTTGCTGCCTCCATCCGAACCGGCAGCGCATTCAGGAAACGCTCGAAAATAATCTCTTTCCTTACGCCGATCACGGATTCGTAGGGACCCGTCATCCCCACATCCGTCTGGTATCCCGTTCCGCCCGGCAGAATCCTGGTATCCGCCGTGGGAATGTGTGTATGCGTGCCCACCACTGCCGAGACGCGTCCGTCCAGGTACCAGCCCATCGCCATCTTTTCGCTGGTCACCTCGGCATGAAAGTCGATAAATCTCACCTTCACGCTTGGATCCAATTCCTCCAGAAGCTGATCCATTTTTCGAAAAGGGCAGTCGGTAGAAGGCATAAAGGTCCGGCCTTGCAGATTAATCACGGCGCAGGAGACGCCGTTGCGTGTCTGCACGACCGTACAGCCCCGGCCGGGCACGCCCGGAGGGTAGTTGATCGGACGAAGCAGCTTTGGCTGGCGCGCCATATACTCGACGATCTCCTTCTTATCCCAGACATGATTGCCCGTGGTGATGACGTCGATCCCCAGGCTAAACAGTTCCTCCGCGATGGAAGGTGTGATGCCGAATCCTCCCGCAGAATTCTCTCCGTTGGCGATCGTCAGGTTGATCTGATTCGTCGCTACGATGTCCTGCAGGTGGTCGGCTACCATCCGCCGGCCCGCTGAGGCAAATATATCCCCGATGAACAAAATATTCATGTACTAGTGTCACGGTAACACGAGACCAGTGCTCCGACCCGTGAGCTCCGCCCCCTGCTGTTCGCGGTTCGGCGGTGGAACGGAACCGCGCGCGAAAGCAAGCGGACGAACCGAATCTCCCGGCCGCGGCGCTAATCGCCAAACTTGGCGAGCAGTGCTTGGGTCCGCACTTCCGAAGTGCGTGTAGCCGTCTCGATCGCGGAGATCAGCATGGAGCGCAGCCCGTGGCGCTCCAGTTCGTGGATGGCAGCAATCGTGGTGCCTCCCGGCGTCGTAACCTGGTCGCGCAGAATAGCTGGATGAAGCGTTGTTTCCCGCACCAGTTTGGCCGAGCCCAGCACGGTCTGTTCCGCCAGGCGTGTCGCAGCCTCGCGCGAAAGCCCCATCTTCACTCCGCCATCGATCAGCGCTTCGATGACCATGTAAATGTAAGCCGGCCCGCTTCCGGACAGAGCCGTGACGGCGTGCATCAGGTCTTCGTCCACCGTCACCACCACTCCCACCGACCGAAACAGCCGCTCCACCACCTGCCGATGCTCCGGATTGCAGAAGGCATTGGCGGAGATCGCCGTGGCGCCCTCTTCCACCACCACCGGAATATTCGGCATCGCGCGGAATACCGGCATGCGTTTGTGAATCAGCTTTTCGATGAGAGAAATCGTGACCGAGCCCGCCAGCGAAACCAGCACCTGCTGTTCGTGCAATACGCTACGGATCTCCGCCAGCACCTTCGGTACGGTGGGCGGCTTGACGGCCAGGACAATCAGGCTGGCCGAGGCGGCTGCCTCGCAGTTCCCGCCCGCCGTTGTCTGCACGCCGTATTTCGCGGCCACTTCTTCGGCGCGTTCCAGGCTCCGGACCGTAGCGACGATCTGGCTCGCCCCGGCGAATCCGGCCTTGAGCATCCCGCCGATCAGGGCCGCTCCCATGTTTCCCGCGCCCAGGATCGCGATGCGTTTCTGAAGATCGATCATGTGTCCCTTAGCTGCACGGATCCGCACTGCCTTCGATCCCGAATCGTCGCCGGCCGGTCACTTCTGGCGCGCCGGTTTGGGGTCCAGGTTCTGCTCCAATTCGCCTGGATCCAGCGTACCTTTGGCGCCGGATCGCGGGATATCGTACTTGGCCGTCCAGAGAATGGCGTTCAGGACCATGCGGCGCTGCGCGTCAATTCCCCAGTTGTCGTGGAAATGCCCTCCGGTGAAGCCGAAACCGCGCCCTCCGTCGGCGCGCTCCACGACCCAGGCGACAGTCTCGCGGACCGGCGCATTTTTTGGCAGCATCGTCGTCAAAATGGGCGTCACCCGCCGGTCGTCGGGGCTAAAGCGGATCTTGTAATACCACTCGTCCTTGCTCTCAAAGCTTTGCCACCCTCGCGAAACCGGATGCTTTGGAGAAGCCTGCGTCAGTTCGACCGAGTTGATCGGATTCTGGGAATAGGGGCGCTCGTAATAGCCGCCGATCCATTCGAGCAACTCCGGTCCCCCGCGCTCCTTGGGTACTTCCACCGCATAGTGCAAACAGGCCAGACCGACGCCGCGGTGCATCAACTTCCCCAGCGTGTTCAGGCGCTGGTCCTGAAGAATCGGATGCCCCGCGCCTCCATCCATGTAAAGAACAATGGAACTGGCGCCGTCGAACACCGATTCCTGCTCCGGCCAGCCCCCTTTCACCAGGACCGTTTCGACGCCCTTATTCTGGCGCAGGCACTTTTCGAGCAGCGCCGTTCCGGCGTTGAATTCGTGCTCGCGAGGGCCATGGCTGGGCTTTCCGGCAACCATGACGATCTTGGCCCGCTGCGCGGCCACAGCGCTGGAAGCCAGGAAGGCGAACACAAGCAGCAAGCGAACAAGCATGCAGACATTGTACCGGGGTGGAAGCCGTCCGGCAGCGCCCCGCCGGACCGTCAGCGGATTGGCGAAAAAGGCAGCGGGCGGAGGATCGCGTTGCTGATATTCGAAACGATCAAAGCATCGGCATATTCCGGCTTGGCGCGAAGCTTTTGCCATTCCGGATCCGTCGAGAAGGCGCGCCACAGCCGTTCGCGTGCGGCCAGGTCGTCAAATGCCAGCATATACGTCAGGTTGGGCAGATTGCGGCCGACCAGCGTTTCGCCGAAAAAGACCGGCAGCATTCCGAGCCGCTGAAAAATGCCGATTTCAGCCTGATTGAACATGTCGATCTTGGTGCGGGCGGCGACCCCGTTATTTGATTCGTAGGTGCGCAGTTCAAATACCCGCGCCGGGTGTTCTCTACTGACCGGCGGAATCACCACTGCGGGCATTCCGGCGAAACAGCGCAGCAGGCTGTTTTCCATGCGGATATAGCTCCATTCGGACATCGAGTTGTACTCCTCGAAGCCCTTCCGGAATTCGCGATCCGAAGCCATCTGGTCCTGCGCCCTCCCCAAGGCTTCGTACGAGGGGTAACTCGTCAGCGTGAGAATAAAAGGGCTTTGTTGCGCGATTACCGCATTAAAGAATCCTAATGCGCCGATATTTAAGCGGCGGGCGGCCGGAACCACGTACTTGCTCAGGAACTGAGAAGTGCGCTCCACTTGCGTACCGGTGCGCATCCAAATATAGCGAAGCTCCAGAAGAGCGGAGGCGCCGGCAGCAGACGCGGGCACCGCGGCCAGCCCGGCGGAGGCGGCGGTAGCAAAAAATGTGCGGCGGTTCATAGCGACTCCCCTCTTATAGCAAAACGAAGCAGGAGAATGCGATAGTAAGAACAGGAGGGTCTTTGAAGAGGTTGATTTTGCTGTGCGCGGCGGGAGCGTGTGCCTCGCTGGTTTTGGCTGCACAGCTTAGCGTGATTGTACTGAACACCCAATCCTGGCGGACCGGCGGCAATGTGCCGGATGGTTGGCAGGTGAAGGTGAACCGGGGTACGCCGGACGTCTCCGCGGCTCAGGATGCCGATGGTAACTATCTGCATCTGAAGAGCCAGGGCTCGTCTTTCGCCGTCGAACGCAGTGTCGACGTGGACCCCGGCCAAATGCCCTATCTGAGCTGGCGCTGGAAGGTGACCAGGCTCCCGGACGGCGGCGATTTTCGCCGTGTGTCGACCGACGATCAGGCAGCCCAGGTATTGGTGGCCTTCAACGATCGCCGCGTGTTGACTTATCTCTGGGATACCTCCGCTCCCAAGGGTACGATGCGGGCCGCCAGTTCCATCCCGCTGGTCCATATCTATGCGATTGTGTGCCGTTCCGGTCCTGCGGAGATGAATCAGTGGGTAGTCGAAAATCGCAATTTTGCGGCAGACTATGAAAAGGCTTTCGGACGGCAGGCTCCGCGGGTAAAAGGGATCCGATTACAGATCAATAGCCAGCACACGCAGAGCTCCGCGGAAAGCTATTTCGGCGACGTGGTGTTCCGCAGCACGCCCTGAGCGTGATTTTCGCTACGTCCTGAAGAGCGCATGTTCCTGGTAACGGGCGGAAGCGGATTTATTGGAAGCCACCTGACCGAGCGCTTGATCACGCTCGGCCAGCCGGTCCGCTGTCTGGTCCGGAGGCGCAGTCCCCCAAGATACCTTCCATCTTCCGGCGCCGAATTGGTTTATGGCGATCTCGCCACGGGCGTGGGGCTGCGCGAAGCCCTGGCAGGCGTAGACACGGTCATCCATCTGGCTGGCGTGACCAAGGCTCAATCGGCTGCCGCCTATCAAGCCGGTAATGCACAGGCCACGGCGAGACTCCTCTCTTTTTGCAATAGCGTGGCGCGCTTCGTCCACGTAAGCAGCCTGGCGGCGGCCGGGCCAAGCGAAACCGGAGAACCGCTCACCGAATCGGCCGAACCCCATCCGGTGAGCGCCTATGGCCGCTCCAAGCTCGAATCTGAACGGATCGTCTGGGGGGCCGCTCTGGCCAGCCGCGCGATCGTCGTGCGTCCTCCGGTGGTATATGGGCCCCGGGACGGCGACGTCTTCCAGATGATCCGTCCCGCGGTTAGGGGTTGGATGTTACAGATCGGGAGTGGAGAGCGTTTTTTCAGTGTTATATATGTGAAGGATCTCGTAGAAGGTCTGCTGGCGGCGGCGACTGCCCCGGAGGCTGGGAAAACCTATTTCCTTGCCGGTCCTAAGGCGGTATCCTGGACCGAATTCGGTGCCGCTGCCGCGAACCTGGCTGGGCGAAGGCTGCGCACGGTTGCGGTCCCCCGGTTGGTGGCCGGTGCCGTGGGCTTGGCAGGCGAGTGGTGGTGGCGGTTGAGCGGACGCCCGGTGATTCTTTCC
>CAZMRK010000202.1:0-18438 GCA_964568355.1 uncultured Solibacteraceae bacterium | reverse complement strand
CAGCTTGAAGACCGTCGTTTTCTTAGGTCCGACCCTGCCGGTCGAAACAGCGAAGAGCTATGTCGAGGCGGAGTTTCTGCCGCCGGTACAGCAAGGCGATATCCTGCGGATTCTGAAGAGCCGCCCGGACGCGATCGGCATCATCGATGGATATTTTCAAAGCGTGCCTTCGGTCTGGCACAAAGAGATCCTGACGGCGCTGGCGGAAGGCGTCCACGTCGCCGGAGCCGCGAGCATGGGAGCGCTGCGCGCCGCCGAGTTAGCCCATTTCGGTATGACCGGAATCGGCCAGGTGTTCGAGAAGTTTCGTTCGGGCGAATATACGGACGACGACGAGGTTGCCGTCGTACATGCTCCTGCCGAACAGGGCTTCCGCGCGGTCTCGGAAGCGATGGTCAACATCCGCGATCTGTGCGCGGAGGCTGCGCACCAAAGCGCAATCAGCCAGAGCGAAGCGGAGGCGCTGGTGCGCATTGCCAAAGCGCTCCACTTCAGCCAGCGGCAATGGGAAGCGATTCTGGCCCAGGCGCAGGAGCAGGGGTTGCCGCGCAGCCTGGCGGACCGCGTCCGTGCATTCCGCGCCCGGTTTCCGCAGGGGATCAAGGAGCGAGACGGTATTGCCCTGCTGCAGCATCTGGCGGTGCTGGCGGAAAAACCGCAGGAGCGCATTCCGGGCAACCTGCGCGTGGAGCAAACCGTCTTTCTGGCTGACCTGAAACGGGAAGTGGAGCGCGAAGCTGCTCCGGACCTGGAAGAGGCTCCCGGCACGCCCTTGAATGTAGCTCGCAAGAAGGTTCTGCTGGGGATTCTGGCAAGCCGCGAAGTAGTACGGCGGGGCCTGATCATCGGTTCGGATGATGTTAGCGCAATGACGGCTTGGTTCCGCGGGATGTATGCGCTCGAAGGGGCGGACCGCTTTGAGTCGTGGAAGGCGAAGCACACGCTGGGTGAGCCGGAGTTCGCCTATGCTATGCGCCGCTTCACCGAGGTGGTCCGGTTGGAAGAGGACTACAGCCCGCAGATCGACCAGGAACTGGATAACTATCTGCGAGTGTATTCGGCGGCGTCGCAAAACCAGGGTGAGACGGCCGAATGGGTACAGTTGAACGTGACGCTCGGTCGCGGCGCGGACGGTGCTGCGGCATCAGCTCGGATGCTCTTCAGTGAACTGGCTGCTACGCTTCCCAGGCTGCAAAAGAAAGGGATTCTAGAGCAGTTCCACTTCGTGCGGAAATCACCGGATCTCCGCTTGCGGTTTCAGGCAGTGGCGCCGGATGAGTATTTGCTGCCCTGCCTGCATGAGCTGTTCACAAAGCAACAGCAATGCGGAGCGGTGGTGTCGGTCTATCGGAGCGTCTACGAACCCGACGCGCGCATGTTCGGTGGTCCCGAAGCCATGGACGTGGTGCACGAATATTTCCACCAGGACAGCGTACATTGGGCTCGCTGGGACCAGATTCCGGTGGAGGAACGCACGCTGTCTGCGGAGCAGTTCTGCACCGCCGTACTCAACGATCTGTTTGCGCGAGCCTTGGGGTGTGGCGCCGAGGTCTGGGATGCCTGGCAAAACCTGGGCGAGTTGACGCGGGAATGTAAGCCGCTGGGCGGCATTCCGGCAACCGGCGGAGAGGTGCTGGCGGAGGTTGCGCGCGCAGTCGGCCCGGAAGAGCGCGCTGTTTTAAAGCGGTATGCCAAGGCCAGCCAGCAGTTCGCTGGCGCGATACGGCAGGTATGGGCCGGGGGGAGATTGAGCATCGGTATGAGATCCCTCCTGCCGATGCTCGCGATGTTCCACTTCAACCGCTTCGGGCTGGACGGCGGAAGGCAGGCGTCGCTGGCCAAACTAGCCGCCTGCGCCTGGGATCCGTATCAGGAGATTGCGGAGAAGCCTCAGGCCAGGACCGCGGTCGGCCAGGTGCGGGCGGGATCACGCGCCAGCCAGCCGTAGCGCCGGACGTAGAGCCGCGGGTTGAGGTAGGCAACCACCGCGACATCGCGCGCATTGCGCTGGAGGGCGATGTAGCTGTGGATTCCTTCCTCCTGAGCCAGCGGAGCGTCCGCCATGGCGCGCACGCAGGCGGTGTAGGATTCAACCGGCATGTCGAAAGCGCGCAGCAGGCGGCAGGTGCGGCGAACTGCAGCCAGATCGCTAGGTACTCCGGGAAACAGGGGGATCGAGAGCGCGGTACGAGAGGGGCGCTCGTCTTCAGCGTCGTTGAACTGATAGGTCAGAAAGACCGGGCGGCTGCGTTCCGGCACACGTGGTTTTCCCAGAATGTCCCACATCAGGCTGACGTCCTCTGGCTGCGCGGTCGTCGAGATAGAATACAGGCGCGTGATGTGCTCGAGATCGGCATTCATGGGTCGCAGATACAGCTTCAGACGGGTGGCCGGTGTTAGGTCGAGGGCAAAGAGCTCGATGCGATCCTGTGGACCTAAAATCTTCTGGAGAGCGTCCCAGGCGCGCGTGTAGCCCAGGCGGCGGAAGGCCTGGTCGACGCACTGGCGGGCATTCGCGGGACCTTTCGACATGGCGTTGTAGTACATCTTGAACGCCGGCTGGTCATCGAATTCGACCGCATGGCCCATGCACAGAAACATGTTGGGGTCTTCGGGGATGAATATATCTTCTACTTGCAGTGCCTGTTCGATGGAAGCGCCCCAGCGCTCGCGGAGCCAGCGTGTCACGCGGCAGCCGGCTTCCCAGTACGCTTGCGGAGAGGCGGGATCGCCTTGCGGCTCGAATAGTACCCGCAGGCGTGGATCTGCCTTGCCGGAGAAGACTACGGAGAACTCCGTAGGGGTGCTGTCATCTGTGAGGCCGGACCAGCGGGGCTCGGCATTGGGCGCACGCAGCCCGCAGCCGGTCCACATCTCGCCGAAGATGCCCGTCACCTCCGCCGCACGATCTTTCCGGCCGATGGCTGCACATAACTTGGCCAGCTTTTCGTCGATGGCTGTGACAGGGGTAGGTTGTGTCTTGATGCTCGATGACATAATTGCCGCTTCCGTACACTATAGCGCTGGCGGTTTGAATTGCATCGCCGGTACGGGTTTGCAGCGGGAGGAACGGTACTAGTGCTACAACCGCAAGGTCCACTCCTTTCCGACCGCGCAGTGCCGGAGCCGAACCGCGCGTGTCAGCAAGCGGATGAACCAACCCCTCCGGTCACATCACCAGGGGGCTCCTTCGCGCCGCTGATTTTCCGGATTGCCTCCTGGCCCATGGAGACCGTCGAAGCGCTCCGCTCCGCCGCCTTCACCGCCGAGGTGGATGAGGCGCTGGCCAGGCAGGAGGAGATTTGGGTGCACCGTGTCCGGCTGTCGGACCTCCTCCATGAGGATGTACCCAGGTTGGACCGTGAAGAGCGCCGCATAGCGTTGCGCGTGCGCCGCGCCTTGCATCGCAGCACCGATCCGGTAAGCCGCCAGGATCTGGAGGCGTTGGCCGGTTTTCCAAATCTCGGTGAAGCCACCAGAACCCTTCTTCTGGCCGACGACTCCGAACGATTGGCTTTGCGTTGCCGGTTCGAAAAACTGCGCAGTGCCTATACCAATGCGCTCGATCGCGAATGGAAGGCACTCGTCCAAATCGCGGGTGAGAGCAGCTTCCGCAAGGCGCTCGCGGTGGCCAGCGCAAGCACCAGCGATGCCTGGGAGCAGGCGCTTCGGGACGGAGGACACGTGGAAAGCTGGCGGCTGCGGGCAACCCTGCTGAATTACATTCTGCGTGCCGCCGGACGGGCTACACCGAACTCGCTCTGGGCTGGTATTGCGATGGAGGTTCCTGGCCAGGACGGAGAGACAATTCACGTTCGAACCGCGACCGCGAAGGTCTTTGTCAAGCCGGATGTGAATGCCTTTTTCGATTTGTTCTCGGCGGCGAGTTCCGAGCGGCACTACCGGCACGCGGTCTACCTTCGCTGGAATCCGACCCTCACCGAGATCGCTCCGGGAGAGTACGTTTACGCCCATTGCTGCCGCGGCGACTGGGTATTCGCCCGTGCCTCCGAGGATGGCGACTTGTCACGCCTGCGGCAATCCATATGTGAGTCTGGGCCGCTGAGCTTCGATCGATTGCGGGCACAAAGCGGCCTTCCGGAGGAAGTACTGCTCCGGTTCTATGTGACGGGTCTGTTACAGCCGGAATGCGATCGGGACGGAATCTACGAGGATGCCGCCGCGGCACTTGAGGCATTGGTCGCCTGCCTGCTGCCTGCGGAACAGGCACGGTGGCGGGATGCCATCAGCGGACTACAAGACATCTGTGCGAGCGTGCAGCGGGAATACAACGAACTGGATGCGGAGGGCTTGCGGCGATATCTGGGTCAGGCGCGCCGGATCGTGAACGCGCTCCGATCCCGCTATGATGCCAATCCGCTTCCGGAAGATCGCAGCGTGCTGGTCTTCGATCTGATGGCTCCGTTCGAAATCAGTGTACCTCCGGCGGTGCGGGACCAGATCACGCAGTCCCTCGAGCGCTATTGGACATTCGATCGTGGGGGGATGGGCGAGCTTCTGGCAGAGGGAGCCAGGCGCTCGATGGCTGCCAGTCAGGGTGCAGATGCGGTTCTGGCAGTAGCCGGAGTCGCGATCGAACGGGCGGATGGTCCTGCTGCGAGGGAGACGATGACGGGGGCAGCGGTTCGCGGATCGTGGGAAGAAATGGCCGAGGGCATCGGGCCGGCCGACTTAGCGGACCGGTGCTTCAACCTGCTGCAGCGATGGACCGAGGAACTGGAGCCGGTAGCCGGCGAATCCGTGCATCGCGTCGGCCTTCCCGTGAAGGCACCGGTCCAGCCCATGGGGCCGGGAGCAGCTTTGGTCGTGCCAGGTTTGACTTCCGATGGGATGGCGGCACGGATCGGAAGTGTTGCGCCGGACTGGGGAGCGTTCTATGGACGCTTCCACCACTTGTTTGTGGCGAACGGCCGCGCAGAGTTTCGAAACTGGTTTGAACACTCGAAAGCATGGGTCGAAAATCAGGGTTTCGTGCTCGCGGATGTAGTGGTGAGGGGGATGCACGAGCGCAATGCCGCCCTTCGCCCCCGCTTAGGTTCGCAGATACTCGATCCGCTGGCCGCTCCGATCGAGGGGATGACAGTCGAATTCGATCCGGATTCTGGCGTCAGTCTACGTCACCGGTCCGGCCGGCCGGTATTTCCCGTCTTGCATTCCGCGGTAGAGACCCTGGCTGCCGACCCGTGGAGCCGTTGGTTCGCCGATTTCGGACGGCAGGCCGGAAGGACCAGCCTGCTTTCGCCGCAGCCTCCGCTGGCCCGCGAATTAACTGCTTGGAAACATAGTCCACGTCTGATTCTTGATGGGCGGACGGTGATCGCACCCGAGCGCTGGTGGTGTCCCGCCGAAACGTCGGAGAGCTTGAGAAACTGTACGGGATTCGACCGTTTTGTTGCATGGCGAGCTTGGCTCCGGCGAACGCGCGTACCGGAGAAGACGTATGCGCAGTACGGCGCGGCCGGAACCGAGACGTTGCTGCTGGCCGATAGTGTGCTTTCAATCGAAGTACTGGGCCGCGCCCTCGCGCAGACCGACGCGCCCCTGCGGTTGCAGGAAATGTTCTTTGGGGAGGAGGGCCTCTGGCTCCGGGACGGGCAGGGCCGGAAATATATGGCCGAGATGGCGGTCGCCTGGACGGGATCGCAAGAGTTCTGGACAGTATGAGGCAATGGCTCGATACTGAATGTATGCCCGAATCCGCACTCAATCCCGCTCTCCGTGTGCACGACTTGCGCAAGACCTACCGGGATGTCGTAGCTGTGGACGGTCTGGAACTTACGGTGTGGCCGGGAGAATGTTTCGGCTTGCTGGGCCCGAACGGTGCGGGGAAGACCACCACAATCGAGATCTGTGAGGGATTGACGGCGGCCGATTCAGGTACCGTCGAATTGCTCGGGATGAACTGGCGCTCTCACCCGGGACAATTGCGACAGCGGCTCGGGATCCAGCTTCAGGAGACGCAGCTTTCTGACAAACTCACGGTGCTTGAAACGCTGCGCATGTTCCGCAGCTTCTACCACCGGGGCAAGGATGTCTCGGACGTTATCGCCCTCGTGCAATTGGAGGAGAAGCAGCGCTCGCGGGTCGGTGGCCTCTCGGGTGGCCAAAAGCAACGGCTGGCGCTGGCTTGTGCGCTGGTCGGAGATCCGGACTTTCTTTTCCTGGACGAGCCGACCACCGGACTCGACCCGCAGGCTCGCCGTCAGCTTTGGGACCTGATTGAACGGTTCAAACAGGGGGGCCGCACCACCCTCCTGACCACTCATTACATGGACGAGGCCGAACGGCTCTGCGACCGCGTGGCGATCATGGATCATGGTAAGGTGATTGCGCTGGGCACACCCCGGGAATTGATTGCTTCGATTGGCGCCGAACATATGGTCGAATTCTCCGCGGGTGGCGTTTCGAAGCGATTGGAGACATCACCTCTCGCAAGAATTGAAGGTGTTCAGGGGGTGCATTCAGAGGATGGCAATGTTCGAATGCAGGTCTCGGAATTGCACCGGGCGGTTCCGGCCCTGCTCGCAGAGTTGAACCGGCAGGGAGTGCCGCTGACCGAATTGCGGACCCATTCTGCCACCCTGGAGGATGTTTTCGTCACCTTGACGGGACGGAATCTGCGCGATGAGTGAGACGACAATAGCTACCGACGTCCGGCTGGCAGAGCCTCCGGTGAAGCCGCCGCAAAAACAGTCCTTCGCGGATCGTAGCGTGGTACAACTCACGCTGGTACGCTTTCGCGAATTCGTGCGCGAGCCGGAGGCGTTGTTCTGGGTCTTTGTATTTCCGGTGCTGCTGGCTGCTGGCTTGGGTATCGCGTTTCGCAATCGGGCTCCCGAGGTGCTCAAGATTGTTGCGGTGACTCCGGAGTTGACGCAGGCTCTGCGGAAGGAAAAACTGCTCGATGTACAGCAGTTGCCCCCGGCCGCGGCGGAGGAAGCGCTGCGCACCGGAAAGGTGGCCCTGCTGGCGCGTTCGGCCCCTGGCGGAGAAGTGGTTTACCGCTATGACGATACCAACCCCGAGGGAAGGACCGCCCGCCTCTTGGCGGATCGTGCCGTCCAACAAGCTGCTGGACGAACCGATCCGGTCGCTTCCAATGACCAGATCATGCGCGAGGCGGGCTCGCGCTACATCGATTTCCTGATTCCCGGTCTGCTCGGAATGAATTTGATGGGCAGCGCGATCTGGGGCATGGGTTTTGCCATCGTGGACGCGCGCCGCAGAAAGTTGATCAAGCGCTTGGTGGCTACGCCCATGCCGCGCCACTATTACCTGCTGTCGTTTCTCTTCTCGCGGCTGGCCCTTCTCGTATTGGAAGTTGGAGTGCTCGTGGGTTTCGGAGCGCTGGTGTTTCAGGTGCCCGTTCGCGGCTCTCTGTTCGACTTGATATTGTTATGCGTGCTCGGATCCCTGTCGTTCAGCGCGATGGGGCTGTTGATCGCCTCGCGAGCGCAGACCATAGAGGCTGCTTCCGGGCTGATGAATCTGGTCATGCTGCCCATGTGGATTTTTTCGGGGGTCTTCTTCTCCGCGCAGCGATTCCCCGATGTGCTTCAGCCCTTCATTCGGGCCTTGCCGCTGACTGCCGCAATCGACGCACTGCGTGCGAACATGCTGCAAGGAGCGAGCATGGTTCAGTTGGCTCCACAGTTAGGGGTGTTGGCCGGCTGGCTGATCATCTGCTTTGCCCTGGCGATGAAGCTGTTTCGGTGGCGGTGATCCGACCAGCCTTACATCAGGAGTACAGAAACTTGAGGGGCTTGGCCGGATCCTCGGCGAGCTTGGTGGGCCTGCCGAGCGGATTGATGTATTGCTTGTTGTAATCCACGCCGACCTTATCGAGGACCGTAGCAACAAATTCCGGGACTTCCACGGGGTTTTCCTTAACGTAGGCGCCGTTCTCGTCTGATGCGCCCCAAACCTGGCCCCCGGGTACTCCGGCGCCGGCCATAACCAGTGAAAACACGTTGGCCCAATGATCACGCCCGTTATTGCTGTTCACCTCGGGTGTGCGCCCAAACTCTCCAGTGACGATGACCAGCGTGGTTTTCAAAAGCCCGCGTGCCTCCAGATCTTCGATCAGTGTGGCAAAAGCATTGTCGAGCTCTGGCAAAAAGCTGTCGCTGAGGGACGGGAAGATATTGGCGTGGTGGTCCCAGGTATTGAAGCCGCGGGAGACGGTAACATAGCGTACGCCGGCTTCTACCAGGCGCCGGGCTAGCAAGGCGCCCTGCCCGGTGGAGGTACGGCCGTAGCGGTCCCGAAGTTTCTCGGGTTCCTCGGAGATGTTGAAAGCCTTCTTGGCTCGCGGTGACTGCATCAGACCAAAGGCCGTCTGATAATAGGAGTTCATATTTTCGATCAGGTTGACTGAGTCGTACTTTCGGAACTTGGCGTCGGCCAGCTTGAGTAGCGAGCGGCGGTGGTCCATACGAGCCCAATCCACACCCAGCGGCAGTTCCAGATCGCGCACCTGAAAGTGAGGCGTATTGGGATTACCGGCATCGAAGGGATTAAAACGAGGTTCCAGATAGCCGGCGCCCTCCCAGTAGCCGGTCGAACCGGGAATCGAGCAGAAGGCGGGCAACTCGTTGCGTGGGCCGAGTTCCTTGGCGACTACCGATCCCAGGCACGGATGCGTAATGCTCGATAGCGGCAGGTGCCCGCTCAGAATCAGTCCGCACGCGGGAACGTGCACCGGCGTCTTATGCGTCATGCTCCGGATGATGGTGTACTTGTGCGCGAGTTTCGCGCTGCGGGGCAGGTGCTCGGTTACGTGCACGCCGGGGACGGACGTAGGGACCGACTGGAATTTGCTGCGGAACTCAGCCTTCGCCTGTGGCTTGGGATCGAAGGTGTCGATCTGGCTCATGCCGCCAGTCAGGAAAAGATGGATCACGGAGATGTCGTTGCCCGAAGAGGCAGCAGCTTGCGCTCGCATCGCGAGCACGTCGCCGAGCGTGGTCCAGCGGAATGCCGCGATTGAGCCAATCTTCAAGAAAGAACGCCGGTCGAAAAAATCCATTGCGGGTTTCCTCAGTGCTGGAAGAGAAATTCCTTGGAGTTGAACACCGCCCAAAGCAGGTCCTGAAAAGCCTGGCGGCGCTGAGCGGCACGGTCCGAATCGGAGGCAGAGCGCAGCGGGGCAAGGGCTGCTTCGACCTCTTCAGGTGCGGGAGGGCGCTGCAATGCGGAAAGATAGACCCGGCTGACGAGCTCCCGGTCGCTGAGGACCGGATCCGTTAGCCAGCGGTCAAGGGACCCACCTGTCGCGGTTACCTGGTGCTGGATGGTATCGCCGCTCACCAGATCCATCACCTGGGCTATGCTGGGCTTCGTATCGCGCTCACAGATGACTTCACGCAGGTCATTGCGTCCGAACACTTTCATCATGTAGTGCGGTTTGGCAAACGAAAGCACGCCTATGCTCATGGCTCGGGTGCCCAGCGGAAAACTTGGGAACTTCTCTGCGACGCCGGTTACGTCTGTCATTCCGTCAACAATCTGCTCCGCCATCAGTCGTCGAACCAGAAAATGCGAATAGTTGGTTTGGTCGGTGCGATTGGTTTCATTCGGCTCGGAAGAAAGCTGGTAGGCGCGCGAGCTCAGGATGCGCCGCTCCAGCTTTTTCAAGCTGTAGCCGTTCTCGATAAAATCCGCCGCCAGAGCGTCGAGCAATGCATCGTTTGTAGATGGATTGGTAACGCGGAAATCATCCACTGGCTCGACCAGACCTCGCCCCATGTAAAATTTCCAGACGCGGTTCACCGTTGCTTTCGCGAAAAAGGGATTGCGCGGCGACGTGACCCAGCGCGCCAGCTTATAGCGCACGTCCCCGCCGGGAACTTCAGTTTCGAGCGGACCATCCAGATACTTCGGTTGCATCACCTTTTTGGTTTTGGGGTGAACGACCTGGCCGGTATCTTTCAGGTACGTCGCATTGTGATTGTTGAGGTACATGTCTTTGCGCTCCACTCGCGCAAAGAAGGCGGCGAACCCGTAGAAGTCGTCCTGAGTCCACTTCTCGAATGGATGATTGTGACAGCGAGCGCACTCGATTTGCACTCCCAGCAGTAGCTGGCTGACGTTGACTGCCGATTCCTCCGGATCGATCTCCCGGCTGACGAAATAGAAATTGGAGATCCCTTCAAAGTCGTGCCGGCCCTGGCTGACCAGAAGGGCGCGCACCATCTGGTCGTAGGCCACGTCGTGTCGCACCTGGTCGCGGAACCAGCGGTAGTAGGCGCCTCCTCCCTTCTGCCCGGCCTCGTTGTACCCCGCGCGGAACATGTCGGCGAAGCGCATCGCCCAGACGTCGGCCCGCTCCGGACGATCGAGGAGAGCATCAATCAATCGCCTGCGTTTCTCGGGATCGTGGGAGGCCAGGAAATCGCGAGTTTCTTCAAGCGAGGGCAGCGTTCCCAGTACGTCCAGGTAAACGCGGCGCAGGAATTCCTCGTCGCTCGAAAGACCGGAGGGCACCAGATTCATCAGCCGCAACTTGCCGAATACGTGCTCGTCGATGTAATTGTTTCGGGAGACGGTGGGATAGTGCGCCATCGGTGGGTCTTTGACGACCATCAACTCAACCGCCGCAGCCAATCCCATGGTGCGGACCATGATTGCGGTCTCGCCCTGTGATTCGGCGGTCACCACCCCTGCTTCCGATGCCGACGCGATGGCGCTGACGTTGGAGCTGTACCGGACCATGTGGGTCACATCGCGAACCGAACCGTCGGAGTACTCCGCTACGGCGATGAGCTGTACTTTGCTACCCAAGCCCACTAGGCGCCATCGCTGCGGATAAACAGATAGGCTGGTGATTCTCGGTAGTCCCGGCTGGTCGAATGGCGCACCGCGCTTCAGCCATTCCAGCATGGCTTGATATTCCGGGGATCCGATCTTGAAGCGCAGACCGCCGCCGTGCGGCACCTGAAACGTCGGCTTCTTCAAAAGCAGGCTGTTTTCGGGATTCTTGAGATCCACGCGCCGCCCATCAGACAGCTTGGTGATGGCCTTGTAGTCAAGTTCCGGCTCGTAGCCGAATAGCGACAGCTTAAAGCCCTTTTGCCCACGCACCGAGCCGTGACAATTGGCGTTGGCGCAATCGGCCTTGGTGAAAATGGGGACGATGTCGTTAACAAAGCTAAAAGGATGCGGTCGTGAAGGCTCCACCGTTATGGGAATGCTGGTCTGGTTTCCGTCGAAAACGGCTTCAAGCACGGTCCGCCCTGGGGCAAGGCCCTCGACGGCGTGCGAGCCGTTCACTCGGGCCGTTCCGGGCTTGGCGGCTCGCAGCGCGGCCTCCGCGGTGACGTCTCTCGTCACTCCTTCTTCGTTGGTTGCTGCTACCAGAATAGTCTGAGCCGCCCCTCCCGCTTCCACTTTCACCACGGGAGGGTAGATCTGGATGTCCACCGTTCGCGCCAGGGCGGAGCAGACGCAAAGAAGGAACAGCCCTGCACATCGGACGTAGTTCATCGGCTCTCCGTTCCGCCGGGCTCGGGCTTGCGGCGTATCTGCACCCGCACGGACGAGGGCTCGACCGGCGGAGCGGCTCCTGCGATTTCGGCGGACAAGGTCACGGCTGCTTCCCCCTCCCGCGCATCCGGCGCGGCGGCCACCTGCATGGTGAACTGCTTCGCCTCTGCCGGAACAGAAACCGGTTCCAGACGAATCCCTGGCGGAAGCGAAGTTGCTCTAATTATAAGCGCACGGCCCGCCGCTTCCCGGAAGCGCGCGACCGTTATCTGAAGCGGCGCACTGCCTCCAGGCGCTACTTCGATCTTCTCGGGCGTGGTCAGAAAAACTCTCGGAGCGGCAACCACCGAAAGATCCATCTGTTGTTCCTGCATCGGCCCGTAAAAGTATCCGGCTGCGTAGCGCTCATAATCTACCCGGGCGATATGTTGCACCCGCTGCCCGCCCCGTTGCCCCTGCGCCCGGATTGAGATGTGATACAAACCGGGCTGCGTGCCTTCTACGCGGAGCGGCAAGTGTACGATCGTGCCGTCGATGGTTCGCTCCACACCGCAGGTATCTTTGACAACAGAATCCTTGGCAGGCACGATGACTTTCTCGGAAACGATGCCCGGTGGAAGGTTCACGGCCTCCACTTCGACCGGAGTGTCCCACCCGCCTAAGCGGCGCACCCGCAGCAGCAGTTCCGTCTGCTCCCCCGCGTACACGGTTTTCACCGGCTCTCTGGCCTCCAGACGAAAATCCGTTGCATCCGGCAGAACGGAAAGCCGGTAAACGAAGTCCGGACTGCCTCGATACATACTGTCTCGCACGGCCACCAAGTAGGTGCCGGTTTGCGGGAACTGATAAGCCATGCGCGGATCCAGTTGATATTCGTCCGTGCGCTCATCGATGCCCGGATCATCTGCGGCTGCCAACCGCTTTCCGGAAGGATCGAACAGGGTAATTACCGGGTCCAACGAATAGCCCAAGTGCATCGAATCCACACGGAATTCGAAGCGCTGCCCTGCCTCCGCGTGGAAGGAGAAATACTGGCTCTGGTCGGGCCGGGAGATCGCTCCGTTGACCACGGCTGGAGTCCGGATAGGAATCGCCTCTGTGGGCGTTGCGGGATTGCCTGTAACGGTGATTTCCTCAATCTCGCCGATCAGCACGGCTGCCGGAACCGGCGCCTCGAGTCCGCCGCTTGCGACGTGCAGGTGCTGTTCTCCCAGCGTCGTCGTCGGAGGAACCCGCACGGAAACGCGCAAAGAAGCCGCCGTCCTGCTCAGAATTTTGCCCGGAACACGAAAACTACCAAGCCAGACTTCGGTGACGTTCTCCAGGAAGGAGCCGTAGATGGTGATCTCGGAAGGCTTGCCGCGTTCGACGCCCGCCGGCAGGGTGTGCGAAAGGTAGGGGACGCGACCCGCAATGAGGCGATAGTCGGCCATCGGACCACCCGCTAACGATCCGACGCGCACCACGTAATCGCCGTCCTTGGGGAAGCGATACTCCACGCGTGGGTCGCCGAAGATGTAATGGTCATCGTTCCAGGCCAGTTCACGGCCCTGCGCATCCAGGATTGCGAGATCGGCATCCAGGCGCGAGCCGTTTCGTGTTGCCATTACTTCGAAAGCCAGTGTTTCGCCGCCGGCCGCATGGAAAGCAAAGTGGTCCCAATCCTCGTTTTCGATCACGCCGTTGACGGTGCATGGCAGAGTGATCCGTTGCGGCTTCCGCGGATCGTCATTCGGCTCCGCCTCGCGGGTCTCGTCAAGCGAGCCGATATCGAAGACGCCTACGTAGCTCCCCCGCGGCGTCACCAGGCGAAAATCGCGGGTACCCACTTCGGCATCCGGCCCAGCCGTGACCCGCACGCGCGCGCGGCTGCGCGTGGCGGAAAGAACCGTCGCCTGGACCCCGGAACCGGCGAAATGGACCGTGTGCGTGCCCTCCAGATGCTCTCCTTTGAGCACCACCTCGGCGGCTGTTCCCTTGCGGATACCGTGCGGAAACACCGATTTGACCGAGGGCGCGAGGGAAGGAAGCGCCTGTTCCGCAAGTGCCGGAATCGCAAACAGAACCGCCGCCAGAACGTATCGGATCAGTCGGAATCTACCCAGTCCCATTCCCTCGTGCGCTAAGCCTCGCCTCACTAGAATACGAATTTCAGGCTCATTTGCGAAATCCGTGCCGGCTCGGCCTGGGAGATGACGCCGAAAGTAGGAGAGCCCAGGGTGTTGCCGGGCATGTCGAAATTCGTGTGGTTCAAGACGTTGAAGAACTCCGCCCGAAACTCTAGCTGCCTGTTTTCCGAAAAGCGAAAGGCCTTCTTCAGATTGAAATCGATATTGAACAGGCCGGGCATAATCAAGGTCCTTGTCTCGGAGTTGCCGAAAGTGTACATGGGAGCGAAGACAAACGCGCCCGTATCAAACCAGCGGTTGATCGTGCGTTCGGAACCGGGCAGGTTTCCGTCGCTGATTCGGTTGGGGTACTGCGCCGATCCTGTGTTGAGGCGCGCCGTGCCGCCCAGTTCCGTCACATTGAACGCGCCGCCTGACTGTACCGTGGAAATGGTGCTCGCCTGCCATCCACCCAGAATCTGTCCGGCGATGCCTCTGCCGCGATAGGGAATGTCGTAAATTGCGCTGGTTACCCAGACGAACTTGCGATGGGACCCGGAAAGGCCCCGCTGCGAAAGGTTGTGATAGTCCTGGGAAACCGCCCCGCCTGTGGGATTGCCGGCGACCGAAGAGAACGCCTGGTCGATGCTGCGGGAAAAGGTGAAAGAACTCAGGGCGGTCAATCCTTTGCTGAACCGCCGGGTGAACTTGGCCGTGCCGGCATTGTAGAAGGTCTTGGAATCGGAGCGAACCTGCGTCAACACTCCATACTGTGGGAAAGGACGGCGATCCTGGATCGGGCCAGGTCCCGGCGGCGCGTCGTTCACACTCACTCCTCGGTCGCCTCCCAGCGCGAAAGTGCCCACGTAGCCGAACTCCACGGCATTGTTCGCGGTAATCTCCTGGGCCAGGTGAAAGGATCGCAACTGGGAATAGCCGACTTTGAAATCGGGTACCAGAGCACCATAGTTCGGCGGAGGGGCAGCGCCCGCCGCGCCCTGCGGAAAGGGATTATCGAAACTGATCAGCGGAGCGCCTCTATTGGCGTAGTAGTTGCTGATGTTGGCCCAGGGAGGGTTGCTGCCCAGACGGAATAGCGCCAGGTTCATCGTGGAGTTGTAGTAAATTCCGTAGCCCCCGCGAATCACCGTCTTGTCGTTCCGGAATGGGCGAAAAGCGAATGAGATGCGGGGCGCCACGTTGTTATAGTCGCTGGGATAGAACGGCTGCCCGGCAGTCATGGGAATCGGCCTGCCGTTGACGAAATCAAAACCGGTAACTTCGCCGCTATGGTCGTGAACCGGTGTGGTCGGCTCCCACCTCAGCCCCAGGTTGAGCGTCAGGCGCGGCGAAATCTGCCAGTCATCCTGAACATAGACGCCGATGCGATGCTGTCGCATGCGAATCGTCCAGGCGCGGTCGCCGACACTCGATTGGGACGGCAGTCCCAGCAGAAAGTCGGCCATGGCGCTGCCGGAGCCGACTGGGTTGTTGTCATCAAAATTGAATTGACCGCGAACGGTGAGGCCTTGCAACCGGTCCGACCGAACCCGCCGCAGGTCGAGTCCGGTCTTGAAGTGGTGGCGTCCATGATTGACCGAGAGGTTGTACAGGAGCTGGTAGACCTCATCCGGTTGGATAAGCGGATCATTGGTCATGTCGCCGATCGACGAATACCCTGCAATGGCGATCAAAGGAAAGCCGTTGGTCTGCTTGGCTGCGGGAATTGCGGGAATGCCCAGGGCGTTCAAAATACTGAAATCGGTGTTCTCGCGCGGGTCTGATTGGAAAATGAAGCTGCGATTGTAGGCGATCTGCACATCCTGAATGACGGTCGGCGACCAGATGCGAGTCCAATGAGCCGTTACGTTATAGGCCTTCAAACCAGTTGTGCGGACGAAGCCCGGAAAGTACTCCGGATCCGGTCGCAGGCGGTTGTCATAAGCGCCGCGCGCGAAGATGGAGTCCTTGTCGCTGAAACGATGGTCAATCTTCTGAATGGTGGAGTTGGTCTGCGTGGGGACTGGCGCCAATACCTGGAAGTTGAAGAGAGCACCCGGCGCATTTTCGCTCGGGAAGTAGCCGAGAATCTTCTGTGCCTGGCTGGCAATGCGGTTGGCGGGGATCACATTGCCCGGGAACGGAGTCCCGCTGGAGGGATCGACAATCGTGGCTGTCTGGGATGCGCCTCCGAAGGTATGGCTCAAGTCGCCGCCGCGCTGGGCTTCTGTGGGAACAATGAAACGCCCGAACGACTGCTGCCGGATACGCAGCCCTTCATAGTTCGAGAAGAAGAAGGTGCGATTCTTTCCGTTATACAGCTTCGGGATAAGAACCGGTCCGCCGACAGTTCCCCCAAACTGATTCTGGCGCAGCGTCGGCTTTGCGGTCGGGAAGAAGCCCCGCGCGTCCATCTTGTCATTGCGCAGAAAATTGAACAGCGTCCCGTGAAAGGAGTTTGTGCCCGACTTGGTGATGATGTTGACGTTCGCCCCCGATTGAAACCCGAACTCTGCCGAGTAGTTTCCCGTCTGCATCTTGAACTCCTGGATGGCGTCGATGGAGGGATTGAACGAGTTCCAGTTATAGAAGCCGACACTCATGGTGGCGCCGTCGAGGTTCCACTCGTTGTCCGTGTCGCGGCTGCCATGGGCCCATACCCCTACGCCACCGGCCAGAAAACTTTGCAGCGTGGCTCCGCCGGGGATGCCGTTCTGGATGTTCGGCGTCAGCAGAGCCAGCGTATTGAAGTTTCGGCCGTTCAGAGGCAGTTCGACCACGCGGCGATTTTCGATCACATCGCCGAAGACCCCATCCTCCGTATTGATCAAGGGTGCTGCGGCCACCACATGAACCGATTCCGAAACATTGCCGGGCTGCAACACAATATCGATGCGCGCCACCTGCCGGACTTGCAGGATAATCCCTTGCTGGATTTCTTTCTTAAATCCGGCCGCCGAAGCCGTAACTTCGTATTCGCCGACTGGCAAGTTAGTCAGAATGTAGTTTCCTTCGCCGTCAGTCAGCATCGCCCGCACGAGATTGGTGGCGACGGCGCGTGCCTCGATATCGGCCTTGGCGATAACCGCCCCGGAGGAATCGCGAACCGTGCCGACAATCGTCGCGGTCGTGATTTGTGAAAAAAGTAACGGGCCGCAGGCGCCCGACAACAGAAGTATCGCAAGCAATCGAGAGAGCATCCACAATCCTCCGAGTGGGTCTGAAAGTACCCTATACGTGGACACTCTGTCAATTCGCGCGGGCTTGGCCGTCCGGCCAATAGGATGATATAGCGAAGTTAGTCAGGTTCGAAGGCCGTTGCCTGATCGCGTCGCTGCTCTGGATTCTGCTGATCTTTCCAAAGCAGGCAGTTTTCCACAGCCAGCATATCCAGCCCGGTTCCCATGAAGCACCGGAAGGCTTCCTCCGGCGTGCACACGATCGGTTCGCCCCGGACGTTAAAGCTGGTATTGACGATCACCGGGCAGCCCGTGCGCTCTTTGAACTCTTGGATCAGCGCGTGAAAACGAGGATTCGTTTCGCGATGCACCGTCTGGATCCGCGCCGAGTAGTCCACGTGCGTCACCGCCGGGATCCTGGATCTCGCACAGTCCAGCTTCTCGATGCCAGACAGGTTCTGCTCCTCCGGCCTAAGCTCGCAGCGAAGATGCTCCGCCACATCAGCCGTCAGCAGCATATAAGGGCTATCCACCTCGATCTGAAACCAGTCTGAGACGTCTTCGCGCAGCACCGCCGGGGCAAAGGGCCGGAACGATTCGCGGAATTTCACCTTGCGATTCAAGACCGACTGCATGGATGGCGAGCGGGCGGCGGCAAGAATCGAGCGCGCTCCCAGGGCTCGCGGCCCAAACTCCATCCGTCCCTGAAACCATCCCAGCGCCTTCCCTTCGGCCAGCGCGCCGGCACATTGCTTCACCAGGCAGGAATCGTCCACGATGGAAAACTTTGCTCCAGCCTCGGAGAGGTGCCGCTCGATTTCTCCCTGTTCGAACGCCGGCCCCAGGTAGGATCCCTGCATGGCGTCGCCCGGACCGGCAGCCCTGGGCTGGGCTTGAAAAAGATGATAGGCGGCCAAGGCTGCGCCCAGCGCGCCTCCGGCGTCTCCGGCGGCCGGCTGGATCCAAATCCGTTCGAACCGGCCATCCCGCAAAACTCTTCCGTTGGTCACACAATTCAGCGCGACTCCCCCGGCCAGGCACAGGTTCCGGGCGCCGGTCTCGCTCGCCAGCGAGCGTGTCATCGCGAGCACGACCTCATCGAGAACCGACTGTATGGAAGCGGCCACATCCATGTGACGCTGCTCGACTGGCTCCGAAGGCTTCCGCGGCGGCCCCCCGAACAGCTCATCGAATGCCTGATTCGTCATTCTCAAGCCGCAACAGTAGTCGAAATATCGCAGGTTCAACCGAAATGAACCGTCCGGCTTGATATCGATCAATTGGTCGGTAATCACGCCTCGATAGCGCGGCTGCCCGTAAGGCGCGAGTCCCATCAGCTTGTATTCCCCGGAATTCACTTTGAATCCGGTGTAGTACGTAAAAGCCGAGTAGAGCAGTCCGAGCGAGTGCGGAAAGTGGATCTCACGCAGGATCTGGAGATTGTTCCCCTTTCCTGCCGCCACCGATGTCGTAGCCCATTCGCCCACGCCGTCCATGGTCAGCACCACCGCTTCGTCGAATGGGGAGGGGAAGAATGCGCTGGCCGCATGGCTCAGATGATGTTCGGTGAAGAGCATCCGCCGTTGCCAGTCGAACCGCGAGTTCCACCGCGCCAGTTCCTTGCGTAGCAGCCGCCGCTGGAAAAG